>PAQX01000033.1 GCA_002709835.1 Deltaproteobacteria bacterium
CTCGAAGTTCGACTTCGCCGAGGGGCTGCATGACCTGAATGCACCGGACAACATCAACCTGTCGAGCGTGCCCCAACGGATCGCGGCCTTTTCCGGACTGCTCCCCAAGCTGGTGGCTGCCGTGGCCGAGGGGCGCCTCGACCGCGAGCTCGTCTTCGGCATCACCCGTCCGGTGTGGGAGGACACGATCGAAGCGGCAGATCGATTCTACTCACCGGGTCGCTTTACGACCTTCGCAGCCTACGAGTACACGTCGTCGACCGACGACATGGGCAATCTCCACCGCAATGTGATCTTCCGGGGAACCGACCGGCTCCCGTCGATCCCCTTCTCCCGTTTCCATTCGCAGAATCCGGAAGGCCTCTGGGATTGGATGGACGCTCTGCGCGAAAAGGGCGTCGAGAGTCTCGCGATCCCACACAACTCGAACGGCTCGAACGGTCAGATGTTCAAGCTCGTGGACTGGGCCGGGAACCCGATGGACGACGACTACGGCGAGAAGCGGATGCGGAACGAGCCCCTCGTCGAGATCACGCAGGTGAAGGGCACGTCGGAGACCCATCCCACCCTCTCCGACACGGACGAATGGGCGGGCTTCGAGATCGCTCCCTATCGGGTGGCGACGATGCTCGTCTCCGACCCGCCCGGAAGCTACGTGCGCGACGCGCTCCGCAGAGGTCTTCAGCTGGAAGCGGGCGGTGCGACGAACCCCTACGAGTTCGGCGTGGTCGGCGCGAGCGACACCCATACCGCCGCGATCTCCGACGACGAATCCGACTACTTTGCGAAGATCGGCCTGCTCGACTCGACGGCGGAGCTCCGAGGCTCCGTCCCGCTCTCTTTTGTGGAGGCGACGGTGGCGAGGATGATCTCGAGCGATCTCGTCACGGAGGTCGATGGGCAGGCCTACCAGGACAGCGCCTCGATCACCTACGGCGCCTCGGGTCTCGCCGCGGTCTGGGCCGAGGAGAACACCCGCGAGTCCATCTACGACGCATTTCGGCGCAAGGAGACCTTTGCGACGTCGGGGCCGCGAATTCCGGTCCGTTTCTTTGCGGGCGAAGGCCTCGAAGCCTACATGGCCGGGGCCGCCGACATGGCGGAGCTCGCCTACGCGGTGGGTGTGCCCATGGGCGCGGATCTCGAGGTCGGTCCGTCGAGTGCACCCCGATTCCTGGTTTGGGCCGCGCGTGATCCGCTGTCCGCGCCTCTTCAGCGGCTCCAGGTCATCAAGGGCTGGGAGGCGAAAGGCGAGACCTTCGAGGTCGTGAACGATGTAGCCTGCTCCGATGGTCTTTCGCCCGATCCCGTGACCCGGAGGTGCCCCGACAACGGCGCGAAGGTCGATCTCTCGGACTGTTCGATCACGACGGACGTCGGCGACGCGGAGCTCTCGGCGGTCTGGACGGACCCCGATTTCGACCCGAGTCAGCGGGCCTTCTACTACGTACGCGTTCTCGAGAACCCGACCTGTCGTTGGTCCACGTGGGACGCGATTCGCGCGGGGGTCGAACCGCGCACGGACTATCCGAAGACGATCCAGGAGCGCGCGTGGTCCTCGCCGATCCAGGTGAAGCCGGCGAGCTGAGGCGTCGCGAGTACCGACCGCAATGAAGATCGTCCTGACCGGAGACCGCGCCGAAACGCTACGCGAGGAAGTGATCGCGACGCTGGGCGGAACGGGCGTCGAACCAGAGCTCGTCGTCCTCGACTCGGAAGGTCGCTTCGAGGGCGATCCTGCCGGCTGCCACGTGATCTTCTTCTGCGTGAGCGCGTCTCGCTACAAAAAAGCGATGCGCTCGCTGATGCCGCTTTTCGGGGAGCCGGCGCTTCGGTGGATGCAGGGCCCCGGAGCCGGGGTCGACCACCCGATCTGGGAGACGCTCTTGTCCCGGGGCGTTCGACTGACGAACGCGTCCGGGATCCACAGCGAGCCGATCGCCCAGTACATCTTCACCTACGTGCTCCATTGGGAGCGGGAGGTCGCGCGCCACCAGCGGCAGCAGGCCGACCGCCATTGGCAGGAGATCTACAGCGGAGACCTCGGCGCGCGCACGCTCGGAATCGTCGGCTACGGGGGAATCGGTCAGGCGACCGCGAGGGTCGCGAAGGCCTTCGGCATGCGCACGATCGGCTGTCGTCGCTCGCCCTGCGACGATCCGAATCTCGACCGATTCGTGACCCTAGACGGGCTCCCAGAACTCCTGGCCGAGAGCGATTACGTCGTTCTTTGCATGCCCTACAGCGACGAGACGCGTGGCATGATCGGCCGCTCCGAACTCGCGGCGATGCGCGACGATGCGGTCCTCATCAACGTCGCGCGGGGCGGCGTCGTCGACGAGCTCGCGCTGATCGAAGTGCTTCGGTCAGGGGAGATCCGTGGGGCGACCCTCGACGTGGTGTCCGAAGAGCCGCTTCCGGAGCGTTCCCCTCTCTGGGGGCTCGACAACTGCGTCCTCACGCCCCACGACGCGGGCTATTCGCCTCTCGGAAGCAAGCGGCTCGGCGGGCTCTTCCTCGAAAACCTGGGTCGCTTCGTCCGGGGGGAGTCACTCGTCAACGAGATCACGTCGACGGGAATCGAGCGCGACGGGGGCTGAACGCGTAAGGCCGCGGACAACAGGCTCCGCTCCGCGACCGGGCGGGTCGCCTGAGCGCACGCAGAGGAACGTGCGTACGAAGGCTCCTTGCGAAGTCGCCGGGCAGACGAAACGCCCGCCTGCGAAAGGGATGGAACCCTTGGGACTCAGGCGCTCGGAGACCAGTCGCCTGCGACCTGGATGCGGTGCATGATCCGGCGCTCGCCGTAGTCGGCCACGGCGAAGTGCTGGGTCGACCGGTTGTCCCAGAGGACGACCGAACCCGGGCGCCACGTGAAACGGACTTGAAACTCCGGAGATCGGATCCACTCGAAGAGGAAGCGCAGGAGCATCTCGCTTTCGCGTTCCGTCACCCCGTCGATGCGCGTCGTGAAGTTCGAGTTCACGTAGAGGAGCTTGCGACCGGTGTGTGGATGGCGACAGACGACGGGATGCGAGATCGGCGGCCACGCCGCCTGGATCTCGTCGAGGCCGCCTACGCTGTGTCCCGTCTGAATCGCCCGGACGAGCGGTCCGGTCACGTCGTGCGTTGCGGTCAGGGCCTCGAGCGCGCGCCGGAGCGGTTCGGAGAGGGCATCGTAGGCCGCGACCATCGAGGCCCACGTCGTGTCCCCACCGAGGCTCGGGAGCTGCACGGCGCGGAGGACGAGCGCGGAGGGAGGGGTCGGCATGAACGTCGAGTCGGTGTGCCAGTTGTTGGCGCCGTCTCGCTTGGGCTCGGTCTGGTCGAGCAGGCCGACGTCTTCCGGGTCGTCGAGGTGGTGGGCGAAGGGGTGGCGCTCGATCGCGCCGAAGCGGGCTGCAAACGCGCGCTGCTCCGCCGGGGAGATGTCGTGCTCGCCCAGGAAGAGCACCATGTGCTCGTCGAGGGCGGACTGGAGCGCCGCGAAGTCTGCCTCGGAAAGCGCCTTCGTGAGGTCGAGGCCGAGTATGTCGGCGCCGATGGCGCTGGTTCTCTTTGCGATGTCGAGGGCCAAGCCGCTTCTCCCTTGACGGCGGGTCGTCACGCCCCGATGGTGCCGGCCGGCTCGGGGACGCGCTACCCGTTGGCCCGTCGGCCGAAACCCGTCTCCGAGAGCGCGCGATGTCCTCTGCTCCCGTTCAGTCCCTTTCCGTGGATCCGCTCTCGAATGCGGAGGTCGCTCGGATCGTCGGGGACGTCGAAGACCATGGATTCGCGATCCGGGAGGGTTTGATTCCGGACGCGCTGCGCGAGGCGTTGATCGAGCGGATCGACGCGTTGATGGAAGGGCTCGACGTTCCCTTCGGCGAGAACCGCTTCCTCGGTCACCGGACGCGTCGCATCTTCAACCTGCTCGCGCGCGATCCGCTCTTCGAGACCGCGCCGACCTGTCCCGCGACGCTTCCAGTCGTCGAGGCCCTGCTCGATGACGAGTGTCTGCTCTCTTCGCTGACCGCGATCGAGATGAACCCGGGCCAGCAGAGCCAACCCCTCCACAGCGACGACGGTTCGTACGGTTTTCCCCGGCCCGCGCCCACGAGCATCGTGGTCGCGATGTGGGCGCTGACCGACTTCACCGAAGAGAACGGCGGAACCCACGTCGTTCCCGGGACCCACCGTGCGGACAGTCGACCGCTTCGAGGAGAGGACCCCGATACGATTCAGGTCGAGATGCCCGCCGGCAGCGTTCTCTTCTACAACGGCAGCCTCTGGCACGGCGGCGGCGAGAACCGGAGCGAGGCCCGCCGGATGGGGATCGTCGCGAACTACTGCGCCGGGTATCTCCGTCAGGAAGAGAGTCAGCTCCTCGCGCTGTCTCGGGATCGGGTCGCTGCCTTTTCGCCGCGGCTTCGCAAGCTCGTCGGATACGGCACGTATCGCGGGTTGATCGGACACGTCGACCAGCGCAATCCCGAGACCCTGGTCGATCCCGATGCGGAGACCGACATGATCTGGGGCAAGATCGGGAAGTAAGGGGGCGGGGAGGGGGCGCGCCGTCAGGGCGTGGCGCTGAGCTTTGGGTCGCGCATGAAGCGCGACACGACGAGCGCACCGACCATGACCGCCAACATGAGCGCGAAGGTTTCGGAGAAGGCGGCGCGATAGGCCTCCACGACGGCGTCACGGAGCGCACCTTCGAGGGCGCGGACGGCTTCGGGACTCGCAACGAAGAGGTCGAGGTCCGTTCCGGGTGGGGCAACACGCGCGACGTCCGCATGAAGATGGTTCGTGATCCGGATGGCGAGGAACGCGCCGAGGACGGACGTCCCGATGGTCTGTGCGACCGCCCGGGAGAAGCCGGGGAGGGAACTCGCCACCCCGAGGTAGCGCTCTTCGACGGCGTTCTGGATCGCGGACACCACGACCGGGCTGAGCGAACCGCTGCCGAGNCCGAGGAGCAGGCTCCAGCCGAGGAAGAGNGGGAGGGGCGTGGTCGCATCGGCGTTGATGAGGCCNGCGAGACCANCGATGTAGATCGCGAGGCCGAGNGANGCATAGCGGCGGTANCGCTGGGTGGCGGCGGCGCGTCTCCCCGCCGCGATCCCGGCGATCAGGAGTCCGAAGGTGAGCGGGGCGAGGGTGAAGCCCGCTTCGACGGTGTTGGCGCCGCGGACGACGATGCCGAAGAGAGGAAGGAAGAAGGCGATCGCGAAATTCGCGAAGCCGAAGATGCAGGTCGCGAGGAGCGGGGGCCACACGGTTCGGCGCCGGAGGAGCGAAAGCTCCAGGATCGGCTCCGGGGCTCTCCGTTCCTGAACAAAGAAGGCCGCCCCGAGCGCGATACTCGTCCCCAGCAGGCCGAGGGCGCGGAGCGACGACCAGCCGTACGCCTCGCCGGCCCACGACGTGTAGAGGATCAGCGTCCCGACCGAAGTGAAGAGTAGGAGCGCGCCCGGGAAGTCGACGCGATGTTCGATTCTCTGGGCCGGGACCCGGTAGCAGGTCTGGAGCGCGATCAACGCGAAGAGCGCGGCGGGGACGTTCATCACGAACATCCAGCGCCAGCCTGGCCCGTCGACGAAGAAGCCGCCGAGCGGCGGGCCGAGAAAACCGGCGGCGGTCCAGACCACGGAGATGAAGGCCACGTAGGCGGCGCGGTCCCGAGGCGGCACGATGTCGCCGAGGATCGCGTAGGGCATCGTGAGGAGCGCGCCGCCTCCCAGCCCCTGAAGCGCGCGGCAGACGATCAGCTCCAGCATCGAGTCCGCGGTCCCCGCGACGAGCGAGGCGACGATGAAGAGCGAGATCGCGCCCTGGAAGACGCGCCGTCGTCCGTAGAGATCGCCGAGTTTTCCCCAGATCGGCATGCTCGACGCGCTCGTCAGCAGGTTGGCGCTGAAGATCCAGGGCGCCTGGCCGATGTCGCCGAGCTCTCCAGCGATCGTCGCGACCGCCGTCGAGAGCACCATCTGGTCCACCGCGGCGAGGGAGACACCGCCCATCATGCCCGCGATCACCACGCGCCGCTGGGCGTCGGTCAGCAGCTCGCTCGTGTGCGGTCGGGGGGGCGCGTCGGCAGTCATGGGCGCCGCACGATAGCGCGGGCGGCGCCTCCGTCCGGGGGGCGTCGGCGTGCTAAAACTCGGCCATGCCGTCTCTTCTCCCGGACGAGCCCGAACTCGAACAGATCCATACCCGAGACTACGAGACCAAGGTCTATCGCGTCTCGGACGACGAACTCCTCGTGCGCGGGGTGGTCTCCGACCGGAAACCGCCGGGCCTCTACGTCGTCGACGATCCCGACGAGCTCGAGGTCCACCAGATGATCGTCGAGCTTCGGGTGGCCTATCCCTCCCTCGAGATTACGAAGGCGAGCGTCGTCTTCGAATCCCATCCCCATGCGAACTGTCCGATGATCGCCGCCGACTACGAGAAGCTGGTCGGACTCTCCATCGCGCGCGGATTCCTGAGGAAGACGAAGGATCTCTTCGGGGGGGCGAGTGGGTGCACCCACACCAATGCGCTGATCCAGGCGATGGCGCCGGCGATCGTGCAGTCGACGTGGTCGATCCGGATCAAGGAGCAGATGGAATCCGGGATTCGGCGCTCGGAGCTTTCCCGGGAAGAGCGCGAATCGCGTGCGCGCATGAACCGGAACACCTGCCACCTCTGGTCCGAGAGCGGTGAGCGGTACAAGCGGTACACCGAGGGCAGCCTCGAGGGCGAGGTCCTGATCCCGGTCGTGGAGCGCCTGAAGAAGCTGGGTCGCGAAGACGACCCGCACTGGGGATAGCCGAGGGTCCGTTCGGGCGATCGGTCCGGGCTCGGATCGGCGGGCGAGTCGGTTACGCTCCGGTTGCGCCATTGCGGCGTCGTGGTGCCGCGGAGTGCGCCCGATTTCGAGAAGGGGATGAGATGATGCGCGAATCGAAGGCGTCGAGGCGGCGCTTCGCGCACCGCATGCTCGCGGGCTTGTTGGCCCTGTTCATGCTGGCTCTGGGCTGTAGCGACGACAGGCCCATCGACTTCGCCGGTCCCGTCGATGGTTGGTCCCACGTCGGAGGAAGCCTCGGCGGAAGCCGCTTCTCCGAGAACGCCCAGATCGATCGCGAGAACGTCGCACGCCTGGAGGAGGTCTGGCGCTTCGAGAGCGGAGACGTGACGCCGACGACCTCGCTTCAGGTCACGCCGATCCTGGTCGAGGACCAACTCGTCTTCTGCACGCCGCGCAACCAGGTCATCGCTCTCGACGCGGAGGCGGGGACCGAGCGCTGGCGCTTCGATGCGGAGCCGGCCCTCGACGGGATCTACAATCCCCTGTGTCGCGGCGTCGCGCAGGGGCGCGTCGAGGTCGCGGAGGGAGAAGCCTGCTCTGCGCGCATCTATCTGGGAACGCTCGACGCGCGCTTGATCGCCCTCGACGCCGAGACCGGCGCTCCGTGCCGCGACTTCGGAAAGGACGGCACGGTCGATCTGTTGCACGGGATCGGCGAGACCCGGGCCGGCGAGTATTACATGACTTCGCCGCCGACGGTGGTCGCGGGCCACGTCGTGACCGGCGCGTGGGTGACGGACGGCCAGCGCGTCGACGCGCCGGGTGGTGTGATCCGCGGGTGGGACGCGAAGACCGGGGCGCTCGCCTGGGCCTTCGACCCCGTGCCCGAATCGATGGATCCGGTCACGGCGGAAGACGTCGCGTCGGGCGCCACGTATACGCGGGGCACCGCGAACGCGTGGTCGATGCTCTCGGGAGACGAGGAACTCGGCCGGGTCTACGTCCCGATGGGCAACGCCGCGCCGGACCACTACGGAGGCGAGCGACACGGACTCGGGCGTTATGCGAGCGCCGTCGTCGCGCTCGATGCGCGGACGGGGGAGGTCCAGTGGGATTTCAAGACCGTCTACCACGACGTCTGGGACTATGACGTGGCCTCGCAGCCCGTCCTCTATGCCCATCCCGGCGGCCCGAACGGCGAGGACTTCCCGGCCCTCGCCCAGGCGACGAAGATGGGACACGTGTTCCTGCTCGATCGCCGGACCGGGGAGCCGATCTTCCCCGTCGAGCTGATCGACACGCCGCAGGGCGGCGTGACTGGCGAAGTGATCGCGGCGCGTCAGCCGGTGCCGACACAGCCGGCCCCACTCCATCCTCATGCCTTGCCCGACGAAGACGTCTGGGGCCTCACGCCGATCGATCGCGCTCAGTGCCGCGAGCTGATTGCTGGCCTGCGCAACGACGGGATCTTCACGCCGCCGAGCGCGGAGGGCTCCGTCGTCTATCCCGGTCTCGGGGGCGGTGTGAACTGGGGCTCGCTCTCCGTCGACGAGGCGAGTGGGCGGCTCGTCGTGAACTCGATGCAGAACCCCTTCATCGTCCAGGTGGTTCCGCGAGAGGGGGTCGAGAACCTCGAAGGGACGGACCTCGTCGGTGCTCAGCCCCAGGAAGGCACGCCTTACGTGACGCTGCGGGCGCCCCTCCTCTCGGACTGGGGCTATCCGTGTACGCCGCCGCCCTGGGGCAAGCTCACCAGCATCGACCTCGAGACCGGCGACGTCGAATGGCAGCGTCCCCTCGGAAATCTGCGCGAGCTCGCGCCGGCCTTCGGCCGCTTCTTCGAATGGGGGACACCGGCACAGGGCGGACCGATCCAGACCGCGGGCGGCCTCGTCTTCATCGGCGCGACCCTCGACCGGACCTTCCGCGCGTTCGACGCGGAGACCGGCGAGATGCTCTGGGACGCGCTGCTGCCGACCTCGGCGAACGCGACGCCGATGACTTACCGGATCGGACCCGAAGGTCGGCAATACGTCGTGATCGCCGCAGGGGGTCACTTCCCCCTCGGCTCGCCGTCCGACGACGCGCTGATCGCCTACGCCCTTCCGCAGATTCCCGCGGAGGAGTAGGCGCGGCCGCGCGGGATCAGCGGAGCGAGGTCAGCTCGTCGAGGAAGGGCAGAACGACGTCCGCGCCCGCCGGCGGACCGCCATAGACGACGCGCGATACGCCCGCGTCCTCGCATCGCTTCACGAAGTCGGGATCCGGCGGCGCAGCGAAGATCGAGACCTCGAGCTCCTCGGGGTTGCGGTTCGCTTCTTCGGCCATCTTCCGGAAGTCGGCCATCATCTCCGGGAAGTCCATCTCTTCTCGGCCGCCGATCGGGATCCAACCGTTCGCGTAGCGGATGGCCCGTCGCGCTCCGCCGGGGTAGGCACCGCCCACGTGGATCGGGGGGTAGGGCTTCTGGGTCGGCTTCGGCTTCGCGATGATCCGATCGAAAGAGACGTGCTCGCTCTCGTAGGACGCCTCGCCCTGCGTCCAGATCTCCTTCATCGCTTCGATCCGCTCGCGCATCAGCCGGAAGCGGCCCTCGCCCGCGGTGCCATGGTTGTTCATCTCCTCGATGTTCCAACCGGCTCCGATCCCGAAGAGGAAGCGGCCCTTCGAGATCTTGTCGATCGAGGCCACCTGCTTGGCGGTCTGGATCGGGTCTCGCTGGACGACGAGGCAGATGCCCGTCGCGACCTTGAGCGTCGTCGTGACCGCGGCCGCGGCGGAGAGCCAGGCGAAGGGATCCATCGCGTCGTAGTAGAACTGCGGAAGCTCGGCGCCCCCGGGCCACGGCGAGAGACGGCTTGCCGGAATATGCGAGTGCTCGGCGACCCAGAGCGACTCGAATCCCCGCTCCTCGACCGCCGGTGCGAGCTCGATCGGGGACATGCAGTATTCGGTTCCGAAGAAGGTGACGGCGTGGTGCATCAGGAGGCTCCTGCCAGATCGCATGTGCAGAGACCCGACGATCGCATAGATCGGGCAGCCCGGTCGGCCAGGGGCCTCGAAGAGGCATTTGCTCGGCTAGGATTCGAGCGCACCAGCGAACGAGGGTAAGCGTCATGGAAGAAGCAGGTTCAGGCGGACGAGGGCGGATCTGGGTCGTGATCGGCGTGTTGGTCGGTCTCGTAGCGATGGGTTGGCTCGGTCTATCGAACGCCGACGGCCCCCTTTTCATCTTTCAGGGCGGCCCTTTTCGATCCGGCGAAGTGGTGGCCTACGACGCGCTCGACTGGACGCGTCTCGATGCGAAGACCGAGCTCGAGATGGAGATCGTCGGCGCCGAGACGTCCCTCACGCTCTGGTTCAGCGTGACCGACGGAAAACCGTACGTGGCCTGTGACCTCGATTGCGAGGACGGGAGGTTGAACCGCTGGCCGTCGCTCGTGCGCGCGGACGATCGCGTCGTCCTTCGGATCGAGGACAAGCGGGTCGAAGGGCGGCTGGCCTACGTCCCGCACGCCACGCCCGAGTACGCGGTCGTGAAGGCGGATCGGGATCGCAAGTATTCCGGAGCCGGCGGTGGGCGGGCGGCGGCCGAGACCGCGGCCCACGCGACGGTCGTCGAGGTCGGCGAGGCGCTGACCGGACGGGCGGAGCGGGCCGAGCCCGGAGATCGGGTGTTCCGCTTCGATCCGCGTTAGGCGGCGCGCACGCTTCGGATCAAGCGACTGGCGGCCCGGCTTCGATCGGGTCCGGGTCGATCAGGAGACATCGCGTCCCGGAGTAGATCGACGGCATGCACCGGTTGCAGTGGATGCAGACGCCTTCGCTTTGCTCGCCCCGCTGCATCTTGAGCAGCAGGTCCGGCTCCCGGAGCAGCGCACGCCCCATCTGCACGAAGCCGAAGCCGTCGTCGAGAGCTTTCTCGATCGTCGCGCGGTTGTTGACTCCGCCGAGCAGAATCACCGGCAGGTCCAGCGCGTCCTTGAAGCGGCGCGCGTGTTCCTCGAAGTAGGCCTCCTCGAAGGGCGTGTCCGGCATGAACTTGCGCCCGACGAGCTTGAACCCGAATCGAAGCAGCGGGGAGAGCGCCGCCCCGAACTCCGAGCGCGGTGCGTCGCCCCGGAAGAGAAACATCGGATTGCCGAACGAGCTGCCGCCGGTCAGGACGAGCCCGTCGAGCGTTCCATCGGATTCGATCATCTTCGCGACCGCGAGACTCTCCTCGATCTCGAGACCCTTCGGGATGGCATCGATCATGTTGAGCTTTGCGGTGATCGCGAGGCGACCGCCGACGGCTTCACGCACGGCCTTCAGAACTTCGCGTGAGAGGCGGGCGCGCTTCTCCAGGGGGCCACCCCAGCGATCGGTCCGATCGTTGAGCGCCGGGGACAAGAAGGCGCTCAAGAGGTAGTTGTGCCCGAGATGGACCTCGAGCGCGTCGAAGCCCGCTTCCTCGCAACCGAGCGCCGTTCGGCGGAAGTCGTCGATCACGCGTTCGAGGTCCGCCTCCGTCGCCGCCGGCGTGAAACGCATCGATAGAGGGTTGAATCGGCGAGAGGCGGTGAAGCCGACGACGCCGTTCGACTTCGAGTCGGCCACGGGGCCGGCGTGGCCAATCTGCGCGGAGGCCTTGGCGCCTTCCGCGTGGATCGCTTCGGTCAACTTGCGCAGGCCGGGGATCGCTTCGTCGCGCATGTAGAGGCAGGCGTGGTTGGTGCGGCCATCGGGTGCGACGGCCACGTAGGCGACCGTGTTCATGCCGACGCCGCCGGCGGCAACGCGCCGGTGGTAATCGATCAGCTCCGCGGTCACGAGCGCATCGGGCATCACGCCCTCGAAGGTCGCGCTCTTGATGACGCGGTTCCGCAGCGTGATCGGTCCGAGCCGCGCCGGCGCGAAGGGATCGACGCGCCTGGGCGCGTCGCCGCTCATGCGAGCTGGCCGCCGTCGATCGTGACGCCGGAACCCGTCATGAAGCGGGCCTCGTCCGAAGCGAGGTAGGCGACGAGGGCCGCGATGTCCGTAGGCTCGGCGATCATCGGCATCTGCGGGGTGATCCGTGCGAAGAGCGCAGGATCGATGTTGTCGACGGGAAATCCGGCCGCCGTCATCGGCGTGCTCACGCCGCCCGGACAGATCGCGTTCACCCGGACGCCGCGACGCGCGTACTCGGAGGCGAGGGACTTGGTCAGGCCGAGCACGCCGGCCTTGGACGCGCAGTAGGCGGCGTTGTAGGGCACGCCCTGGAGCGCCGCGGCCGAGGCGATGTTCACGATCGCGCAGCCTCCCACCGGCCCGTCTTCGCGGTCCACGAAGTGGGGGAGGGCGGCCCGGCACATCTGGAACGTGCCGGTGAGGTTGATGGCGATCGTGGCGTTCCAGATCGCGGGGTCCTGCTCGAGGGTGTGGCCCGGTCGAAGGATGCCCGCCACGTTGGCGAGGGTGTCGAGGCCGCCGAGCGCGTCGAGGGCCGCGGCGACGCCCGCTTCGCAGGCGCTCGGATCCGAGACGTCGACGGCTGCGGCAGCGGCCGTCCCCCCGGCACTCGTGATCTGCTCGGCCGTGTCTTCGGCGCCTTCGGCGGCGATGTCGACACAGAAGACCGCGGCTCCTTCCTCGGCGAGCCGGAGCGCCGTGCCGCGGCCGATGCCGCTCGCCGCGCCCGTCACCAGCGCGTGTCGTCTCTTCAGTCGATCCATGTCTGTCTCCTTCTCGTCCAGCGGGCTCGGCTCGTCGCCGAGGCGTCGAATCATACCCCGTCGCAGACGGCCGTTGACGAGATAGAATCGGACGGGTCCGGCGCTTCATACGCCGAGTCCCCGGAGAGGTCCAGCCATGCACGAGTTCGATCGCGGCGTCACGAAGTACGACATCATGCCGATCCCGCCGGTCGAGGCACAGAGCGAGCAGTTCGAGGCCGGCCCGGTCACGATCTGGGTCGAGTACCGGCTGCTCGACGACGCGATCGCCGCGGCGCACCAGGCCAACGAGGGCTTCGACGGCAGGATCGAACAGATCGCCGACTGCGGGGTCTCGCTCCACGTCTTCGGGGAAGAGTCGCCCGGCGGAGAACGAATCGAGTTTCTCCGCTTCGATTGTTTCGACGAGGACCCCCATTACCACTACGTGTCGTACGCGAACAACACGAACGAGATGGTTCATCTCGAACCCGCCGCGACGGGCGATCCGCTCGAATGGGCGATGGATCGGATCCGGACGCGTCTGCCGCAGATGCTGGCGCGCGCGGGCGCGAAGGAGCTTGCGTCCCGGGTCGACGCGGCGGATCTCGAGCGTGTCCTGCCCAACGTGGCCGCGGCGGCCTATCGCGCACGCTTCAACCACGACGACGCGGCGATCCACGCGGGGGCGATGGCTGAGGCCGAGCCGGTCGCGAAGGCCGGGGGAGCGGCTTCGTGAGCGGCCCCGTCGCGATCGATCGGGCGCTCGAAGGGCGCGTCGCGTTCGTGACCGGAGCGAGTCGAGGGATCGGTCGCGGCTGCGCCGTGGGACTCGGCGCCCGGGGCGGGACGGTCTACGTGACCGCGCGCCGGACATCCGACGCCGACCCGCCCGAGGAAGGCTCGATCGAAGCCGTCGCCGCCGAGATCGACGCGGTCGGCGGCAAAGGCATCGCGATCGCCTGCGATCACCGCGATGACGCGGCAGTCGAAGCGGTCTTCGAGCGTGTGCGTGCCGACGAGGGGCGCCTCGACGTCCTCGTCAACAACGCGTTCATCATCCCCAACGAATTGACGAGCGGGAAGCCTTTCTGGGAGGTCCCGATCTCGAACTGGGACGACATGATCGACGTGGGGACCCGCTCCGCCTTCGTCGCAAGTCGCTTCGCGGCGCCGATGATGATCGAGGGAGGCGGGGGCCTCATTGCGAACATCTCTTCGAGCGGCGCGGTCGAGTATGCCTGGCATGTCGTCTACGGCGTGGGCAAGTGTGCACTCGACCGGATCACGGCGGATACCGCCCACGAGCTGAAGCCGCACGGCGTGGCCGTCGTGTCGCTCTGGCCCGGTCTGGTCTTGACCGAGCGAAACGAAGCGAACGCGAAGAAGGTCAGAGGCCTCGACTTCAGCAAGGCCGAGTCCCTCTTCTTCACGGGTCGCGCGGTCGCGGCGCTCGCTTCGGACGAGAGGGTGATCGAGCGGACCGGGCAGGCGCTCGTCTCCCGCGCGCTTGCGGACGAGTTCGGGTTCGTCGACGTCGACGGGCGCCTCCCCGACGGGCCGATGCACGAGCGACCGAAGGGTATCGGGGACGCCTAGTGTGAGGGAGCGACCTCCTGCGTGGATCGCGTTGGCGTTTGCCGCTGTCTTCGGCTGCCAGTCGCCGCCCGTTCGGGATCCCGAGGACCCCTTCGACGCGCTTCACGGGCTCGCCGAGGCGATCGAAGAAAGCGCCGAGATCGCCCGCGCGGACGCGGCGTCTGCGGTGCCCAACGGCGGCGCAGAAGGGGCGCTCCACGTGCTGCGACTGCTCCGGCGAGCGATCGACGAGGAGATCGCCTGGGCCGACACCGCACATCCCTTCTTCCAGACCCAGGACGAGCGCTTCGCGAAGCTCGCGCTCGGCAACCCAGACAACCTCTACCTCGTGACGCGCGTGGACGACGATGCGGAGTACGTCCTTCGCGGGCGGCTCGGCACGGCCGCCGACTTCAACGTGCAGGTCTACCAGGGCTATCCCGGGATCCATCGCCCGATGCGTGCGTTCGGCTCGATCGGGCTGGATACGTTGGTGACGGACGACGCGGGGCGTTTCGAGATCCATGTGGGCGGCGCTGCGCAGGAGGAGAACTGGATCGAGCTCCTGCCCGGCTCGCGGCGGATCCTCGTGCGCTTCACCTATGGCGTATGGGCCACCGAGGAAGCCGGAGAACTCACGATCGAGCGCGTGGGCGAGCGGGGCACGCGAAGCGGCGCTGTGACGAACGAAGGGGCGGCGCGACGGATTGCTGCGTCGGCGGAGTATCTGGAGGACGCGCTGCGTGGCTACAGCGAGCTCGTCGGGCAGGTTCTCGTCGGGCTCGAACCGAATACGCTCCGCCCGATGCGGCGGCTCACCGGGGATCTGGGCGGTCTGTCGAGTCAGTACAACGCGACGGGACGCTATGCGGTCGACGACGGCACGGCGCTCGTGGTCACGACCCGCCCTTCGGACGCGCGTTATCAAGGCTTCCAGATCGGGACGGAGTGGTTCGAGGCGCTCGACTTCGTGAACCAGACGACGAGCCTGAACACCACCCAGGCGCGCCTGTCCTCCGACGGGGTATATCGATTCGTGATCGCGACGCGGGATCCCGGCGTGGCGAACTGGCTCGATGCGTCGTCGGCGCCGCAGGGGCAGATCCTGCTGCGCTGGCAGGGCGTCGTGGAAGAGCTGGGGCCGGAGCACGAGCCGACCGTCTCGCTGGTTTCGTTCGCGGAGATCCGGGCGCTCTTCCCGGCCGACGAGCCCGTCTTCGACGAAGCGGCTCGAAGCGCGCAGATTGCGGAGCGACAGCGCGCGATCGAGCGTCGCTACGGCCTTTCGGCCCGCTGAGCCGCGCCGTGTCCAATCCTTCCGGAGACCGCCTCCCGCTTTCCCGCATTCTGCTCTACTCCCTGCCGTTCTCCGGCTATCTGGCGATGTCGATGCCGGTCGGAATGTGGTTCGCGAAGTTCTCGACCGATCAGCTTCTGATCGCGCCTGGGATCATCGGCGCGATCATATTCCTCGCTCGGGCGTGGGATGCGGTTTCCGACCCGATGGCGGGATATCTCTCCGACCGGACGAACACGCGCCTCGGGCGTAGGCGGAGCTGGTTGGTCGCCTCTGCGATCCCGGTCGGTCTGACCTACGTGATGCTCTGGACGCCGCCCGAGAGCCTCGGGACGACCGGCGTGATCGTCTGGATCGCCGCCGCGATGCTCCTCTGGGAGACGACCTCGACGGCCTTCTACGTGCCATACCTGTCGCTCGGCCTCGAACTCACGACCGACTATCACGATCGGACGCGGCTCTTCGGCTGGCGCCAGGCGCTGGTCGCGGCGGGATTCGGCGCGTCGCTCGGTGCGCTCTCTTTCATGCAGAACGAGGCGGAATATCCGGATGCGGAGTTCCAGGTGGCCGTCGTGACTTCCGTGGCCCTCACCCTCCTGATTCTGATCTGTGTACTGGGGGTCCCCGAGCCGAAACATCATCAGGGTCGCGGGAGCGACCGGCTCTGGAATGCCTTCGCCGATGTCCTGCGGAACCCGCACGCGCGCATCCTGCTCGTCGTGCTCGGGATCGACTCCTTCGGGATGGGGGCGATCTCCGGTCTCGGCGCGTACATGGCCGAAGACGTCGTCGGGCGAGGCGACATGTTGATTCCCATGATGTCGGTGTGGATGGTGCCGCAATTCGTTTGCGTGCCGATCTGGGTTCGCCTCTCCCGACGAATCGGAAAGAAGCGGCTCTGGTTCGCCGGGATGGTCTGCAGCATCACGGGCTTTCTGGGGATTCTTTTCGTGGGCGAAGGCGACTGGCTAGTGACGCTCGTGCAGGTCCTCCTGATCGGGGTCGGGACCAGCATCTCTCTGGTGATCGGCCCCTCCGTGCAGGCGGACGTCGTCGACTACGACGAGCTGCAGACCGGGGAGCGGAAGGAGGGGGCCTACGTGGCCGTCTGGAACTTCGTGCGTAAAGCTGGGGCCGCGTTCTCGATGGGCCTAGGGCTCTTCGTCATCGGTCTCACCGGGTACGACCCGCTGGCCGACCGACAATCGGACCTCGTCGTCTCGTCCATTCGTGTGATGGCCGGCGTCGTTCCAGCGCTCGCGTTCACGGTCGGGGCCTTGTTTTTCGCCCAATTCGGGTTGGACGAGGCCGAGCATCGTCGCTTGCGTGCGGAGATCGCGGCCCGCGACTGAGCCTCGAAATCGTCGCCCCACGCGACCTCCGCGCGTCTATCTTTGCCGGACTCTTGCGGGACGCGCCGCGACGAAGCGGACGCGTGAGGAGCGCCCATGCCGACCCCCTTCGATGGCCTTCGTGTTCTCGATCTCTCCACCGGAATCGCCGGTCCCTTCGCGACGCGGCTCCTCGCGGACATGGGGGCCGAAGTCGTGAAGGTCGAGTCGCCGGAAGGCGATCCGCTTCGACGGATGAAGACTTCGGCCGTGCTCGGGCGATCCGCGCCCCTCGCCGAGGGCGAGGATGGCGCGCTCTTCCAGTGGTTGAATGCGTCGAAGAAGAGTCTCGTCCTCGATCTCGCGGACAGCGCCAAGGATCGTGCGAACTTCCTCCGCCTCGTCACGGACGTCGATGTCGTCGTAGAGAGCTTCGAGCCGGGGTGGCTCGACGCGCGCGCGATCGGCTTCGAGGCGATCAATGCCGCGAACCCGAAGGCGAGTCTCGTATCGATCACGCCCTTCGGTCAGGATGGTCCCTGGGCGAAGCGCGCCGCGACGGATTTCACGCTTCAGGCCGAGTCCGGCTCCTTCTCCGGTCGCGGCTACGAGGATCTCGGTCCCGTCGTCGCGGGAGGGCGGCTCGGGGAGTACTGCGCAGGCAACTTCGCCTCGGTCGCGGCGGCGACCGCGTGGCGCTCGGCGCGTCAACACGGGGCAGGGCGGCATGCGGACGTTTCGATGCTCGAGACGATGATCCTGTGCTTCCAGCCCTATCAGTTCATCCAGGGGCAGATGCGTCCGGGCGAGCAGTTTCCCGTCATGGTCGAGGTTCCGTCGATCGAGCCGGCTTCGGACGGGATGATCGGCTTTTCGACCCAGACCTCCCAGCAGTGGCATGACCTGTGCGTCATGGTGGAGCAGCCCGAGTGGGTGACGGATGACTCCCTCTGTCTCGGGCAGGAGCGCTACGAGCGTCGCGAGGAGCTTCTCTCGAAGATCCAGGAATGGACGCGGTCCCACTCGATCGACGAGATCGTCGATCTCTGCATCCAGCTCAGGATTCCCGTCGCGCCGATCGGGAACGGCAAGACGGTGCTCGAGACGGATCACATGATTGCGCGCGGCTTCTACCGCTCCCATCCCGAGGGCTTCCAGGCGCCGGGGGTGCCCTTCCGTCTCGAAGACGGGGACGTCGCGTCGTTGACCCCGGCTCCGAAGCTCGGCGAGCACACCGAAGAGATTCTTGCGGGATTCGCGCCGCGCCCGCCTGCGCCCGTGCTTTCTTCGGTCGGGAACGCGCCGCTTGCCGGGCTCAAGGTCGTCGACTTCACCGCATTCTGGGCGGGCCCATTCGCGGCGACGACCCTTGCCGAGCTCGGCGCGGAGGTGATCAAGGTCGAATCGATCCAGCGACCGGATGGGATGCGCTTCGCGTCGGGGTTCATCCCCGAAGACGGCATCGTCTGGGAGTGGGCGCCGGTCTTCCACGGCGCCAACTCCGGCAAGAAAGCCGTCACGCTCAATCTGGACGACGAAGAAGGTCTCGCTCTCGCGCGAGAGCTCGTTCGGCAGGCCGACGTGGTGATCGAGAACTTCTCGCCCCGCGTCATGGAGCGCTTCGGCTTCGATGGGCCCGCGGTGAAAGAACTGAACCCGGACGCAATCCTGATCCGGATGCCCGCCTTCGGGCTCGACGGGCCATGGCGGGATCGGGTCGGATTCGCGATGACGATCGAGCAGGCCTCGGGGCTCGCCTGGGTGACGGGCTTTCCGGATCGCGAACCGACGGTGCCGCGCGGGATCTGTGACCCGGTCGGGGGCATGACGGCGGTGCTCGCGCTGCTGGGGGCTCTGGAGCGCAAGGGGCAGGGCGCGGGCGGTCAGGTGATCGAGGTCTCGCTGCTCGAGGTCGGCTTGTTGCTCGCGGGAGAGCAGGTCGTCGAGCAAACCGCCTACGACGTGCTGCTCGAGCGGTCGGGCAACGTCGGGCCGGTCGCGTCGCCGCAGGGCGTCTATGAATGCCGCGACGAACGGAATCCGGACGATCTCGGCTGGGTCGCGATCGCGTGTGCGAACGACGAACAGTGGAGGGCACTCGTCGAAGCGCTCGGTCGCCCTGAATGGGCGAAAGCAGACGCCTTCGCCACGGAAGCAGGACGTCGCGCCGGTGCCGACCTGATCGATCGCGGTCTCGGGAAATGGTGCGCCGGCCGGTCCGGGCAGGAAATCTGCGACGCGTTGGCTGCTGCGGGGGTCCCCGTCGGTTGGCTCCACAACCAGCGGGAGAACGTCCCCGGCCACGAACATCTCGATGCCCGAGGCTTCCTCGAGTTCCTCGATCATCCCTTCGCGGGGCGGATCGGTTATCCGCGCTCCTCGGTCCGGTACGACGGGGTGAAGACCGAGCGCACGTTGCCGCCGCTCCTGGGCGAGCACAACGATGAGATCCTGCGCGAGCGTCTGGGGAAATCCTCCGAAGAAATCCGCGCCCTCGAGGAGAAGAAGGTCGTCGGGACGCGTCCGAGCTTCCTCTAGGCCATCGAAGGGCCCTCGCCAGCGCCTCGAAAACGGGGGCAGCGACTGCTCGTCCAGTGTGTAACGTAGAGGGATACCAACGATTGGAGGGCCACCCATGGGCCGCAAGTACCAGATCATTTCCGGTGACGGGCACGTCGAGACGCCCCCTGAGTCCTGGGTCAAGTACATGCCCGAGATCTACCAGGACCGCGCGCCGCGCCTGGTGAAACTCGCGACCGGCGGTGAAGCCTGGCTCATCGAAGGCCAGCCGCTGATCCCGAACGGCCAGAACATCACGGGCCGTGGTCCTGTCGTGACCGAGGGCGGTAGCTACTTCAACGAAGATGGAAGTTCCGCGGAAGGCGCCGGCGACGCAGCCCAGCGTCTGCGTGAGCAGGACATCGACGGCATCGATGCCGAGGTCCTCTTCCCGCCGATCTTCGCGTCGCGGGCGATCGAGAACATCGGGGACAAGGACGTCTACCGCGCCCTCATTCGCGCATACAACACCTTCCTCGCGAGGGATTACTGCGCCGTCGCCCCCGATCGGCTGATCGGGAACGGGGTGGTCCCCACGACGGGGGTCGAAGACGCGATCGCCGAGATCGAGTTCCTCGTCGACAACGGTATCCGCTCGGTTTCGCTCCACATGTTCCCGAACGGCTCCGGCTTCGCGAAGCCCGAAGACGACGAATTCTGGAAGCGTTCCCTCGAGATCGGCATGAAGCTCTCGCCGCATTTCGGGTTCGGGCAGTTTGCGCCGGACATGAGCAGCGTGGGCGTCGGCACCGGCCCCGACCCTTTTGCTGGGACGATCGTCCAGCGCGTCAGCGGCCAGCCGCCGATGTACAACATGAGCCAGATCATCTGCTCGGGTGCCCTCGACCGCTTCCCGGATCTTCAGTTCTACTTCGCAGAAGTGAACGCGAGCTGGCTGCCCTGGGGTCTCTTCGTGATCGACGACAACTACGAGATCTTCAAGGGCACCTTCGATCGAAAGCTCGAGCGGAAGCCGTCCGAGTACATCCTCGATCATTTCTGGTTCGGGATCATCCGAGATCCCAAGTGCGTCGCGATGCGTGACCACCTCCCCTTCGATCGATTGATGTTCGGCTCGGATTTTCCGCATTCGGTCGGGTCCTATCCGAAGTCGAAGCAGTTCCTCGATGACGCCTTCGACGGCGTGCCGGACTCCTACCGGAGCCAGATGCTCCTCGAGAACCCGGCGAAGTACTTCGACCTGGACCTCGACGCCGACATCACTCCGACGCCGGAGGCCTAGCTTTCGCGGGGCCTTCCTTCGGTATCTCGCCGGCCTGCGACGACCCGTTGCGGGCCGGTTTCGTCAGACACACTCCATCATCACTCCCGAGGCAAGATGAGCGAATCCGTTTCCGATGCCGAGTTGGTCGAGCGCTTCCCGTGGGTCCAGATCACTCACGATTCGAAGTTTCACTTCCGAGGTTGGCTCGACAAGCAGCTCCTGATCAACCGCTGCGCCGATTGCGGCAACTGGCACCACCCGCCGAAGCCGGTCTGTCCGGTCTGCTGGTCCGAGAATCTGGTCCCGACCGAGGTCGACGGAACCGGGACGATCCATCTGGCGATGGCGCTCCACCAAGGCGCGCCGGCGCCCGGAGTCGACTACGCGAAGGGACCGCACCCGGTCGTCGCCGTCGACCTCGATGGCGCGGACGGCGTTCGCTTCAGCAGTACGGTCATCGGTCTGCCGCCCGAGGAAGTCGTGATCGGTCTGCCGGTTGAGCTCGACTGGGTAGAGCGCTACGGCCACCCGTTCCCGGTCTTCCGAAAGCGTGAGGCGTAGCAACATGGCACGACGAAATCCGATGCGAGACGAGATCGCGATCGTCGGTGTGGGGTCGACCGATTTCAGCCGGGATGCGGGGGGAATCTCTGCGGCGAAGCTGGGGGCGCAGGCCTGTATCGCTGCGATCCAGGACGCGGGGATCGACAAGAGCGAGATCGATGGGGTGGTCGGGGCGCTTGAGCCCGGCGCCCCGCGCGCGAACCAGATGTCCTCGATCCTGGGGCTGAACGACATCACCCATCATTCGAGTCCGATGCCCGTCGCGGTCTCCGCGCTCGTCGACGCGATGACGGCGATCTTCTCGGGGCAGTGCGACACGGTCCTCGTGTACTACGCGTTCACCCGGGCGCCGTGGAACTCGCGCTCCGCAGCGCAAGATCCCTTCCGGAGCTACCTCGGTGGGATGATGAGCGGCGGACTCAAGGCACCGCCGATGCCCGAGTCGATCGATCCGTCGGCGGCCTATACCGCCTGGGCCCAGCGCTATATCCATGAGTACGACGTTCCGCGCGAAACCTTCGGTCGGGTGGCCATGAACATGCGTGCGAACGCGGCCAGGAATCCGAAGGCGGCAATGAAGACGCCCCTCACCATGGAGGCCTATCTGGAAGCGCGCATGATCCGGGATCCGCTCTGCATGCTCGACATGGATATTCCGGTCGATGGGGCGGATGCCTTCATCCTGACGACGACCGAGAAGGCGAAGAAGCTGACGCCGAATCCCGTCGTGGTGCACACGGCGACGGCCGGCATGGTCGGTCGCAACGACGAAGACCAGCTGCCCTCCCTCGAGCGCCACGGTCAGCACGTCGTCGTCGAAGCGCTCAAGGAGCGCAGCGACGTCTGGATCGACGACGTCGACGTCTTCTTTCCCTACGACGGCTTCTCGATCATCACCCTCGGTTGGATCGAGAACATGGGCTTCGCGAAGCGTGGACAGGCGGGACGTTGGATGCTCGATCATTGGGACGAGGATCTCGGCTGCGTGATGATCGATGGGCGTGTCCCGATGAATCCCCACGGCGGTTCGCTGTCGGAAGGGGCTTCTCGCGGGACCGGCCATCTGCGCGAGGCAGTCATGCAGCTTCGTGGCGACGCAGGTGAGAGACAGGTCCATGACGCGAAGACGGCTTTGATCGGCTGCGGCGGGTTCTTCTTCAACTCCCAGGGTGCGATCCTTAAGCGGCTCTAACCCGAAAGAAGGCGGACGAGATGGCGGACTTCGTCATTCGTGGAGCGACGATCCTCGATGGGACGGGCACGCCCGGTTTCGTCGGGGACGTCGGGGTGCGCGAGGGTCGGATCGCGTTCGTCGGCACCGGCGACGCAGAGGGGCTGGAGGTCGTCGATGGGACGGGCCTCATGCTCACGCCCGGTTTCGTGGACCCACACACCCACTACGACGCCCAGCTCGCCTGGGACCCCACGGCCTCGCCCTCGAACCTGCATGGCGTCACGACCATCATCGGCGGCAACTGCGGCTTCTCGATCGCGCCGCTCGGCCCGAACGACGCCGACTACATCCGGCGGATGATGTCGGTCGTCGAGGGGATGCCCCTCGAAGCGCTCGAACAAGGCATCGACTGGGGCTGGCAGGGCTTCGGGGAGTGGCTCGACCGGTTGGACGGGAAGACGGCGGTGAATGCCGCTTTTCTCGTCGGCCACTGCGCGCTCCGGCGTACGGTGATGGGGGACCGCGCGGTCGGGAACGAAGCGACGGTAGAAGAGATCGCCGCGATGTCGACGCTCCTTCGCGAGTCGATTCAGAGTGGGGCGATCGGCCTCTCGTCTTCCCGCTCCTTCACGCACCGCGATGGTGACGGCGAACCCGTGCCTTCCCGGGCTGCGAGCGAGGAAGAGCTTCTGGCGCTCTGTGACGTCACGGGTGCACACGAGGGCACGACCCTCGAGTTCATCACCGACGGCTGTCTTCATGGATTCGAGGACCGCGAGGTCGACCTGATGACGCGCATGTCCCTCCGTGCGGGACGTCCGCTGAACTGGAACGTCTTCACGATCGATTCGAAGGAGCCGGATCGCTTTCGCAATCAGTTGACCGCCCAGGAGAAGGCGGCGGAGCAGGGCGCCGAAGTCGTGGCGCTCACGATGCCGACCCTGGTCGGGCTGACGATGAGCTTTGAAACCTACTCGCCGATCCATCAGCTGCCGGGATGGCGCGACGTCCTCTCGCTTCCGCTCCAGGAGCGGATGGCTGAGCTCCGTAAGCCGGACGTCCGCGCTCGTCTCCTCGAGGGTTCACGCTCCCCCGAAGCGGGGGTCTTCGCGAGGGTCGCCGACTTCCCGAATTTCCGGATCGGCGAGACCCATTCGAGAGCGAACGAAGGGCTGACCGGTCGGCTGGTCAAGGACATCGCTGGCGAGCGCGCTGCGCAGGACTTCGACACCCTCATCGACATCGTCCTCGAAGACGACCTGCGGACCGTCCTCTGGCCGGATCCACCGGACGACGACGAGTCGAGCTGGGCGCTTCGTCGCCAGGCCTGGGAGAACGGACACACCCTCCTTGGCGGTTCGGATGCGGGTGCACATCTCGACCGGATGTGCGGCGCGCCTTATACGACCGACTTCCTGGCGGATTGTTTGCGGGGGCGGAAGCTCTGGCCCGTCGAAAAGGCGGTGCAGGCGCTCACCGACCGCCCGGCGCGCCTCTTCGGCCTACGCGATCGAGGGCGCATCGCGCCGGGGCACTACGCGGACCTCGTCCTCTTCGATCCCGCAGAGATCGGCTCCGGCCTGATCCACGAACGCCGCGACCTGCCTGGGGATTCGGCCCGCTTGTTCGCGGAGTCGACCGGAATTCGACGCGTCTACGTAAACGGCGAGGCGATCGTCGTCGAGGGATGCCCGACGGAGGCCGTTCCGGGTCGGATCCTACGTTCGGGTAGGGATACCGAGACGGTCGGGATCCCGGCGCGCGGCTGACGCCTCTCGGCACGCCGCGCGCGCGGGTCACATCTCGCGCTTCTGGACCCATGACGTGCACCAGGCCGTCGTCGGGACCTTGCCCTCCACGAAGAGCCCGCACTTACCGTACTCGCCTTCGTTCACGATGAGCAGCGCGCAGTTCCCGCACTGCTGCCCTTCTCGTTCCGAGTCGCCGATGTACGCGACCTGGGAGAGCAGGAGTGAGTTGCTCTTGACGTCGGACACGAGGTCCGGGCCGGCTTTTTCGGCGTCCTCGTGGTGATCGGCGAGAGCCGGCACCGCCGGCGTCGCCACGGCGAGGGCGGTGCCCATCGCGAGTAGGTGGAAATCACGGCGACTGATCGCCTTCCGCGGGGTCTCTTTCTTCGAATTCATGCCCTAGGTCCTCTCTTCTTCGCGCGCCGCACCGAGCATTTTTCGCCGCAGATAGGCGTATTGCTCGAGTAGCGGGAGCTCCTTCGGGCACACGTCGTGGCAGCCCATCAGGCCGATGCAGCCGAAGACGCCGTTCTCGTCCGAGACGACTTCGAACCAATCGTCTTCGCTCCGCGCGTCGCGCGGATCCCGCATGAAACGGGCGATCCGGTTGAGACCAGCCGCCCCGACGAAGTCGGGATTGACGTTCGCCACGCCGCAACCTGCGATGCAGCAGCCGCACTCGATGCAGCGCTCGCCCTCGTAGATCGCCTGAGCGAGGTCCGCGTCCATGCGCTCCTCTTCCGCGTGGGCCTGGAAGGGCGCCTTCTCCTCGATCCAGCCCCCTACCTGCTCCGCCATACCGCGAAACCAGGTGCCGGTATCGACCGACAGGTCGCCGATCAGCTTGAAGACGGGGAGCGGCTCGAGCCGGATCGTTTCGCCGAGGTCGCGCGTGAGCGTGTTGCACGCGAGCCGGGGTCTTCCGTTGACGAGCATTCCGCAGGAGCCGCAGATCGCAGAGCGACAGGCGAAGTCGAATTGCAGGCTCGGATCCTGCTCTTCACGAATCCGGTTGAGCGCAATGTACAGCGTCATGAAGGGCTGCTCGTCGAGCTCGAAGGTCTGATGGTGCGGTTCCGAAGACGGGTCTTCGGGGTTGAACCGGAAGATCTCGAAACGAAGTCGTCGCGGCGTCTCGAGCGTGATCATTTCAGTGCTCATTCATTCCTCTCCGGTCGGGTGGGCCGGTGCTCGTGCCCCTTCCAGGCCCCCCAAAGCATGCGTGCGCCCATCGGCTCGTCGGTCGGGAGCGCGCCGTGCGCTCGCATTTCGCTCGGTGCGCACTCGTTGTACCGGCCGATCGAGACCTCCATGGACTTCTGGAGCGTCTGTCCGTATCCCCGGTCGCCCGGCGGCAGATCCAGAAGGCCGACCGGCTCGTAGGTCAGGCGCGGGGCATCGGCCTCGGCGTCCCAGCGTGCGAGGGTCCTGTTCAGCCAGTGCGCGTCGTCGCGCGTCGGATGGTCCGTGCGGGCGTGGGCCCCCCGACTCTCCGTCCGCTCGAGCGCGCCGATGGCCGTGATGCGTGCGAGCCGAACCATGCCCTCGATCCGCATGGCGGCGGTCAGCTCCGGGTCGACGCCGGGACCGCTGCTTCGCAGCCCGACACGTTGGATGTCGCGCTGCGCTTGCTCGAGCTCCGTGACCGCCACCTCGAGCTCATCGCCCGTTCTGAACACGCCAACCTTCTCGTTCAGGATCGAGGCGACGCGATCGCGGACGGCGTAGACGTTCCCCCCGGTCGTCGGCCGATCGCGCCAGAGCGCGATCCGCTTGGCGGCGTCGGCCAGGAAGGACTGCGCGACGTCGGTCGACACGGAGAGCGATGCGGCCGCGGTCCGCTCCGCGACGCGGGCGCCGATCACCCGCCCGGCCACGACGGTCTCCGCCAGGCTGTTGCCGCCGAGTCGGTTGAAGCCATGCAGATCCCAACACGCCGCCTCACCGACCGCGTAGAGCCCGTGCATCCCGTAGGCCTCGCCGTCCTTGTTCACCCGCACGCCGCCCATCGAGTAGTGCTGGATCGGGCGCACGGGGATCGGGGCCTTCGAGGGGTCGAGGCCGTTGAAGTCGCGGCAGATGTCCCAGACTTCACGGAGCTTTGTGCGAAGATGAGCTTCGCCGAGGTGGCGAAGATCGAGCCAGAGGTGCTCGCCGAAGTCGCTGGCAACGCCGTGTCCGCGCTTGATCTGATCCATCATGTGACGCGAGACGACGTCACGACTGGCGAGTTCCTGCTTTTCCGGTTCGGCGTCGACCATGAAGCGGTGACCGTCGCGGTTCAGGAGGAAGCCGCCGTCGCCGCGGCAGCCCTCCGTCACGAGGATGCCGCTCGGAACGAGACCCGTCGGATGGAACTGGACGGCCTCCATGTTTCCGAGCGGAACCTCGCCGGTCTCGAGCGCGAGCACGGCACCGGCGCCCTCGTTGATCGTCGCGTTGGTGGTGTACTGGCCGTAGATGCGGCCGTGTCCGCCGGTCGCCAGAACCGTCGACTTTGCGAGCCACGCGGTCAGCTCGCCGGTGCGAAGGCAGCGTGAGACGGCGCCCCAGCAGCGCCCCCCCTCGTGGATCAGCGTCGTGGCCTCGACGCGATCGAGTACGCGAATGCCGAGTCGCACCACCTCCCCGTCGACCGCGTAGAGCACGGCGTGCCCCGTTCCCGCTGATGCGTAACAGGCGCGCCACTTGGCCGTTCCGCCGAAGTCGCGATGGGTGATCAAACCGGCCTTTTCTTCCGGCTCCTCGATTTCGACCTTCTCGCCCTTGATGAAGTAGGTGTTCTTACCCGGGCGGACGCGGGTCCACGGCACGCCCCAATGCGCGAGCTCTCGCACCGCGACCGGTGCCTCGTGTGCGAAGATCGTCGCGACTTCCTGATCCGCGCCCCAGTCCGAGCCGCGAACCGTGTCGAGGAAATGAACCGTCGGCTCGTCGCCCTCCGCTTTGACGCAATTGCCGAGGGCGGCCTGCATGCCGCCCTGAGCGGCGCAGCTGTGGCTCCGGCGAGGCGGAACCAGAGAGAGGAGCGTGACGTCGTGCCCGGCGGTGGCGCTTTCGATCGCGCAACGTTCGCCCGCGAGGCCGCCGCCGATCACGAGTACATCGGTCGTCTGGATCTTCATACGGTGGCTCCGAGAAGAAAGGCGAGGGGCGGCTCGATCCATTTCGCGAGCACTGCCAGCGTGAGGAAACCGAGGCCGAGGAAGCCGTAAAGCAGAACGTGCTCGATCCGGCGGAGTGCAGGCCGTCCCAGTCGGGAACCGATCCCCCACTTGACGGCGAAGCGGTAGAGCCCCGTACTCGCATGAAACTCGACGCAGAGCAGCAGCAGCGCGTAGACGATCCAGAGCCCTTCGCTGACGCGTGCCTGCGTCGAGGCGGCTTCGATACCAGTGCGGACACCGAAGGTGTCGGTGAAGACGTCGAAACCGACGAGGACCAGGTGGAAGCTGCCGAGAACGAGCAGGATCATCCCCGTCCAGACCTGCCAGACCCAGAGGCTCGATTCGAGGTGGCCCGGCGAGCGTGCACTCTCGACGCGCAGCGGCTCGGTGACGGCGCGGAGCTTGCGGTGCTCCCGGATCTGGGCGGGGATCTTGCGGCTGGCCATCGCAGCGTGAATCAGAAACAGCGCGGTGATCGCGAGCACGGTCGGTTGAGCGATGTAGACCTCTTCGAGTCCGCCGGCGAGAGCGTCGAAGCCGCGGGCGCCGGTCAGGATCGAGCCGACCAACGCCATGTGACCCCACATGAAGAGGGCGAGGGCGACGCCACTTCCACCACTGATGAGCTCGTACCGAAGCTGTCGCCGGGCTTCGCGCCGTCGCTGAGCGCCGTCGACGCGGGCCTCCCTCCGCGCCCTCCGCGGGGTGGGGGTCGGGGGCGAGACGGGTCGATCGATTTCCGCCGGCGCAGCGCTCAAACCTGGATGCCCTCGTGTTCGCAGAGCTCGGCGAGCAACTGCTCCATGGCCGCGCGCGCCTCGGCGGTGCCCTCGGCCAGCCGTCGGTGTTGCGCCGCGTCGGCCTCGTCCCTCGACTCACAGTTCCGCGAGTACTGCTCGAAGGCGACGAGTCCGGTGACGAGGGAGGACAGATGGTTCGGACATTCGCAGTCGATCGCCGTCGAGACCTCGAGGAGGCGGGCGAGCTGTGCATCGTCGAAGCGACGCTCGACTGGCCCGCTTCCCGCCGAGCGAGCGGCTACGGCAGGGCGCGGCGGCACCTGCTTCCGCGCGAGCCGGATGACGAGGAGATCGTCGAGCGTGCGCCGTAGCGAGTCGAGGGGGAGGGGGAGCCGGCTCGTCACCGCGCCTGCTCGACCGAGCTTGGCGAGCGTCGCGTTCGTTGCGAAGCGGTAGACGACGAGGACGGCGGGGTTGCCCGGCAGCTGACGCGCCCCACGGAGGGTCGGCGCGGCGATCGGCTGCCCCTTGTCGACCTCGAGCACGACGATGTCCCATCGCTGGTCTTCGGCCTGAACGAGGAACTCTTCGACATCCGCCGCGAAGACCTCGACCTCCAGCCCGCCGAAGGCCGCGCCATTCGCCTCGAGTTGACGCCGGATCGAGGGCGAGAGCACCGCAATGCGCGGATCACGATCTCCGTCGCTCGCGTCGAGCGGAATGCTGGCGAGCGATTCGTGTTCGGCGATTCGTCCCAGTCGTTCGCGCAGGCTTTCGTCGGGCAGGTGAGCGATCTGCCCGATCGCTTCGTTGCAATCGACCAGCGCCTTCAACAGCTGGAGGCGCTCGACGGTCTCGTCGTCGTATTGGCGTCGGCCCGTTTCGCTGCGGATCGGCTTGATCGCGCCGTAGCGCCGTTCCCAGGCGCGAATCGTGTGCGCGTCGATCCCGGTGAGGGATGACACCGTGCCGATTTGATAGAGGCGGACCGTGTCTTGCGTCGTCGTCATGCGTCTCTTTCTATCCGACCGGGTTGATCGGGTGGTCTTGGGTTCGGCTCCGGCGGGCCACTTCGGATCCGCGATCGCGGGACCCTGGAAAGGGGCGGGGCGGCTTGGAGCCGGCCGCGATGTATGCGTCTGGGACGCTTTGACTCTCGTCAGAACTCACTTGCCGGGACGACGCGCTCGCGTTTGCGAATCGCGTCGACGACCCGTTGCGCCACGCTCTCCGGATCCTTCCCGGCCGGGAGTCGCGGCGCTTCGCCGGCGATGGGCCGGCTCGCGAGGCCGGTTTCGGTGTGCGGAGGTTGGAGGTCGATCACGTCGATCTTGCGCGCCCGGAGTTCCCGCGCGAGCGCTGCGTCGACGGCGGACAAGGCAGCCTTCGTCGCGGAGTAGAGCGCCATGCCCGCGGTCGGCCGTTCGCCGACGATTGCGCTGAGATTCGCGAGGAAGCCACCCTTCTCGAGCTCGGGAAGCACGGTCCGCATGAGTCGCACGGGCCCGATCAGGTTCGTGGTCACCAGTTCGTCCAAGGTCTCGTCCGTGAGTTCGGCGAGCGGGCCGAAGGCGACGACGCCGGTCGCGTTGACGACGCCGTCAATTCGTCCAAATCGCGTCACTGCCTCCCACACGCACTCCGTGCAGGCATCCACGTCAGCGATGTCGCCGACGACGCGAGGACCCGGCAGGTCCAGCTGTGCGAGCTTCGCCTCGTCCCGTGCGAAAAGGGTCAGGCGGGCGCCGGCTTTGATCAGCTGTCGGCCGATCTCCGCCCCCAGCACGCCGGTCGCCCCGGCCAGCACAACGCTCGCGCCTTCCAGATCGTGGGGTTCCCTTTGCCGCATCTTGCCTCCTTCGACTGTGGGTGGACTATCTCCGTGGATCAATCGATGTCTATGTCCAGGGACGCGAAAATCGGAGAAAAAGCTAGACAGGTCTTGATCAACCCCGTGGCCCACCGCAGCTTGCCGGCAAGGTCGCGGCATGGGATCCGCGGCGTCGCGCAAGATGAGGAGGCCGTGGAATGGCGCCCGAGGGAAAGCGGTTCGACGTTCTCGATGTCCATCACCACGTGGGAAACGCGTTCCGCGCCCTGGGCGGGGATCTATCGAGCGCGCCTGATGCGGAGACCGGGGCGTATCGATCGCGCGAGGTCGCGGATCGGCTCCGGATCATGGACGCGGCCTCGGTCGCGCAGGCCATCGTGATCCCCGGTCACGGGTACGAACGCGCAAACGGGCTCGCCGCTACGCGGGCCGAGAACGACGCCATCGCCCGCTACCGTGATGCTCGACCCGATCGCTTTCCTGCTGCGGTGGGCATCGTCGAGCCGCGCGATGGCGCGGCGAGCTTCGAGGAACTCGACCGGGCCAAGCAGCAGCTCGGTCTCGCGGGGATCAGCTTCCACACGCGGTTCCAGGGGGTGTCGCTCGACAGTCGATGGATCCTCGCGTATGTCGAGCGCATGGCGGAGCTCGGGCTCGTCCCGGTCGTTCATGCGATGAACGAGACGCCGTAGGAAGCCTTGTGGAAGCTCGCGGTGCTGGCGCGCTCGATTCCCGAGACGCCCGTCCTCGCGCTCGACGCCTTCTCTTCATACGAGGCAACCCGCGAGTGTTTCTTCATCGCGGAGGTCGCGCCCAACATCCTCTTCGATACGAGCCTCAGCTACAACTTCGACTTCATCGAAGACTTCGCGCGCAGCTTCGGCGCCGAGCGCGTGGTCTTCGGCACGGATCTCTACTCGACGCCGGTGGGACGGCGGATCAGTCATCTGCTGCCCCAGATTCTCGAGAGCGCTCTGTCCGACGGGGAGAAGGCGCGGATCCTGAGCGGCAACGCACGTCAACTCTTCGGTCTCGCCTGAAACGAGGGCCGGCCGCGCGCGGTCGCGGGGCCGAGGCCCGCCCCGAAGCTAGGCTCCGCCGATGTCCGCTCCTTCTGAGATCGACCCGGATCTGCTCGACCCGATCCCCGCGAATCCCTTTCCGACCCTCGTGAGGTGGTTCGAAGAGGCACGCGCATGCGACTCGATCCCGAACCCCGAGGCGATGGCCGTCGCGTCGGTCGACGCGGCGGGGGATCCGCAGGTTCGGCTCGTCTTGTGCCGCGGTTTCGATCCGAAGGAGGGGCGCTTCGAGTTCTTCACGAACTACGAGAGTGACAAGGGCGTGCAGCTGGACGCTCACCCGCGCGCGAGCTGCGTGATCCATTGGGATCCCCTGGGCCGGCAGGTCCGCTTCACCGGCGCAGTGGCGCGGACGACAGAGGAGCGATCCGATGCCTACTTCGCGTCGCGGGATCCGCTCTCTCAGATCTCGGCATGGGCGAGTCGCCAGAGTCGAGTCGTGAAGGATCGCGAGACGCTGGAGGCCTCCCGCGCCGCGCTTCGGGCGCAGTTGGGAGATGGGTCCGCCGCGCCGATTCCGCGCCCGCCTCATTGGGGCGGCTTCTTGATCGAAGCGGAGCACATCGAGCTGTGGAGCGCCCGGGAAGGCCGATTTCACGATCGGGCGCGGTGGATCCGGCGACGCGAGGGCACGACGACCCGGTGGGACGGCACGCGGCTGCAGCCCTGATGACGGCCGGGGTAAACCGGCCGCCATCAAGGGGTGAGCAGTCGCCTACGCCGATTGGGCGTAGGGGCGGGCACGACCGAGCAGGCGCTCGAGTTCCTCCCGATCCAGGGTCTCCCGCTCGAGCAGCGTCGTCGCTCCCTCGTCGAGCAGACCGCGATGGATCGCGAGAAGCTCGCAGGCGCGCTCGAAGGCGGTGTCGACGATCTGTCGCACGGCTTCGTCGATCTGTCGCGCCGTGTCGTCGCTATACGCGGCGCTCGTGGGGACGGGGCCCAGGTGCTGGGGGCCCGATTCCGCGAAGCTCACGTTGCCGAGCTCCGGGACCATCGCAAACCGCGTCACCATTTCTCTCGCGATCTGTGTCGTGCGGGAGAGGTCGTCAGCGGCACCCGTGGAAAGATGATCGAAGACGAGCTTCTCTGCGGCCCGCCCGCCCATCAGGATCGCGAGCCGCGCCTCCAAGTTGTCGCGTGTTTCGAGTTGTCGCTCGCCCTCGGGTCGCTGAAGCGTGAAGCCGAGCGCGCCCATGTCACGCGGGATGATCGAGATCTTCGTGACGGGATCCGTGTCGGGAAGAGCGGTGGCGACGATCGCGTGTCCCATCTCGTGAACGGCCACGATTCGTCGTTCGCGAAGCTCCATTCGCCGCGAGCGTTGTTCGAGCCCCGCGACCTGACGCTCGACCGCCGCATCGAAGTCTCCGAGCGTGACCGTGCTCCCCCCGCGCCGTGTGGCGACGATCGCCGCCTCGTTAACCAGATTCGCGAGGTCGGCACCGGAGAAGCCCGGGGTGAGGGCCGCGACGTCATCGAGGGCGAGCGCCTCGTCGACCACGATGTCGTTCGCATGCACGTTGAGGATCGCCAGGCGCCCGGCGCGGTCGGGTCGGCCGATGGTGACGCGGCGGTCGAAACGGCCCGAGCGAAGCAGCGCGGGATCGAGGACTTCCGGACGGTTCGTCGCCGCGAGGACGACGATCCCGGTCGATCCGTCGAAACCGTCGAGTTCGACGAGTAGCTGGTTGAGCGTTTGCTCCTTCTCGTCGTGTCCCCCGAAGCTCGCGCCCGAGGTCCGGGCTCGTCCGAGCGCATCGAGTTCGTCGACGAAGATGATGCACGGGGCGGCCTTGCGAGCCTGCTCGAAGAGGTCGCGGACGCGCGCCGCACCCACGCCGACGAACATCTCGACGAATTCCGATCCGCTAATCGAGAAGAAGGGTACGCCGGCTTCGCCTGCCACGGCGCGGGCGAGCAGGGTTTTGCCCGTCCCGGGCGGGCCGACGAGCAGCATGCCGCGCGGCATTCGCGCGCCTAGGCGGGCCGTGCTCGCCGGGTCTTGCAGGAAGGAAACAATCTCCTCGAGCTCTCCCTTCGCTTCGTCGATCCCGGCGACGTCGCAGAAACGCGTGCGTGTATCCTCTTCCGAGACGACCTTGGCGCGGCTTTGCGTCGCCTTCATGAGCGCGGCGGGGCCACCGCCCGCCATCGATCGGCGCATGAGGAAGAACCAGAGGCTGAGGAAGAGCAGAAGCGGGACGATCGCACGCGCAATCGCGACGAGCGGACTTGGCGGTGGCGTGCCCTCGAAGACGACGTCTCCAGCGCTCAGCTCGGCGGCGACACCCGCATCGACGGGGTAGGTCACGAAGCTTCGCGTGTCGTTTCCGGCGGCGAGCTCGCCTCGAATCACGTCGCTTGCCACGGTGGCCCGCTCGACCTGACCATCGGCCAGGAGCGCCTGGAATTCGGAGTAGGGCAACACCGTAGCGGGCGGGCCCAGTGAGAAGAATTGCGTCACGAACATGCCCGCGACGATCGAGAGCGCGAAGAACAACGCCAACTGGTTCGCGGGCGGTAGCGACTTCGGGTCGGGCCCATCGTCAGGGGGGGTGGACGGTTTCTGGGGATCGCGATGAATCATCTCGAGTCTCCCGACGGCGCGACGGTCGCCGTCGGCCGGAGGTGGCGCATGCGAAGACTCTACGTTCGCGATCGCGGGTGTCTAAGCCATGGCGAAGTTTTCGCGCAGAAAAGTTTGACGCAAGTCAGACGCCAACCACCCGGCAGACGTCTCGCGGCTAGGGTCCAACTATGCCGTCGCCCAATCGGATTCGCCGCTTCCTCACACGAGCTGCTCTCGTCCTATTCGCGGTCTTATCTGCGGGATGCAGCGAACCTTCGGTCGCGGCCCGACTCCGCTACGTCCGCGCGGGCGTCGAGGAACTGCTCGACGCGGACGCCCCCGCCGTCCCGGTGCGCGAGGTCGCGCTGCCCCATCGGCGCGAACGGATCCTGACCGTCGAAGATCACACGATCGGCCCCTTCGACTTTCTTGCGACCATCGGCTGTCGGCTCTCCGAGGTCGTCGCGACGCGAAACGCTCCGCTGGGCCGTGTACTCCGACCGACGCGTCGCCTCGCTCACGAGTTCGAGGTGATCGAAGCCATCGAATCGTGTTTACCGACGCTCGGGGAAGAGCGCGCGGCGCGCCTTGCCACGATTCTCGCCGCCAAGCAGGAGGCGCTGCCCCGTCACGTCTGGAATGCCCTCTGGCTCGACGAAGAGTTGGAGCGATTCCTTTCCTCGGGGCCAGCGGCGCTGATCGGAGGTCGCGATCCGGGAGACGGTGCACGACAGCTCCGGGTGACCGCCTCCGCCATCGGCGCGCGGGACATCGACGCCCTCGAGGACGCCTTCGAACAGCTCCGGGACGATCCGGCGGCCGGGCCGCGCTTTCGGGACGCGGCGGCGGTGACGCGCGAGCTCGAGCAGATCGCGGCGCTCGTTCGGGCGGTGCCGACCGATCGATGTTCCGCTGCGGGACGACAGCTCGTCCGGATCTTCACGGAACGCTTCGTGCCGGTGCGCGGGCAGGTCGCGGATCTCGATCGCGATGCGCAACGGCTGGCGGAGGGGGTCCAGGCGGCTTTCGAAGCCTCCGGAACGGCACAGGCGAGCGATGCCATGAACGCGTACCGGATTGCGATCGCAGGGGAGGGCGACGATCCGGGGATCGCGGGCGCTCTGCGTGGTGCGATCGTCGGACATGCGCGCGCGTGGAGTGGGGTGCTCGGAGTGTGCGAAGCGATCCCCGGCGCGGCTTGAGCGCCGTGCGAAGGAAACGAACGGACGATGCCTGAAGGACCGGAAATCGCGCGGGAAGCGGACCAGATCCGCGCCGCCGTGCTCGACAAGCGCGTCGAGCGCGTTCACTTCGGTTTGCCGCATCTCTCGCGGCGCGAAGCGGCCTTCGAGGATGCGCGGGTCGTCTCGGTCCGACCGAGGGGCAAGGCGATGCTGATCGGCTTCGACAACGGCCTGACCCTCTACAGTCATAATCAGCTCTATGGACGCTGGTATGTGCGCAAGGCCGGATCGCTTCCGAAGACCCGGCGGCAATTGCGCATGGCGATCGAGACGCAGGATCGATGGGCGCTTCTCTACAGCGCCTCCGAGATCGACGTCCTCGACGAGGTGGGGCTCTCGATGCACCCCTATCTCGCGAAGCTCGGTCCGGACGTCCTCGATCCGACGCTCGAGGCGGCAACGATCTCGGCGCGTCTCGAAGACCGGCGCTTCCAGCGTCGCGGGCTCGGCGCGCTGCTCCTCGATCAGTCCTTCGTGGCCGGATTGGGCAATTATCTGCGGTCGGAGATCGCCTTCGAGGCGCGGCTTCATCCCGATCAACGCCCCCTCGATCTGGACCCCGCCGATCGCCGGCGGCTCGCACGGGCCACGCTCAAGATGGCCCGCCGTGCCTACGAGACGAAAGGCGTGACGCTCCCGAGGTCGCAGGCCGCGGCCTTGCGCAGGGCCGGGCAGTCGTGGTCGCGCGCGCGCCATTGGGTGTTCGCGCGCGCTCGGCAGTCCTGTCGCCGCTGTGACGACACCATCGTGCGTTTCGATCTGGCGGGCCGGCGGATCTATGTCTGCCCGACCTGCCAGGTTCTCCGGTAGTCGACGGGGTTCTGGGACGTGACCCCTCGTCGGTCGTTCGTTCCCCGGCGGGCAGTCGGCGTCGAGCGGTGTGGAGAGGGCGCGGCCCTTCCCTTTTTCAACTCAGTCGCTTCGCGCCGATCGACGTGGCCATCCAGTTCCCCAGTCGCGACCAGAAGACCTCCTGCAGTCGGGACCAGGGCTTCTCGGCCCAGGGCACGACATCACTCGAGAGTCGAAGTCGTACGCGGGTCTCGGCGTCCCCTTCGCCGAGTACGAGGAACTCGAGGCGAGTCGGTCGCAGGAGACGAAGGCTGAGCACGTAGCTCCCGTAGAGATAGGACAGCGATCGATAGGCCCCGTCTTGCGTCTCTTCGATCGTGTCCAGTCGACCGGGGAGCGAGAGCAGCGGGCCGTGATGGATGTTGAGACCGCCTTCGTGGAAGCCCGCGGGCGAGCCTGACTCGGGCGCGAGAAAGTCGACGCGGTAGGGCCAGAACTGCCCCTCGGAGAAGGTCTCCGGCGTCTCGAGCCATCGCCAGGCGTGCGTCCAGTGCGTCGCGATCCGGAACTCGCTCGTGTGCGCATGTTCGATGAATCCGGGCGTCTGCGGGTGCTCGGCCGGACGGTCGCGTGCGACACGAGGATCGATCCGGGAGGAGAGGGAAGCCTCGAAGGGAGGGGCGGAGGTCATGCATTCTCCGGTCGAGCTTGATTCGCGGGGTCTCGTTTTCCCCCAAGCACTACGGGGAAACGCGGTGGGGGACGAGTCGGGACCTCGGGATCCCGGGAGAGGCAGGTCATGAGCCGGGTGGGGTTGCGTTCGCGGGTTCGGCGGTTCGAGGCAGGGCGTCGAGAGCGCGACGCAGTCCATCGGCGGAGCGCTCGCCCGTGAATTGGAAGCCGACGTGGATCAGCGGATCGAGCAGGAAGGACAGGCCGCCGAGGCGCAGATCGGCGTCGTAGCGGATTTCGGTTCCGCCGGACCGGGGTGTGAGTTCGATCGTGTCGAGCGACCGGAACCAGGGCTCGTCGGCCCGGAAAACGAGGAGGCGATCAGGGTCTGCGCGCTCCAGGGTGTAGTGGATCGGGACGGTCCGCCCTCCGAGGCCGAGGCCGAGGTCGACGCGGAACTCCGCGCCGGCTTCCAGGGGGCCCTCGTCCAGTCGTGCGGCGGAGGGGACGCTCGGGTCCCAGGAAGCCGCGTTGGAAAAGTCGGCGAGGTACCGGAAGGCCGCGGAGGTGTCCGCGCGGGTCGCGATCGTCGTTTCGAAGTAGGCCATGGGGCTCCCGAGCGGCGGGACGGTCGACGTGAACACAATGCTCTCCGAGGACCGTATCCGCGCCTGGCCTGGCTGTCTCGCGGCTCCCGCTCGAACCTTCCCGGCTTCCCGCTAGGAGTTAGTTTTCTCACGGAGCCTGCGGAGCAATCTTCCATGACCTACTTCCTCTTACTCGTCCATGTGGCTGCGACCTGGTACATGGTGGGGCTCTGCTGGCTGGTGCAGCGCGTCCAGTATCCGCTGATGGCGCAGGTCGGGCGTGCCGGGTTCGCCGACTACGAAGCAGCTCATGTCGCGCGGATCGGCCCGATCGTCGCCCCGCCGATGGTGATCGAGCTCGCAACGGGGCTGCTGCTGCTCTCATCGAACGAGACGGAGTTCCGCCATCCTTCGTTCCTGATCGCGCTGGGTTTGCTCGCGGCGATCTGGGTCTCGACCTTCGCGCTGCAGGTCCCGCTCCACGGGAAGCTCGCAGCGGGTTTCGATCCCGAAACGCACGCGTCGCTCGTGTCGACGAACTGGCTCCGCACGATCGCGTGGACCGCACGCGGCCTGCTCGTAGGCTGGCTGACGTGGCGCCTCGCCATGGTGGAACGCGCGTGAGTGTCTTCTCCGACCGGCTCCGCGAGGCGAACTGCGCTGATTCCGGCGCCGGTCGACGCTGGGTCTTCGCGTCCTACGACCAGCTGACCGATCGCGTGGGCCCTCTCTCGAGCGAGTCGCCGGGGAATCTCGGCCTCGTCCTCGTCGAGACGACCTGGAGGCCACGACAACGTCCCTATCACAAACAAAAGCTCGCGATGGAGATCGCGAGTCAGCGTCACTTCGCGCTGGAGCAAGCGCGCCGCGGAGTTGCGATCCGCTATCTGACCGGGGACGAGACCTATGAAGAGCTGCTGGCCCCCGTCCTCGAGAAGGTCGGGCCGCTCCATGTGATGGAGCCGGCGGAGCGTGAGCTTCGGACCTCGCTCGCGCCGCTGGTCTCTTCCGGCTCGGTCGAGGTGGTTCCGAACGAGACGTGGCTCTCCACCCGTTCTCAGTTCGAGAAGTCCATCGGGGCCGCCGGCACCTGGCGGATGGATCGCTTCTACCGGAGGGTCCGTCAGGACTCGGGCATCCTGATGGACGGGAAGAAGCCGACCGGCGGGAAGTACAGCTTCGACGCCGAGAACCGAAAGGCCTGGCGGGGAGAGCCGGTCGCGCCTGATCCGCCGACCTTCGAAGTCGACGAGATCAAGCGCGAAGTCTTCGAGCTGGTGGAAGCACGGTTCGGCGACCATCCGGGCAGGCTGGACGCGACGGCGCTCCCCGCAAGTCAGGACGAGGCGGAGCGCGCCTGGTCCTGGGCGAAGACCTCGTGCCTTCAGCATTTCGGGCCCTACGAGGATGCGATGTCGACGAAGTCCGCGGGCCTCTTCCATACGCGGATCTCGGCTTTGATGAACAACGGGCGGCTGCTTCCTCGAAGGGTGATCGAGGACGCGCTCGCGCTCGACCTCCCCCTCGCGAGCCAGGAAGGCTTCGTGAGACAGATCCTCGGCTGGCGCGAGTTCATGCGGCACGTGCACTTCGAGACAGACGGTTTTCGTCGCCTGCCGGAGGGAATCGCGGACAACGTCCTCGATGCGACGGAGCCTCTGCCCGACGCGTATTGGGGGGCGCCCTCGGGTCTCGCCTGCCTCGATCACGTGGTCGACGAGGTCTGGAAGACCGGGTACGGACACCACATCACACGCCTCATGGTGCTTTCCAACATCGCGACGCTTCTCGGTCTCGAACCACGTGCGCTGAGTGATTGGTTCTGGGTCGCCTACGTGGACGCCTACGACTGGGTCGTGGAACCGAACGTGATCGGGATGGGCACCTTCGCGCTCGGCGATCTCTTCGTGACGAAGCCCTACGTCTCGGGAGCCGCCTACGTGAATCGCATGTCCGATTACTGCGGGGATTGCGCATTCTCGCCGAAGAAGGACTGCCCGCTCACTCCGCTCTACTGGTCTTTCCTCGAGCGGAACGAGGAAGCGCTGACGGGCAACGTGCGCATGGCGATGCCACTGCGGAGCCTGGCCAAGCGCGATCCGGATAAGCGCGCGGCCGATCGGGAAATCCGGGCCCGGGTTCTCGCCGCCCTGCGCGAGGGCCGACCGGTCGAGCCGGAGGCGATGTCGTGATGGACGACTACTACTCTCCGCATCCGAGGGTCCTGCTCAGCCGCCCGATCCTGATCGGTGGGCAGATTGGGTGCGGTGCGCCCCTCGTGGGGCGAACGCTGTCCGCGCGAACAGGGCTGCCCTTCGTCGAGGTGGATCGGAGAATCGAACATACCGCGGGCGCCAGCCTCGCAGAGCTGGCGAAACGCGATGGTCTCGCCTCCGTCGCCCGCCGCGCACGAGACGTGCTGCTCGCGTGTGCGCTCGAGAGGCCGGCGTCGATCGTCGTGCTCGATGCCGCCTGGCCGACGGCTGGGGTGGGGCGTGCCCTCGGTCGCTCCCTCGACCTCGTCCACGTGGAGCGCCCCGCCGACTACCTGCTCGATCGAATCGAGAAGGAGATTCATCGGGTCGGGGCGTGGCGTCTCGGTGGGCACCCGTTTGCCTTCCGGACCGGCGACGATCTCGCCGCGTTCCAGGGGGATCGGATCGATCTGCTCGCCCGAGCGACGGTTCATTACGCCGCCGACCATCAACATCCCCTCGAAGTGGTGGATGGCCTCCTGGAGTCGCTCGAAGCGATCTTTGGCGCGAAGGCGATCTGATCGGTGGGCGCGGAGAGAGAGGTTCGGTTCTGTCGTCGATGCGGGCGGCGAATCGAGTGGCGCCGCAAGTGGGCGTCGCAATGGGATCGGATCGCTTATTGCGGGGAAGCCTGCCGTCGCCGTCGCGTCGGCGCTCGTGACCGATCGATCGAGGCCGCCCTCTCGGAGCGGGCCGCCCGCGCGTCCGCGGGGGCCACGTTCTGTCCGTCCGAGGTCGCGCGCGCGCTCGGCGGGACCACCTGGCGGGATTGGATGGAGCCCGTGCGGGAGGCGGCGAGGCGGCTCGTCGTGCGCGGCGAGCTCGAGATCCTGCAAGAGGGACACGTCGTCGACGCCTCGACCGCGCGCGGGCCGATTCGCGTTCGGAGAGTGGACCGACCGGTGGATTTCGCGCGCTAGCCGAGCCTCGCGACCGTGCGGCGCCGCTCTATCCTCTGTCTCCCGGATCGGCTGATCGGGATAGGAGGTTGTCTTTGCGGCGTTTCGTACTGGGGCTGTCCATCATCGTCGTCGGCGTGATCGCGTGTGCGCGCGGTGGACCGCAAAACCTCGGCACCTCCCCGTCTCGCGAAGACTGGGAGTGGAGCGTCTATCTGGGCGACGCCGGGCGGACCCACTTCGCCCCGCTCGATCAGATCTCCGTGGAAAACGTCGACCAGCTCGTGCCGGTCTGGAGCTACGACACCGGTGCGACCGAAGGCGCGCTCTCCCAGATCCAGTGCAACCCGATCGTGGTCGACGGGTTCCTCTACGGCACGACGCCCCGTTCTCATCCCTTTGCGCTCGATGCCGCGACCGGCGCCGAGCGCTGGCGCTTCGATCCGACCGCGCACGGCAGCGCCGCGCAGGGCCACAACCGGGGCGTCGTCTACTGGGCGGGACCCGATGGCGGTCGGGTCCTCGCTGCGTCGGGTCAGGATCTGTGGATGCTCGATGCCAGCACGGGCGTGCCCGTGCCGGAATTCGGCGACGGGGGCCGGGTGGACCTCCGCACCGGACTGGCGCACGGCCTCGAGGCCTCGGACGTCGGATCTCCCACGCCCGGGGTCGTCTTCGAAGACCTGATCATCGTCGGGACGAAGGTGGGCGAAGTGGATGGCGCCGCACCGGGAGACGTTCGCGCCTTCGATCTGAATACGGGTGCGCTCCGCTGGAGCTTTCACACGATCCCTCACGATGGCGAGTTCGGGGCCGAAACGTGGCCTGCCGGTGCGTGGCGCGATCGCGGGGGGGCCAACTCCTGGTCCGGCGCGACCCTCGATGCCGAGCGCGGGATCGTCTATCTGCCGACGGGTTCGGCGACGCCCGACTTCTGGGGTGGAGACCGTCCGGGCGACAATCTCTACGCGAACTCGCTGCTCGCTCTCGATGCGCGAACAGGTGAGCGGCGCTGGCACTTCCAGACCGTCCATCACGACCTGTGGGATCGGGACCTTCCGGCGCCCCCGACGCTCGTCACGATCGAACGTGACGGCCGGCGGATCGATGCGGTCACACAGACGACGAAGAGCGGCCATCTCTTCGTCTTTGACCGCGATACGGGCGAGCCGATCTTTCCGATCGAAGAGCGAGCGGTTCCCGCGCCCCTCCTCGACGGCGAATGGGTCGCGAAGACCCAGCCCTTCCCGACGGCCCCGCCGCCCTTCACCCGGCAGGCGCTCGACCTTTCCGGACTCGACGACGGTTGGAGAGCGGAGGGGTTTCGCGAGAAGCAGATGGCGCGCCTCGAAGGCATGCGCATGGGCGAGGACTACATCCCGCCGAGCCTCGAGGGCTCGGTCATGTATCCGTCCTTCGACGGCGGCGCGGAGTGGGGCGGGGCCGCCTGGGACGAGGAGACGGGCCTGCTCTACGTGAACGCCAACGAGATCGGCGGCGTCATGACGATGATCGAGGCGCCGAAGGAGGTGAACCCGCGCAGCGTCTATCTCGAGAACTGCGCCGTCTGCCATGGGCCGGATCTCGAAGGCACCGGCGTCGGCCCTTCGATTCGAAAGGTCGGCGAGCGACGCAGCGCTCTCGAGATCCTGACGATCCTGGCGCTCGGCGCCGGACGCATGCCCGGCTTCGTGCACATCCCGCTCCCGATCCTCGAGCGACTGACCGCCTATGTGTCCGACCCCGATGACGAGAAGAAGGCGCTCGCTGCTCTTGACGCGCGACCGGGAAGCGACGCGCCCTTCGTCGCCAAGGGGTACACCTATCTGCGTGACGACGAAGGCGTGCCGATCAACGCGCCGCCCTTCGGCACTCTGACCGCGATCGACGTCGGCGCCGGCACGATCCGCTGGCAGGTCCCGCTCGGCGATTACCCCCATCTCGTCGAACGGGGCGTGACAGGGGCGGGGACCGAGAACTACGGCGGACCGGTCGTCACCGCAGGCGGTCTGCTCTTCATCGCGGCCACGGCCGACGAGACCCTTCGCGCCTTCGACAAGCGGACCGGCGAGGTCCTCTGGGAGGCGCCGCTCCCGGCCTCGGGCTTCGCGACGCCAGCCACGTACTCCGTCTCGGGAAGGCAGTACGTCGTGATCGCAGCGGGTGGTGGCAAGCTCGGCCGCGCCTCGGGTTCGACCTACGTCGCCTTCGCGCTCCCGGAGACCGAGAAGGACTGACGGCGCGGCCGACGGGCCTCGACTCGACCTAGGGAAAGACGAGTTCGCCGTCTTCCGGAATTACGATCTCGCCCCCGAACTCGTTGCCGACGAGGCTCGTCATCTGGATCTCGAAGAAGGGCGGCGGACGGAGCCGGACCAGCACGAGGCGGTCGACCTGGGCGGTCGTTGCGAGGCGGCCGGCGGCGTCGACCAGCGTGTGGAACGCGCGATCCCGCTCGATGCGTTCGGCGTCCTCCACGACCGCGCCGGTCCCCTCGAGTTCGTCGACCGTCGGAAGGTAGGCGGCTTCGTGAACGAGCACGTCGGCCCCCCCGGCGAAACTCGCCAGCGTCTCATGGCCCCAGCCGCTGCCGGAGACGACGACCCGCGACTGTCCGTCGGAAAAGCGCCACGCGAGGGTAGGGAGCGGGCCGTCCGGCAGTCTTCGCGCGTCGACGGTGATCGGCCCGACGGCTTCGCTGTGGCCATCGGCGACCTCGACGACGTCGATCTTTCCTCCGTCCTCCGACAAGCCCAGCGCCGAGGCCATCGCCGCGTTCCCGCCGGCGTGCGCCGCGACGAGGCCTTCGACGAGCGCGCGGGTGCCCGCCGGACCGACGACGCGGAGCGGTGCTTCGCGGTCGGTCAGCCATCCGTTCACGAGGAGATCGTCGAGGCCGACCGTGTTCCAGGGCAGCAGGTTCGTGAGGAAGACGACCGACGGCTGGTCGACCGGGATCTTCGCGAGGCGCAGTCCCTCGGCGATGCCGCGACCCGCGTCGACGAGCACCACGGTCGTGCCGAGACCGACTGCCGTCGCGGGGCCGAGCCGTTCGGGATTCTCGAACTCGCTTCCCGTGCCCACGGCGACCACGGACAGCTCGTCATAGTCTGCCGGATCGAGCGGCGCGACCAGCTCGGCCAGCTCCGCTGCCCGCCAAAGCACGCCTGCCCCGATCCACGCGAGGATCAGGATCGCAAATACCAGCCCGAGAAACGCGAGTCGTCCGTCCATCACTTCTTCCCGTCCCGCTCACCCCGCGGCGAGCGCCTGAGTCCGCAGGCGGGTCCAGCACAAAGGTCCGGAGACTCCGGCGAGCGCCCGCAGACGGAAGCCTAATCGAAGACGACCGTCTTGTTGTCGTAGACCAGGACCCGGCCGTCGAGGTGCCAGGACACGGCGCGCGAGAGCACGGTCCGCTCGACGTCTCGGCCCTTCCGGACGAGATCCTTGGGCGTGTCCCGATGGGACACACGAACCACGTCCTGCTCGATGATCGGGCCCTCGTCGAGGTCGAGGGTCGCGTAGTGCGCCGTCGCGCCGATCCGCTTCACGCCCCGCCCATAGGCCTGATGATAGGGCTTGCCTCCCTGGAAGGCGGGAAGGAAGGAGTGATGGATGTTGATGATCCGCATGGGGAAGGCGTCGATCATCTGCTCGGAGAGGATCTGCATGTATCTCGCCATCACGACGAGATCGATCTCGTATTCTTTGAGCAGCTCGATCTCCCGGCGCTCCTGGTCCGCCTTTGTCTCCTTGGTGATCGGGTAGACGCGGTAGTCGATCCCGAACTGTTCGGCGATCGGCTCGAGGTCGGGGTGGTTGCTCACGATCAGCGGGATGTCGCAGTGGAGCTCGCCCGAGCGGTGGCGCAGCAGCAGATCGTAGAGGCAGTGGTCGGTCTTCGAGACGAAGATCGCCATCTGGGGCACGTCGCGATCGAGGCGGAGCGTCCACTCCATCTCATAGCGGTCGGCGACCTCGCGGATCGCGCCTTCGAGGGTCTTCTCGTCGATGACCGAGCCGCCGTCGCCGGTCGCGAGGTCGAAGCGGATGCGCTGGAAGAACTTCTCGGCGACGGAGTCGGTGTGCTGATCCGCGTCCAGGATGTTCAGGCCCAGCGCAAAGAGCAGCTGGGAGAGGGCGGCCACGAGACCCGGTCGATCATCGCAGCTTACGAGGAGCGTGGCGGTCGTCGAGTCTTTCGGGGGCGTCGGCATCGGGGGTCTCCTCGGGGGAATCCGGCGGGGAAGGGTAGCCGAGAGCCGGAATCTGGCGAAGTACGCCGTTGCCTTCCCCCCCGAACTATGGCCGCCCCCGGAACCCTTGGATAGATTGTGGACAGGGAATTCACTCATTCCCGAGTTCACCGCGGCTCGTTCATGGGGGCGAGTCGTGGGAGCGGCCCGGAGGGGCGGTTACGGCGACCACCTGAGCCCGGGAACCAGGCATGCGCTTTGGGGCGCATGCTCATCCATACCATGCCGACTTTGGGAGGTAAGAATGGACCAACGTAGCACTACGGCGAGTGAGGTGGTGGCGTCCTAGCAACGCTGAACCGTTTCGTCGAAATAGCTAGGTGCTGCGTGGGACGCAGGTTCCCAACGCCGCCGCCCCTGGGATCGCGGATGTCGTAGCCGCTGCGGGGTCAACCGACCTGATCCCAGGGACTTTCGATTCATCAGGAAGCGCGTGACTGCCGAGCAGTCGCGCGCTTCCTTCGTTTCCGGGGTTGGATGGGCTCCGGTTCTCGAGGGGACGCCGGGGGGCGGCGCCCCCTTCGCGCGCAGGTTCAGGCCCGTCGCCCGGCTTTGCCGAGGCAGGGCCGTCGCGGTGTCAGCGGATGGCGAGTGGATTGATCGGTGAGCCGACGGCGCCGGTGATCGGGAGCGGGGGCGCCGTGAAGAGGAACGCGTAGCGGAGGTCTTCGGCGCACGCGGCGGCCAGAGCGTCCATGTGAAAGATCTCGCCGAAGAGGACGCCGGTGTTCCGCAGGGAGATCATGTGTAGCGGCTGGAAGCAGTCCTCCGTCTCGTTCGGGATGACCTCGATCCCCCAGGTGTCCGTGCAGACGGCGGCGACTTCGCGGTCGAAGAGCCAGCCCGAACAGTGGACGGAAAGCCCCGGCGCATTCCCTCCGCAGTATCCGTCCCACGATCCCTCGTCGAGGCAGCGGGTCATCATGCCCGTGCGGACGAGGACGATGTCACCGCTCTCGATCGTCACGCCCTGCGCCTCCGCGCACGCATCGAGATCATCGGGCTTGATCGGGAAGCCGTCCTCGAGCCAGAGTTCGCCGCGATGACGTGGGAGGTCGAGGAGTACGCCGCGCCCGACCACGCCGTTCTTCACGACCTCGATTCCGTTCGCGCGCGCGCCGCGGCTCGTGACGAGCTCGATGTCGCGATCGTTGTACATCTTCCCGTCGTAGAAGACGTGGGAGAGCGCGTCCCATTGCGTTCCGCACTGGAGCGGCATCGTCACCGAGTCGTCCGCATAGCGGAAGCCGCCCGGGATGCCGTCCTGCGCGCCCGCGAGGACGTCACCCCCATCCTGGAGCATCACGTGGATCGGATTGTGCCGCCCCCCGGCGCCGCTCTGCGGACCCTTCTGGTCGAAGTTGAGTCCACACGAGATGACCTGGCCGCGACGGGGCAGGGCGGTCGCGGCGAGGATCCGCTCGGGGGTGATGAAGTTCAGCGCGCCGAGCTCGTCGTCGGGGCCCCAGCGCCCCCAGTTGGAATAGCGTCGGCCCCATTCGCGTACGGTGTCGGCGGTAATCTTCGCGCTCATGCGCCGCCTCCGGTTCGGGCGAGGGCCGCTTCGACGATCGCGACGTCCTCCGGGACGTCGACGGGAACGCTGCTCCAGCCCTCGATCTCGGCGGCTCGGATCCGGTAGCCGTTCTCGAGGGCGCGCAGCTGTTCGAGCTCTTCGGCCCGCTCTGCGGGGCTCCGCTCGAGCGTCACGATCTCCAGCAGGAATTCCTTGCGGTAGACGTAGAGGCCGACGTGCTGGAGCGGCGCGATCCCGGTGTCCTTTCGGCGGAAGGGGATCGGCGCCCGGGAGAAATAGAGAGCGAAGCCGGCGGCATCGAGGACGACCTTCACGCGGTTCGGGTCGTCGAAGGCCTCCGGTTCGGCGCGATGGACGATCGTCGACATCGCGGCGCGGTCGTCCTTCAAGAGCGCTTCGACCGCCGCGTCCACCACGAAGCCCTCGATCAGGGGCTCATCCCCCTGGACGTTCACGATCACTTCGAAGTCGCGGCGTGCTGCGACCTCGGCCAGACGATCGGTGCCCGTCGGGTGGTCGTTCCGGGTCATCTCGACCTCGGCCCCGAAGCCCTCGCAGGCCTCGCGGATTCGTTCGTCGTCCGTCGCAACCACGACGGCATCGATGCTCTTGGCGGCCCGGGTCCGCTCCCAGACATGCTGGATCATCGGCTTGCCGGCGATCGGGGTCAGCGGCTTGCCGGGAAAGCGAGTGGAACCGTATCGGGCAGGAAGGATCGCGAGAGTCGACATGGAACCATGCTACCGGAATCGGCCGACCCGTAGGGAGCGACTTCACGGCCGCTCGTGCCCCATTCCTTCTCGAACCGGGGGGCAGTGGCCCTCGGGCGGAGGGCCCCGTTGCTATGATCCGCGCGTGCAGGAAACCGGCGACAACGGCGGCAGCGCGCACGACTCCGTCGAAGAACCGCAACGTGTCTCCCGCCCCTGGTGGCTGCCTCATTTCCTCGGTCGGGTCCCGATCGGGCTGGATGAGCGACACGTCGCCCTCGTCGGGGTCGTGGCGCTGGCCGCGCTCTTCGAGAACTACGACCAGTCGATGCTCACCGCTGCGTTCAAGCAGATCCGTGAGGGGTTCGGGCTTTCGCAGGCGGAGGCTGCGACCTGGTTCGGTTGGATCCGACTCGGCGCGCTTCCGGCGATCCTGGTGCTGCCGCTGGCCGACCGACTCGGTCGCCGCATCGTCATCCTCGTCGGGATCGTCGGCATGAGCCTCGGCACGTTGGCGTCGGGATTCGCGCCGAACATCGAGAGCTTCGTAGCGATGCAGACGATCACCCGGACCTTCATCGTCGCGGCGACGGCGACAGCCGTCGTGATCATCGCCGAGGAGCTACCGGCGGCGAATCGTGGCTGGGGGATCGGCATCCTCGGAGCCGTCGGTGCCTTCGGCTACGGCCTCGGCGCGATCCTCTACGCCTTCATCGAGTATCTGCCCTATGGCTGGCGCGCGATGTACATGGTCGGTGGGGTTCCGCTTCTACTGATGCCGCGTTTCATCCGGCTCATCCCCGAGACCCGCCGCTTCGTCGAGGAGCGGGAAGAGCGAATCGCCGGTCGTCGACCGCCGAGTCGTTGGATCTCGCCGCTGGCAGAGCTCATGCGGCGATACCCGGGTCGGATCCTCGCGGTCGCGGGCATGGCCTTCTTCTTTGCGGCGGGCTCGTCTCCGGCCTTCGGCCTCCTCTCCGACTTCGTGCAGACGACCCACGAGTGGACGCCCGCCAGCTTCTCTCTCATGTCCCTCGTTGCAGGCTCCTTCGGGATCGTCGGGAACTCTGCGATGGGGTGGGCCGCCGATCGATGGGGCCGTCGACCAGTGGCCTCCGCAGGCTTCGGGCTCTTCCCGCTCGCGGCACTGGGGCTCTACTTCGGACCCGAGGCGACCGTGGCCCTCGTCTGGGTGCCCTTCGTCTTCCTGCTGACCGGCGGAAACGTCCTCATGAAGATCATCATCAGCGAGTTCTTCCCGACATCCAGCCGGAATACCGCGATGGGGATGGGCACGTTGATGGAGACCATCGGCGCGGCCGCGGGCTACTGGCTCGTCGGCGGATTCACCGCGGTCGGGACGTCGATCGCGCCCGCGGTGGTCGGCGTGAGCGCCCTGTGCCTGTTCGCCGTCGGGGTGATGTTCTTCATTCCCGAGACCGCGGGGCGTGAACTCGAAGAGACGAGCCACGCGGTCTAGCGGTCGCCTCGCGCGAATTGCCGATCGCGGCTGGCGGTCGATGCGCCGACCTTTCGCTACCTTGCGCGACCCGCCGAACGCCCCTCGGTGGCACGACCCTTCTTCCGTCCCTCCCGACTGAGACTCGATGGACCCCAAGATCCTGTTCTGGGCAGCGGCCCTCCTGAACCTCGGTGTGCTTTGCGGCTTCGGCCTCCTCGGCGTGCGGTATGCGCGTCGCGGGGAGATCGCGCGCCATCGCCAGAACATGAAGATCGCGTCGCTTCTGATTCTGGGTTTCCTCGCGGCCTACGTTCTCAAGGTCGTGTTCCTCGGTCGAGAGGACCAGTCGGTCTGGTCGAGCCTCGACGTCTGGGTCCTGCGGATCCACGAGCTCTTCGTCGTCTTCATGCTCGTGGGGGGGGGCATCGCGTGGCGCCAGGGGCGAAAGCTCGAGGGGACGCGCGTCGTCACGCGGGATCCCGCAGATCCGGTGCCTGACCCGAAGGTCCTGCAGACGCATCGTCGCGCCGGATGGACCGCGGTCCTAGGCGGCGTGCTCGCCTTCTTCATGGCCATCGGCGTGCTTGCCGGGATGATCGCTCGCGCCGGAGCCTAGGTCCGTCGCCGCTTCCGACGCCTTGCCGGGCGCGTGCTCGAGGGCCCCCCGATCGCGCCGGTCCGAGAAGGCGCACCGAGCGAAGGCGGACGGAGGGGTCGATCAGACGATCGAGCGCAGTTCGCGGACCATCTCCGTCGAGGCACGCTCGATGATCTCGTCGGGATCGGAGAGCGCGGACATCACGAAGTGGCGACAACCCGCCTTCGCGAAGTTCCGCATCTGCTCGAGGCAGTCCTCGGGCTTGCCGAGCAGGCAGTAGCGCTTCGACGCTTCGGTGAAGTCGGTGTTGTAGATCGTGCCGAGCATCTGCGACGCGCGTTTGTGGGCGGCTTCGTAGCTGTCGTCGAGGACGGTGAAGAGCAAGGCCGCCGTGTTGAAGGGGAGTCCCGCGCGCCCCGCGTCGGCGGCGTGGCCGCCGATCGCCTTCATGTTGGCGGCGTAGGTCTCGACGTCACACATGTGCGAGATGTATCCGTCCCCCAGGCGACCGGCGCGCTTCATCGACACGGCCTTGCGTCCGCCGACGATGATCGGGGGCGTCCGCACCGGCTTCGGCTCGATCTTCACGGGATCGAACTGATAGTAGTCACCGTCGTAGCCTGCCTTCCCCTCGGCCCAATGGGCACGGAGGATCTCGATCGGCTCGTTGGTTCGAGGGCCGCGCTGGGCGATCGGCGCATCGACCGCCTGGAACTCCGGCGGGAACTCGCCGCCGACGCCCACGCCGCAGAGGAAGCGGCCGTTCGACAGCATGTCGATCGTGCCCGTCATCTTGGCGGTCAGGGTCGGATTGCGAAGCGGAAGGAGGAGCACGCCCGTCGCGAGTTCGATCCGTTCCGTCGCCGCCGCGCAGAATGACAGTAGTGAAAGGCTCTCGATCACCGGGATGTGGAAGGCGATGTGGTCCCCGACCCAGATCGAGTCGAGTCCGCTGTCTTCCATCTTCCGCGCCCGCGCGAGGACCGAGTCCCGGTCGTTGGCGGCGAGCATCATCCCCATCTTCACTTCGTCGACGACGTTCAGTCCTGCGATTTCCATGAAGCGAGTCTAGTGCGCTCTGTCCTGGTGCGCGTGCGTTCTACAACCGGATGCGCGAGGACGGTCGGCGGCCCGAGTTCCGGTGGAGGACGGCGCCGAGGATCATGCCGGCGATGAAGATGCCGGCGCCGATGAGCCACTCCTGAGTGACGCTGCCGGCGCGCAGTTCGTAGTTCTCGATCTTGAGCGACTCGATCTCGGCGCGCTGCCCCGAGTCGGTCGAAGCGAGGGTGGCGTTCGACTCGCGGAGCTGGGCCGCTTCCGAGCGGATCTTTTCGAGTTGGCTCTTCAGGCCGGCCGTTTCGGTCTCGAGCTGGGCGAGTCGCAGCGTCGGCGGCGGCTCGGTCTCGAGATAGCCCGCCGGGATCCAGCCCGTCTTGCCATCGGTCGTTCGGATGCGCGTCCAGCTCTCGCCGCGGGCGAGGACATCCATCTCGTCGCCGGTTTCGACGGCGCCCAGGATCTTGAACTGGGTCCCGGCGCCGGCGCGCAGGTTCAGGCGGATGTTGCCGCGGACCCAGCCGGTATCGGCAATTGCGGCGGTTGCGAGGGCGACCAGCGCCAGCACGGTGAGGATGGCGGGGAAAATTCTCGAGGGACGCAAACGGGTACTCCCGGGACTTCAGCTGAGTCCTTTGGGGGGAGGGATTTCGACGGTAGTCGACGGCCAGGGTCGGAGTCGTGATCTATGACACCGGCCGGGCGGCAGCATATCGCTGGAAGCGCCCCGGCGGGAGTCGTTCGAGGCTCGGATCCGCTGCCGCCCGCGAACCCTGGTTGAGGCTGAAAACACGCAGGCCGAGCGAAGCGTCTCCCTGCAGGCACAGAAAACGACACGCGCGAGGGCAACCCGGCGCGCCGCCGGCGGTCGCCCGGCCGAGCCAGACGATCGGGCCGCGCGTGTGATACGAAGCGCGCCTGGCGGCTGCCGCCCAGCGGACCGCCGTGCGCGTGCCGCGCAGTGGCGCGGGATCTCCTGCGGCCCCGAGAGGCCGCCGAGAGTGCCTGCGGCGTCGCAACGTGCCGAGCGCCCTCGGCCCGTTCGCGGGGCCTATCGCCTGCGGCCCGCTCGCAGGCCTGGCGCCTGCGGTCCAGCCGAGCGCGCTTCGCGCGCGCAGCGGAAGGAATGGCTCCCCGGGCAGGACTCGAACCTGCGACAAGGCGGTTAACAGCCGCCTGCTCTACCAGCTGAGCTACCGGGGAACGGAAACTCGGGAGGGGCGAGTTTAGGGCTTGCCGCCCGGTCCGCAACGCTCTCGCACCGGCAGTTTCGGTGCGATTTCCGGTCTGGAGGGCCTAGAGCTCGTCGAAGCGGATCTCCAGGACCTCGAACTCGCGTACGCCCTTGGGCACCTTGACGGAGACATCGTCCCCGACCTCCTTGCTCATGAGCGCCCGAGCGACCGGCGAGGTCACCGAGATCTGGCCATGCTTCGCGTCCGCCTCGTCCTCGCCGACGATCGTGTAGGCCACTTCGTCCTCGGTCTCGATGTCGGAAAGGACGACCGTGGCGCCGAAGCGGACCTTGTCGGGCTCCTGTCCCGCGGTCTCGATCACCTGGGCCCGCGCGATCTTGTCGTCGAGCATCGCGATCCGGCCGGCGATGTGGGCCTGTTTCTCCTTGGCCGCGTGGTATTCGGCATTCTCGGAGAGGTCGCCGTGGGCGATCGCCTCCTCGATGTCCTTCACGTTGGCGGGCCGCTCCACGCTCTTCAGGTGCTTGAGCTCCTCCTTGAGGGCCGCGTAGCCTCGGGGCGTCATCGGGACTCGCTCGTCCATCACAATTCCTTACGTTCACGCTCGCGCAGGGCGCGGCGCCGTTCGAAGCTCGTACTGCGATCGTGAACCGGGCGGATCGGGGCTCCAGGTCTCGTCCCTGGAATCGGGATCGGTCGCGTCGGGGATGCGCGCTCGTTCACCGGAGCCGGCCAGGCGGGGATCTTTCGGCCCATTAGGCTACCCAGAGCGTTCGGTTGCATCAACCGGCGAGATTGAATGGGCCTTTTTGCCCACTCCCCAGGGATTCATATGTTCGGCGAAGACCCCAAGCACGAGCGCGAGAAGGGCCCCCTCTCCGACGAAGGGGCAGACCGGGACGGGTTCGTTCGCGCGGCGCTCTTCTTTTACGGCGCGCTCGGCTGCATCGCCCTCGTGTGGCGCATGTCGACCCCGGGCGCCTCGATCCTCCATGCGCCCGATCACCCGACGTCATTCGACGGGGTCGGCGGGGCGCTGCTCGCCGGTCTGCTGGTCGGCGGGATCTCTTTGGGCCTCTCCGAGGCGCTCACCCGTCTGAGCGATCTCGGGGAGTCCCTCGCCGACACCCTGGGCGAGAGCCTGGTCGGGATCTCCACGGCGGACGGCATCCTGCTCGCCTTCGCGAGCGGTGTGGCAGAGGAGATGTTCTTCCGCGGTGCGTTGCAACCGACGGTGGGCCTCGTCTGGGCGAGCGTGCTCTTCGGGGCGTGTCATTTCCTGCCGCGGAAGGAACTCGTGCTCTGGAGTGTCTACGCGGTCGCGATGGGGTTCGCGCTCGGCTGGCTCTTCGAGGCCACCGGCCATCTCGTCGCCCCGATGGCGGCGCACGTGCTGGTGAATGCGGTCAACCTCCCGCGTCTGGCGCGGCGGGCGGAAGAACGGTCGCGGGGCGGCTGAGCGCGATCAGCCGACCAGGGCGATCGCGTCGATCTCGACCTGAGCGCCGAGCGGAAGCGCTGCCACGCCGACGGTCACGCGTGCCGGAGCCGGATCGACGTCGAAGGCTTCGGCGTAGACGGCGTTGACGCGGGGGAAGAGCGAGAGGTCGGTCAGGTAGACGGTCGCCTTCACGACGCGGTCCATGCCGCTGCCCGCCGCCTCGAGGACGGCTTGCAGGTTGGCCAGCACCTGGCGGGTCTCGTCTTCGATCTCGCCTTCGATCTTCTCTCCGGTCGCAGGATCGAGCGGGATCTGCCCGGAGGCGTAGACCACGTCGCCCGTGCGAATGGCCTGGGAGTAGGGACCGACGGGCGCGGGCGCGTCCGCGGTACGAATTTCCTGCCGTGCATCGTTCATGGCGCGGGAGCATAACAGGCGATCCCGACCCGCAAAGCGGGCGGGTCGAGCACGGAGCGACGGAAGCACCCCCTCGGTTCAGTGCACCACCGCTTCAGGCTCTACGTTGCCTTTCAGCATGCTGCGTCGAAGTCGCAGGAGCGGCCCGGCCTCAGGACAAGGGCGTGTCTTCGGGGTCGGGGAGCATGCGCTCCTCGAGGACACGAATCAGGTAACCGAAGAGCAGGAGGTTCGGCAGGCGCCCACGGGCGTTGCCGGTGATGCCCGCGCCGTCGGCGAAGGCTTCCGCGTACTGCGAGAAGAACTCGATGGTCTCGAAGGGGATGTTCTTCGCGAGCATCTCGTTGATCTGTTCGGCGGGGAGATCGTCGAAGATCTCGGCGAACTCGACTGCAATCTCTTCCGGGGTCATTTCCGTCTCCATGAGCCGAATGCGACCCGGGCCAGTGCCTCGTGCGTCACGCGTCTCAGCATGTTGAGCTTTCGCGAAGGCCATCGACCGGGCCCTTCCAACGAGGCCGATCTTCACTCGGGCGACCGGGGGTGTCAACCATCGAAAAGACGCAAAGCTGCCGAAATCGGGTACGAGAAGGGCTCTCGCGCCCGATCTACGTTCGAGCTGCCGCAGGTCTTCTCCTTGCCGCCGGCCGGGATTCCCGTTCCCGAACGGTTGCGCAGGGCGGGAGTTGCCGGTTGCCGAAACGCCGTTCGGTCACGAGATGCCTCGTGCAAAAAGTCTGAACGCCGGGTTCTGGAAATGGGCACGAAATGGCCGCAAGGCGGTGGGCTTCACTCCGGAGTCGCGGCGCCTCCGTTGCGCGCGTTGGCGCGGCGCAACGAGTCGACGGTGAACACGATCAGCCCAACCCATACGAAGCCGAAGCCGAAGGCATGCGAGGCGGTGAACGGCTCGCCGTAGACCGTCGTCGCGAGGAGCAGTGTGATCGTCGGCGCGATGTATTGGAACATGCCGACCGCCGCGAGGGGGAGGCGGCGTGTCGACGCGTGAAAGAGCAGGAGCGGCACTGCGGTGACCGCGCCCGCCAGAGACAGGTACGCGTGCTCCGAGAAGCTCGCCTCGAGCAGGGGCGAGTGTTCCTTCAAGGTCAGCGCGAAGAGGGCGAGCAGCGTGAGCGGCAGGAGCACCATCATTTCTCGGGCGAGACCGCCGAGCGGCGGGGCCGGCCGGACCTTGTGGATCAAGCCGTAGAGCGCGAAGGAACCAGCCAGCGCGAGCGAGATCCAGGGAAGACCCCCCGCGCGAACCGTGAGCGTCGCGACGCCGCCCGCGGCGATGACGACGGCGGCAGTCTGTGCGCGATTCAACCGTTCGCCTAGCACGACGAGGCCGAGCAGGATGCTCATCAACGGATTGATGTAGTACCCGAGGCTCGTCGCGACGATCTGATCCGATTGGACCGCGTAGATGAAGATCAACCAGTTGGTCGAGAGCAGGAGTGCCGCGAGCAGGCTCCACCGCCACTCCCCGGCGCCCGAGGGACGAAGCTCGTGGAGCTTCCCGGTCACGGCGGCGGCGCCTAGGATCAGGATGAGCGTCCAGGCGATCCGGGGCAGGAGAACTTCGTCGGAAGGGATGTGGTTGATCGCCTTCCAGTAGATCGGGACGAGACCCCATGCGAAGTAGCAAGCAGTCGCGAAGCCCATTCCGCTTGGCGAGAGCGCTTCGTCGGCTTCGGATCCCGGGGCCATGCCCGAGACCCTAGCAGCGTCAGCTCCGGGTTTCGGCGCGGTAGGCGAGCGTCGACGGGGAGACGCCGAACTCCGGCGGCGCTTCGATTCCACGGAGCGCGAGGGTCAGTCGGATCAGCGCGTAGTGATGGATCACGTGGGTCGAGACGAATTGCATCTCTCTGGAGAGAGAGGAGCGAGTCCAATCCTGACCCGGCTCCGGGCGGACTTCGATCGGCGTGCGGCCATCGAGGGAGCGGATCCGCTCGAGAGCGCCGATCGTGCGTTCGATCTGCTGGCGGCCGACCTCGCGGTGGGTCTCGACCTCCGAGCGTCGTTTTCGGGAGGTGTAGTCGATCCGTCGAGCGTCGATCCCGGCGAGCAGGCAGGAGACGAAGTCAAGGGAATGGCGGGTATGCGCGCCCGGGCTGGCCCAGGTCGAGTCGGCGGACTGGGTCGTCGTCTCGAGGGCCGCGGCGTAGTCCTCGTCCGACAGAGCCTCGATCATCGCATGGCCCTGTCGCAGCAGGTCGATCAGCTCCTCCGCGGACCGGCTCAATTCGGTGCTCTGCTCCGGTCGCGGGGCGGGAGCCCGGCTCGCTCGGAGGAGTGCGGTCGGGTCGTGCGGATGGACTTCTTCTGCACAGCTTCGTAGGCTCGACGACATGTTTCCCTGCGTTTCCTCGAACGAAAGAGGTTCGAGCAGAGGGGGCTCGGCGGAATCCGCCCACTCTCTTTCCCTATCGGCCACTCGCCGCGAAATCCTTCGCCTGCAGGTCGGGCGATCGGCTTGAACCGGACCCGTGCCGCGATTGGGGGAAGGGCGAACAGGGCTTGTACCCGAGGCAGGGGCTCCAGGTCTCCCCGCCATCCTACGCGCTGTCGCGTCGCTTGGGGGGGCGTGCCGGCGGCGCGCGGCGAGGGCGGGCGCGCCATTCGGGACGGCGGCTTCGAAGGACGCGCGCTCGATCAGAGAGGACTTCGGCGGCGCGGCCGGTTCAGTTGACGAGACCGCTCGCCACCAGATCGGCGACCTCTTCCGCCTCGAACCCGAGTTCCTCCGCGAGGACCTCGAAGCTATCCCCACCGATCAGCGGGGATGCGTGGCGCGGGCCGTTGTCGTAGCCCGAGATCCGGAACTGGTGACCGGAGTAGGGGATGCGGCCCATTTCGGCATGGTCGAAGTGGCGGTAGAAGCCGCGTTGGGCGTACTGAGGGTCGTTCTGGAGGTCGCTGCTCCGCTGGACGTGGCCCGCCGGCACGCCGGCGTCGACCAGGACCGCCATCGCTTCCCGGGGCTTCCGCTCCCGGGTCCAAGCCGCGAGCTCCGCATCGATCGCGTCGTGTGCCGCGAGGCGTCCCGCGACGGTCTCGAGCTTCGGGTCCCGCGCCCACTCGGGATCACCGAGGGTCCGACGGAGCGCGGCCCACTGGGCATCGTCCTCGACGGCGATCGCGAGCCATTCGTCTTCTCCGGCGCAGGGGTAGGCGCCCTGGGGCGCGGCGTCCCGAGAACGGTTGCCGTTGCGGGTGATCTCGAGGTCCGTGGTCTGCCGGGCGAGGAGCTCCGGTGCCAGGAAGTGGAGGGCGGCCTCCATCTGACCGAGGTCGATATGCTGGCCCTCGCCCGTGCGGCGTCGGTGATCGAGGGCGGCGAGCAGGGTCGTCGTCAGGAAGCGCGGGGCAACGGTGTCGGTGTAGGCGTTCCAGGGGCCGACGGGCGGGCGGTCGGGCCAGCCGGTCAGGTCGAAGAAGCCAGCGACGGCGGCGGCGTGGTAGCCGTAGCCGGCCATGTTCGCGATGCGTCCGGTCTGGCCCATCAGACAGGTGCTCACCATGACGACGCTCGGGTTCGCCGCGCGCGCGGCCTCGTAGCCGATGCCGAGGCGATCGACGGCCCCCGGAGTGAAGCTCTCGAGGATCACGTCCGCCCACTCGATCAGGCGGCCCGTGATCTCACGCGAACGTTCGTGCTTCATGTCGACGGTCAGGCTGCGCTTCGACGTGTTGAACTCGCCGAAGAACTGGGAGCGATTCCAGCCGCGTTGGTCATCCTTGTAGGGGCCGGCGGTGCGCAGGTTGTCGGCCTTCACGCTCGACTCGATCCGGATCACGTTCGCGCCGTGGTCCGCGAGGTATTTTCCTGAGATCGGACCGACGCCCACCCACGAGAAGTCGGCGACCTTGAGGCCTTCGAGGGGGTATTCGGGCACGGGCGTGCTCTCGCGAAGCGGGGTCCGCTCGCGGGGTGCCGCGTCGAGCTCACGTAGGATCTCGTCCGTGTGTTCTCCGAGCCGCGGAGCGCGCCGCTCGATCTCGAAGGGCTGGAGGCTCGAGCGCGCGAAGGGGCCTGGCGTGCGGGCCGAGCCGCCGCCGGGCAGCTCGACCTCGTGGAAGTAGGCGCGGTCCTCGAGCTGCTCGAAGGTGAGCATGTCGTCGAGGGTCATGACGGGCGCGATGGTGAGGCCCTTCTCGAGGCCGGGCAGGAAGAGCTCCCGTTTCGTCTTCGTCTCGAGATAGGAATCGACGGTGGCGTCGAGTTCCTGGAGGGAGACCTTCAGCTCGCCGTTGCTGAAGATTCGCTGGCTGTAGCTGTCCCAGTCTTCCCGGGCGAGGAAGGCTTCGTCGATCGTGCCCGCCTCGAGGAGGATCGGCGTGAGCTTCTTGAACGACTCGGTCGTGATGAGGGTGACGACGTGGCCGTCCTTCGCGGGGTGGGCCAACTCGAGGTCCTTCGGGCCGATCTGGAGCTTCGCGGCGTTCCGCTCGTAGTCGAAGCCCTGGATCGGTTCGGCGGTCAGGCCATTCAGCATGGTCCAGGTGAGCGCACTCTGGGCAGAGACGTCGATGAAGACGCCCTTCCCGGTCGTGCGTGCGCGGGCGTGACCGACCATCGCGGCGACTGCAGCTTCCGAACCTGCATGCCGCCAGGCCTGCGGAACCGAGAGGCGGAGCGGAGCGCGATCTCGGTCGCCCTGGAGCGACATCGATCCCGCGAGCGCCGCGAGGGTGAGGTCGGCAGCAGGCCAGTCCGCGGCGGGGCCGTCGCTTCCGAAGGGCGTGACGCGGACGTGGACGAGCTGCGGGTTCGCCTCGAGGAGCATCGCGTGATCGAGGCCCGCTTCGTCGAGGAGGCTCGGCGGACCGGAGTCGAGGACGAAGTCGGCGCCCCGGGCCAGCTCGAGGAAACGCGCGCGCCCCTCTTCCGTTGCGAAGTCGAGGACGACCGAGCGCTTGTTGCGGTTGTAGGCCGCAAACGAGAGGCTGCGCTCGCTCTCAGGTCCTTCTTCTAGGAGCGGGCCGACCTGTCGAGCGGCGCTTCCGTCGGCGGGTTCGACACGCACGACGTCGGCGCCGAGATCGCCGAGCATCATGCCGGCAATCTGGCCACGGACATCGGTCAGGTCGAGGACGCGGTATGGCGCGAGCAGGTCCATCGGCGGCGGGCCCTCCGGATCAGGTGTCGGCGTTGTAGACGCGCTCGGTGAAGCGCCAGCCGTCGGCGGTCTTCGTCAGCTTGTCGAGATAGCGGCCCGTGGTGATGACCTTGTACTCGGGGCCGGCGATGTAGCCGAGGAGGAAGGCGGAGCCGTTCGCCGCGTCGCCCTCGCCGTCGACGACGACGTTGGTCGCGTTGTGGCGCATGAGCGGCATCATCTCATGGGTCTTCACCGCGAACTCGGAGATCGCCTCCTGGCCCTCGCAGAGGGTATGGCCCGGGTTGAAGACGCCATCGGCGACGAAAAGCCCCCCGAAGGTCTCGCCGTCTCCGGTGTCGATCGCGGTGTTGTAGCGGGCGTAGAGCATCTGGATCTCGATCACGTCGTCGGTCGTCAGCGGCATGGGGCTTCCTTCTTTGAGTGCGCGCGGCGGTTTCGGCGGGCCGTGTGCAGCGAGGGGAGACGCTACGGCATGGCCGATTCGTCGCAAGCGAGTCGCCCCCGTTCGCCCTCGAGCGGAATCTCGGCGACCCCCGTTGCACCGCGCTATAACCCCGTCGTCGCGGCCCCCGAAACAGCGGCTGCGACGTCTGGAGGCGACGAGGACGCGCATGGCGGACGAAACGACGCAAGCCCCGGAGGTCCTGGTCGGGATCGTGATGGGCTCGACCTCGGACTGGCCGACGATGAAGAACGCGGCGGAGGTGCTCGAGGCCCTCGAGATTCCGCACGAGACGCGGGTCGTCTCCGCGCACCGGACGCCCGACCTCCTCTTCGAGTATGCGGAGACCGCATCGGACCGAGGCCTCCGCGCGATCATCGCGGGTGCCGGCGGTGCGGCGCACCTGCCGGGCATGCTCGCGGCCAAGACCTGGGTGCCCGTCCTCGGGGTGCCGGTCCAGAGCAAGGCCCTCTCCGGGATGGACTCGCTCCTCTCGATCGCCCAGATGCCCGGAGGCATTCCCGTTGGCACCCTCGCGATCGGGAACTCGGGGGCGAAGAACGCGGGACTCCTCGCAGCGGCGATGCTCGCGACGACCGACGAGGGCGTGCGGAAGCGGCTCGAAGAGTGGCGCGCCCGGCAGACGGCCGACGTGCTCTCGAAACCCGACCCCAGCGTCGACTGATCGACAGCGGCAGAGAGAAGAGGGATGGAGATGAAGGTCGGGATCCTCGGCGGCGGGCAGCTCGGACAGATGCTCGCGATGGCGGCCAAGCCCCTCGACGTGGAGACCGTCGTCCTCGATCCCGCCGAAGACGCGGTGGCCGGTCAGGTCACGCGTCATCTCGCCGCGGACTGGACCGATCCGGCCGCGCTCCAGGAGCTCGCCGCGACCGACGTCGTGACCTACGAGTTCGAGAACGTGCCGTCCGAGGCGGTCGAGAAGCTCGTCGTCGACGTGCCCGTCCACCCGGCGCCGGCTGCCCTCGTGAAGAGCGGCGACCGGATCATCGAAAAGAACCTCTTCAACGACCTCGGGATCGAGACCGCGCCCTTCGCTCCGGTCGACTCGCGGGAAGACCTCGAACGCGCCGTCGACACGATCGGCCTGCCGGCGATCCTCAAGACGCGCCGCTTCGGCTACGACGGCAAGGGGCAGGTCGTGCTGCGTGAGCCGGCGGACGTCGAGAGCGCGCTCGACGCGATCGCGGGGCAACCCGCGATTCTCGAAGGCTTCGTTCCCTTCGATCGCGAAGTGTCGGTTCTCGCGGCGCGCGGTCGGGACGGCGAACTCAAGTACTGGCCGGCGACGGAGAACGTCCACGTCGACGGGATCCTCCACATCTCCCGCGCGCCGGCGGCCGAGGTCTCCAATGCGCTCCTGGCCGAGGCCGTGCGCGGACTCGAAGCCGTGATGGCCCACCTCGAATACGTGGGTGTGCTCGTCGTCGAGTTCTTCCAGGTGGGGGATCGGTTGGTCGCGAACGAGATGGCCTGCCGCGTCCACAACTCTGGCCACTGGACGATCGAAGGCGCGCCTGCGAGCCAGTTCGAGAACCAGATCCGGGCCGTCGCGGGCCTTCCTCTCGGCGAAACCGAGGTCGAGCGCTTCTCGGCGATGATCAACCTGATCGGTGAGGTCCCGCCCCTCGACCGGCTCGAGGGGCGCGAAGACGTGTTCCTGCACGTCTATGGGAAGTCGCCGCGGGAAGGGCGGAAGCTCGGTCATGTGACCGTCGTGGCCGAGACACGTGAATCGCTCGAGGTGAAGATCGAAGAGGTCTTCGCCGTCGTCGGGGATCGCTCGAAGTCCGCCTAGCGCGGGCGAGCGTCGACCGACGGCCAGTCGAAGCGTTCGAAGAGCGGCGCGAGTTCCTCGCGGATCGCGGCTTCGTCCAGGTCGAACTCGACGAGGGAGTAGCGGTGCTTCGTCTCGTGTTTGCCGGCGCGCGCCTGCGCGTCGTCGAGGACGCGTTCGAATCCGGCGTCGATCGGAAATCCTATATCCCGGTAGACGCGCTCGACGACGGCCTTCGGCTGCTCGATCAGTTCGCGGTAGTCGATCTCCGTCGCGAGGACCTCCGGGTGCTTCGCGAGGACTTTCGCGGGGTAGAGGTAGCTGTGGAGCGACTGCTCCTTGATCAGCCGGTAGCCGTTCTCCATCCGTTCCTCGGAGACGCCGCGGATCTCCCAGAATCCACGCATGAGCTTGAGCAGGCTGGGCATCGTCTCCAGCGGGTTCCGGTAGGGGATGATGAACTTCGCGTCGGGAAAGAACTCGATCAGCGATTCGACGCGGCCGGTGAACGTGGGGTTCTTCGAGAGATGGATCTTGCCTGGACCGTTCAGGTAGAGCTGACGCCGGATGCATTCCCGGTAGAAGCGCATCATCCGGCGACGCTTCCGGTCGGGCATCTCGTCCACGTAGTGGAAGCCCACGACGGAGAGATCCGGAACGCGCAGCGACCAGGATCCCGACGAACAGGAGTAGGTGAGAATGCCGTCGTCCTCCTCCGGGTAGTCGGCGGCCTGGTGATGGGCATCTCGGGTCTTCGAATAGCGCGCATCGCTCCGCGCGCGGGCGCGTCGCGCGAAGAAGCCGCCCAGTCGTTCTGCGTCGAAACGAGCGCTCCACCGGATCAGGACCTTGGGCAGGAGCGCCGACCAGAAGAGCTCGTACATCAGGAAGCACGAGAACCGCTCGTCCTGATACAGGAGGTCGTGGAGGTGGGTCGTGCCGCTCCGTCCGTGGCCGATCACGAAGACCGGCGTCTCGATCTTCGTCTTCCGGAGACCGGGAAAGAAGATCGGGTCGAGGGCGAAGCAGATCGCATTCAGCCCGGCGACGAGGGGGACGCGGATCATGAGGAGCGAGAAGAGTTTTCGAGCGCGACGTGGATCGGATTCGTTCCACGCGTACCGCATCATGCGGCCCCAGCATGCCCAGTCGAAGTAGAACAAGGCGGTCTGCTACTCGCCGTTCACGAGTTCGTAGATCGCGTACTCGACGCAGTCCGGATGCATCCGGCCCTCGCCGACGGCGATCACCCGGGTCAGCCACGCATAGCGTTCGTCGGCGCACTCGAAGCGCACGTGGGTCAGGAACGGGTTGTCTCCGAACTCCGTCGATTGCCCGGCCGCGAGCTTTCCCTGGACGGTTTCGTTGAAGTCCATCAGTCCCGAGTACCGCATGTAGATCGGCGCATCGTCGTTCGTGCGGAGCATGAGGCGGACGTCCACCTGCCCGAACCCGTCTCCGGCGTCGAGGAGCCACTCGCCTCCCGGAGGGAGGACGACACCCGAGAGACGCTCGCCTTCGAAGGTGCCGCCGCTGACCGCGAAGATCTGCCGCGTGCCTATGGGGGTCGGGCCGATCAGCGTGGGGGCGTCGACGGTGGCTTTCAGCTGAAAAAGGTGGGCGAGCTTCATTCGGTTTCTCCTCGGTTGGACCGCGTCGAGAGGGAATCCCAGAAGAGGGGCGCGGACAACCCGGTCCGATGATCTCAGGCTAGGCTGTTCACCGCATGGGCTTCACCGACTTCGATCATCACATGGCCTTCGTGAACGGCCAGCAGATTCACTACGTCCGGGCCGGAGAAGGTCCGGCGGTCGCGCTCCTGCACGGCTGGCCCCAGACCTGGTACATGTGGCGCAAGGTCATCCCGGCGCTCGCAGAGCGGTACACGGTCCTCGCGCCGGACCTTCGCGGTTTCGGACAGTCGTCGAAGCCGCTGGACGGTTACGACAAGCGCACCGTCGCCGTCGACATCTACGAGCTCGTCCGTTCGCTCGGCTTCGAAGACGTGGCGCTCGTGGGCCACGACATGGGCGGACCGACGTCGTACGCCTACGCGTGTGCCCACCCCGATGAAGTCCGGCGCCTCTGCATCCTGGACGTCGCGATCACGATCGACGAGTCGGAGCAGGCGGAGTACTACAAGCGCCTCTTTCACCTCTCGTTCAACGCCGAACCGGACATCGCGATTCAGCTCGTGACGGGCCGTGAGCGCGAGTTCCTGACCCACTTCTACCGGCGCTGCTATAACCCGGGCGCCTTCAGCCTGGAAGACATCGACGAGTACGTGGCCGCGTTCTCGGCGCCGGGAGCGATGCGCGGGAGCATGGCCCACTACGGCGCGCTGCCGCTGGACCTGAAGCACAACCAGGAAAACGCCGAGACGAAGCTCGAGATGCCGGTCCTCGCGCTGGGCGGCGCCATGAGCTTCGGGGGCGGTGTGAAGAAGAGCCTCGAGGCCGTCGCGAACGACGTGCGCGGAGGCGTAATCCAGGGCTGTGCCCACTGGATTGCGGAGGAGCAGCCGGAGCGGTTGCTCGAAGCGCTCCGGCCCTTCCTGGCCGAGGACGACTGAGTCGGCGGCGGTCGCTCGAATTGCCTACGTTCGCGGCTCAGGGAGTCGGTCGCCTCGCGGCGAAGGGTCGTCGCGAAGGAGGTCGCTCCGTCAGCAGGAGCCAACCATGCTTGCAGTTGGGAGCGATGCGCCCGACTTCTCGGCGCAGGACCAGGACGGGAACACCGTCACGCTGTCCTCGTTGTCCGGGAAGTGGGTCGCCCTATGGTGGTATCCGAAGGCCTCGACGCCGGGTTGAACGCGTCAGGGCCACGGGTTCCGTGAGCAGAAAGATGCGTATGAAGGAGCGAATGCCGTCGTGATCGGCGTCTCCTTCGATTCGGTGGCGGATCAGAAGACGTTCGCCGACAACGAGGGCTTCCCCTACGTGCTCTTGTCCGACCCGGACAAGGCCATGGGGACGGCCTACGACGCTTGTCGCCAGGAAGGCGAGAAGTATTTCGAAGCCGGGATTCCGCGACGGATCAGCTACCTGATCAGCCCGGACGGCAAGATCGCGAAGGCCTACGACGTCGAGAACGATGGACTCGACCTCGACGGGCACGCTGCGGCGGTCCTTGCGGACATCCAGAGCGCGAGTTGATCGTCCGGGCGCTGGCCCGGATCGCAGAACGAAGACGCCCGGACGAGTCGATCGTCCGGGCGTTCCTCGTTCCAGAGGCGCGGCCTGCCTAACGCTTGTGCGCGTCGAAGGTTCCGTTGAAGGCGATCACGCGATCGTCGATCCGATCGCTGCGTCCCGAGAAGTCCGCGCGGAGTCCGGGTTCGACCTGTTCCGTCGCGAGGGGCAGGACGGCCTCGATCCCGGTGTAGTCGAGGTGGATCACCGCATCGATCCCGTCTTGCGTAGGGCGACCGACGATCTCGAAGCGCACCCGTGCGTCGCCGTGTTCGCAGACGCCGCTTCCCATCTCGGTCTCGCCGGTGAGGTCGGCAACGGTCAGCGCCACGTCGGCGATGTAGTCGAAGGCCCGTTCCTCGGCGGGGCCGTAGGTCTGGAAGCGGGTCTCGGTCACGAGGAGGAAGAACACGTCGTCGCCTACGTACCGGCCGGCGGTCTCGAAGGACGGGGCGGGCGTTCCGGTCGCGGCGGCCCGGGGGCTCGCGCGCGTGGCGAGGAGGGCGAGGGAGACGAGCAGGACGACGGCGGTCAGGGCGAGGCGGCGAATCATGGCGGGCTCCAGGTGGAGCCGGTCACGTGGTCGTGCCGGCCTTCATCTGGAGAGGCGCAGACCCGCGCAGAACCGGGCAGTTTTTCCCGGGGCGCGCCGAGAAATCCTGCCCGCGGGGATCAGGCTCGAATCCGCCAATGGACGAGCGTGTAGGGCGGCTCGGCCTCATGGTGCTCGAAGACCGGATCGACGGTCGCGCCGATCGGGATCTCGCCCTCGGGAGGGGCCACGAGGTTGCCGACCATGCGGATCCCGTCCGCGTCGGGGAACTCGACGAGGACGACCACGTAGGGGCAGGCCTCGGCGAGCACCGGGTGGACGGGATGATGCGGGCGCTGCCAGCTGTAGATCCGCGCCTCGCCGGGGACCGGCGCGAACTCGAGATCGAAGGAATGGCAGCGGTGGCAGAGATGTTCGGGGGTCCACTGCCAGGTGCCGCAGGCGTTGCAGCGCTGGGCGACGAGCTCGTCACGGGCAGCGGCGTCCCAGTAGGGACCGTCGAGCTCGTCGGGCATCGGCCGGGGCAGGCCTTCGGGCAGTACGAATGAATCGTTCACGGCTTGATCTCCGAGGAATCGCGGACGGGCCTCACAGCGTGGCCTCCGAGCCGAAGAGGGAGTTGGTGGCCGGCACGACCATCGGTCCCGAGTTCACGAAGGCGACCTCGGCGCCCTCGACCTGATTGGGCGAGGTGCCGCGGATCTGGCGGACCGCTTCGATGTTCAGCTCGAGGCCGTGCATGTAGCACTCGGCGAGGTTGCCGCCGCTCGTATTGAGGGGGAGCTTGCCCTTCGGTGCGATCAGGTTGTCGAAGGCGATCACTTCGTTGGCGTTCTCGTAGGTGCAGAAGCCGTGTTCGATCAGGCTCATGACCACGCCGCCGGTGAAGTTCTCGTAGCTCTGGACGACATCCACGTCCTCCGGTCCGAGCTCCGCCATCGCGAAGAGATCGGGCGCGACGGTCTTGAAGCTCGAGGTCGCATAGTCGGGGTTGTTGTGGCCGCCGGCCCCGGCGCGGTACTCCGCCCCCTGCGCCGCGCCGAGGAGGTAGGCGGGCTTCTGCTTGAGGTCCTTCGCGCGGTCCGCGGGCACGAGGATCAGCGCGGCGGCCCCGTCGTTCTCGAGACAGCAGTCGAAGAGGCGGAAGGGCTCGGTGATCCAGCGCGAGTTGTCGTAGCCATCCACGTCGAGGGGGCGCCCGTGCATGACGGCGCGCGGGTTGTTCTGGGCGTGGTGGTAGGAGGCCATCGAGATCGCGCGCAGGGTGCTGCGCGAGATCCCGTGGTCGTGCATCAGGCGCGTCGTGCGCATCGCGAACATCTGCGCCGGCGACATCACGCCGTAGGGGATCGTGTGGGCGTAGGAGCCGGCGAGTGCGCCGGGGTAGCCCGCGCCCGAACCGAAACGTCCGCCCTGGCCCTGGGCCAGCCCGCGGTAGACGACGACGCAATCCGCGACGCCGGCGTGGATCGCCATGGCCGCATTCCCGATGGCTCCGGAGCCGCCGCCTCCTCCGCCGCCCCACACCATGTTCGCGAAGCGGAGGGACTTCATGCCGAGCGCGGCCGCGACCCGGTCCGCCGGATTCTTGTCGTCGGCGTACGAGGCGATCCCGTCGATCTCGCACGGATCGATCCCAGCATCCTCTGCTGCAGCGAGGATCGCCTTCAGCGTCAGCTTGAACTGCGCGTCTGGGGACTGGCCGTGTTTGTAGTAGGTCGTCTCGCCGATTCCGGCGACGGCGACCTGACCGCGCATCGTTCGTTTCGTTCGCATCGCCCGTTCTCCTGCATGGGTGGCGAGGAGCCTCGACGATAAGCGGGTGGGCCGCGTCGCGCTCGCACCCCCCGCTGTCCGGCGGGGAGCGGACGCGCCATAATCGAGGTTTCCGATCCGAAGGGAGAATCCGTGTCCGCACCCGTGTCCCGATTCGAAGCGCCGACCGAGGTCGAGGCGGCCGTCGCGCTGCTCGCCGAAGAAGAGGGGGCGCGCGTCCTCTCGGGCGGAACGGACCTCCTCGTCCAGATGCGACTGGGCGCCGGCGCGCCGCCGCTCTTCGTCGACGTGAAGAGGATTCCCCGACTGACGGCGGTTCGGCTCGATTCGAACGGCTTGCGGATCGGCGCCGCGGTGCCGGCGGCCGAGATCTATGAGAACGACGAAATTCGTTCGCTCTGGCCCGGACTCGCGGAAGCCACCGATCTGATCGGTTCGACCCAGATCCAGGGCCGTGCGACCTGGTCCGGGAACCTCTGCAACGCGTCGCCGGCGGCGGACGCGGTGCCCGCCCTGATCGCCTGTGGCGCGACCGCGGTCGTGGCCGGACCGAAAGGAGAGCGCCGGGTCGCGGTCGAAGACTTCACGACCGGTCCGGGCAAGACGGTGCTGGAGCGCGGGGAGCTCGTGATCGAGTTCGAAGTGCCCGCTCCGGCGGTCCATGCGAGCGACGCGTATCTCCGACTGATCCCGCGCACAGAAATGGACATCGCCGTCGTCGGGGCCGGCGTCGCGCTCACGCTCGACGCCGCGGGGACCGTCGAGTCGGCGAGGGTGGTTCTCGGGGCCGTTGCGCCGACCGCGATCCGCGTGCCCGACGCAGAGGCCGCGCTCGTAGGATCCCCCCTCGGCGACGAATCGCTCTCCGCGGCCGCCGCCGCGTCGACGGCCGCGGCCAACCCGATCGACGACAAGCGCGGGACCGTCGCCTATCGCAAGAAGATCGCCGGCGTCCTCACGACGCGTGCCGCGAAGGTCGCGTACGAGCGCGCGCAGGCGCGCTAGCCGGAACCGCACGGTCCGCCGGAAGACTGAAGCAAGAGAAGAGAGAAGACGTGGCGAAGATTCGAGTCGAGACGACGATCAACGGGGAAGAGACCGAGTTCCTCTGCAACGGGCAAGAGAGCCTGCTCGAGGTGCTCCGGGACGGCCTCGGGATGACCGGCACGAAGGAAGGCTGTACGACCGGGGACTGCGGCGCCTGCTCCGTCGTCGTCGACGGCCGGCTCGTTCCGTCCTGCCTCGTCCTCGCCGCGGAGACCGGCGGACGGACCGTCGACACGATCGAAGGCGTCGCCGATGGCCAGACGCTGACGCCCGTCCAGCAGCAGTTCCTCGAACACGGCGCGCTGCAGTGCGGGATCTGTACGCCGGGCTTCATCGTCGCCGCCGAAAAGCTGCTCGAGAAGAACCCGAACCCGACCGAGGCCGAGGCGCGGTATTTCCTCGCCGGCAACCTCTGTCGGTGCACCGGATACGACAAGATCATCAAGGCGGTCCTCGACGCGGCGGCCGTGATGCGGGAGGGGCGGGCATGAGCGCAGCCACCGACGATTCGAATCGCAAGTTCAAGCAGATCGGCAGTCGACCCATCCGTCACGACGGCCTCGACAAGGTGACGGGCCGCGCCCGCTTCGGTGCGGACTTCACGCTGCCCGGCGCGCTGCAGGGCGTCTTCGTCCGCAGTCCCTACGCCCACGCGAAGATCTTGAAGATCGACACGAGCAAGGCGGAGAAGGTCCCCGGCGTGAAGGCGGTGATCACCGCGGAGGACCTCCCGGAGCTCCCCATGAGTTGGGTCTCCCAGGGCCCTGCCGGCGTCGACTCCGGCGCGAACCAGCGGGTGATTCTCGCGCGCGAGAAGGCGCTCTATCACGGCCACGCCTTTGCGGCGGTCGCGGCGGCGACCCGTGAGATCGCGGTCGAAGCGGGTCGGCTGATCGAAGTCGAGTGGGAAGTTCTTCCGCCGGTCCTCTCGGTCGACCAGGCGCTCGCCGAAGACGCGCCGATCCTGCATGAGGGCCAGAAGACCGAGGGGGCGGGTCCGCCGGTCGAGGGCGACACGAACATCACGAACCAGATCGTCTTCGAAGGCGGCGACCTCGACGCGGGATTCGCGGACGCGGACCTCGTCGTAGAAGGCGAGTTCGAGACCCCGATGGTCCACCAGGGCTACATCGAACCCCATGCCTGCCTGGTCAACGCGCGCGAGGACGGGACTTCGGAGATCTGGTGTGCGACTCAGGGGCCCTTCGGCGTGAAGACCGAAACGGCCACGCTCACTGGGACGGATCCGCAGACGATCAAGGTCACGCCCTCCGAGATCGGCGGTGGCTTCGGCGGCAAGATCCCGGTCTACCTCGAGCCCGCCGCGCTGGCCCTCTCTCGCAAGGCGGGTCGGCCGGTCAAGATGACGATGACCCGGGAGGAGGTCTTCCGTGGGACGGGGCCGACCTCGGGCTCCAAGATGAAGCTCAAGCTCGGGGCGAAGAGCGACGGCACGCTGGTCGCTGCGGATCTCCGGCTCGACTTCGAGGCGGGCTGCTTCCGCGGTTCGCCCGTCGGCGCGGCTTGCATGACCACGCTCTCGCCGTACGTGATCCCGAACTTCCGGATCCTCGGTCGGGACATCGTCGTGAACAAGCCGCGAGTCGCAGCCTATCGCGCGCCTGGCGCCCCGATTGGCTCGTTCGCCGCGGAGAGTCTCCTCGACGAGCTCGCGCGAAAGCTCGGTCGCGACCCGATCGACCTTCGCCTGCAGAACGCGATCGAAGAAGGCGGTCGTGCGAAGTATGGCCCGAAGTTCGGCCCGATCGGCTTCAAGGAGACGCTCGAAGCCGCCAAGGCCCACCCGCAGTACAAGACGGCCCTCGAAGGCAACCAGGGCCGCGGTGTCGCGGCGGGCTTCTGGTTCAACGCCGGCATGCAGTCGAGCGCGACGGTGAGCGTGAACCCCGACGGCTCGGCGGTCGTGCGGACCGGCAACCCGGACATCGGGGGGAGTCGCGCGAGCATGGCCCTCATGTGTGCCGAAGAACTCGGGATCGACGTTGCGCGCGTTCGACCGATGGTCGGTGACACCGACTCGGTCGGACACTGCGACCCGACCGGCGGCAGCCGCGTGACCTACGCGACGGGTATGGCGGTCATCGATGCGACGCGACAGGTGATCGATCATCTGCGCGCGCGGGCGGCGACGATGCTCGACGTCGAACTCGACAGCATCGAATGGCAGGACGGCAATGCCGTCGCGGTCAACGGGGCCTCCGACAAGGGCTCGATCCCGATCGAAGACATCGCCCGCAAGATGGGCGCGACCGGTGGCCCGATCGTCGCGAGCGCCTCCGTCAGCCCGCCGGCGGCGGGCCCAGGCTTCGGAGTCCACGTCTGCGACCTCGAGGTCGACCCGGAGACGGGGGTCTCGCGCGTGCTCCGGTATCTGGTCGTCCAGGACGCGGGGAAGGCGATCCACCCGACCTTCGTCGAAGGCCAATATCAGGGCGGCGCCGCTCAGGGAATCGGCTGGGCGCTCAACGAGGAGTACCTCTGGGACGAAGAGGGCAAGGTCGAGAACGCCGGCTTCCTCGACTACCGGGTGCCGGTGGCGAGCGACCTGCCGATGATCGACACGGTGATCGTCGAAGTGCCGAACCCGCTCCATCCCTATGGGGTGCGCGGCGTCGGAGAGACCCCGATCGTGCCGCCGCTCGGGGCCGTCGCGAACGCGATGCGCGATGCGACGGGGGTTCGTTTTCATCGGCTGCCGATGTCGCCGCCGAGGGTCCTCGATGCCCTCGAAGGCGCCGAGTAGGCACGCCGGGACGAAGGGATCCCCCTTGGCGATCGTCCTCTTCTCGTCGGCGCAACAACGCTTCACGAAGGGGGAAGACAGGGTCGAGATCGAGGCGACCCGCGTCGACCACCTGATTCGTGCGCTCTACGCCCGATATGCCGAGCTCGACGGGCAGCTCGACAACGCGGCGGTCGCCGTCGACGGTGTGATCCACAACGAAGCGGAGTACGTCGCCTTGCCCGAAGGCTGTGAAGTCCAATTCGTCGGGCAGGTCGCGGGCGGCTCCGGCGACGCGGTGAGCGAGCCGCTCGGCGGCGTCACAGGAGAGCCCCTCGGGCTCGCGCGTGCATGGCGAAGCGCGGGGCGAGGCGTCGCGATCGCCACGGTCATCGAGACATGGGGCTCGTCACCCTGTCCGGCGGGGAGCCTGCTCGCCGTCGACGAACGGGGTCACTTCGAAGGCTCCGTGTCGGGCGGGTGCGTCGAAGGGGCGGTCATCGAAGCGGCCGGCAACGTGATCGAGAGCGGAGAGTCCACCGTCCTCGAGTTCGGCGTCGCCGACGAAGACGCCTGGGCGGTCGGGCTCGCGTGCGGGGGTCGCGTCCGCATTCTCGTCGAGCGCCTCGGGTGAAGGGCGCGTTCCTCGAAGAGATCCTCGCGGCCCGCGAAGAGCGCCGACCCGTCGTTCGGCTCGTTTGGCTCGACGACGGTCGTGAAAGGCTCGTCGATCCGGCCGGCGGCGGGGCGGGCCTCGATGCGAGCCTCGTCGAAGCGGCGAAAGACGCGCTGCGCTCCGACAAGGCCACCCTCGTCGAGACGGACGGGGGGGCGATCTTCGTCCATCCCTTCAATCCGGCGCTTCGTCTCGCGATCGTGGGCGCCGTCCACATCGCCCAACACCTCGCCGCTCTCGCCGATCGCCTTGGCTACTCGGTGACGGTGATCGATCCGCGGACGGGCTTCCTGACCGAGGCGCGCTTTCCGGGCGTCACCCTCGATGCGCGTTGGCCGGACGAAGCCCTCGAAGCGTTCGCGCTCGATGCGCGGAGTGCGGTGGTGACCCTGTCCCACGATTCCAAGATCGACGAGCCTGCGTTGTCGGCCGCGCTTCGGTCGCCCGCGTTCTACGTCGGCGCGCTCGGGAGTCGAAGGACCCAGGAGAAGCGGCGCGGTCGGCTGCGGGAAGCGGGGCTCGCGGAGGCGGACCTCGACCGGATCCATGGGCCGGTCGGGCTCGATCTCGGGGCAAAGAGCCCTGCGGAGATCGCGCTCTCGGTGGCGGCCGAGTTGACCGCGACGCTCCGCGCACGTGGCGACGCGTGACGCGTACCGGAGCGGATTACGTCGCGCTGGTGCTCGCGGCCGGCGCTTCCCGCCGGATGGGCGCGGACCAGAACAAGCTGCTCGAAGAGGTCGGGGGACGGCCTCTCGTCGCGGGCGTCGTCGAGGCATTCGTCGAGGCGGGGGTCGACCGGGTCCTCGTCGTCGTCGGGCATGAAGCGGAACGGATCGAAGCAGTGCTCGCCGGTCGACCGGGAGTCGAGTGGGTCGCGAATGCGGCGTGGTCGGAAGGGATGGGGAGCTCGCTCGCGGCCGGGGCGAGCGTTCTGGCAAAAGAAGCCGAGGGCAGGCTCGACGGGGTGCTGGTCTGCGTCGGCGATCTTCCGGGGCTCTCGCCCGAGGTGATCGGGCAGGTGTGCGCCGCTCACGCAGAGAGCGCTTCGCCCGCGGCGATCTGCGTTCCGACCCACGGCGGGCGGGACGGTCATCCGGTGCTTTTCGGTCGCGTCCATCTCGACGCGCTCGTCGCGCAGTCGGGGGATCGCGGCGCGCGGGGGCTGCTCCTCGAATACGCGGACGACGTCCGGCGGGTTCCCGTCGAAAGCGCTGGGATCTTCGAGGACGTCGATACGCCCGAGCAACTCGAGCGCGCTCGTCGCGAAGTCGGGAGCCGGTAGCGTCGTCGCGCCGCCGACCGGGCGTCGATCGCGTCCCCCGGTCCGCTGTGATAGCAATGGTGGCCCGCCGGCCCCGGCGGGAACCCAGTACCCTCCTCCGCGTCGCTCAAGGCCGGTCGCGGTGGCCTCAACCAGGAGACGACCCCCATGGAAGAAGTGCGATTCGACGACGTCGAGAGCCTGCAGAAGTTCGTGAGCGACGAGTTCGGTGAGTTCGGCGATCCGACCGAGATCACGCAGGAAATGGTGAACCAGTTCGCCGAAGTCACCGGCGACCACCAGTGGATCCACATCGACGTCGAGCGCTGCAAGAAGGAGAGCCCCTTCGGCGGTCCGATCGTCCACGGCTTCTTCACCCTGTCGCTCATGCCCAAGCTGAATGCGTCGCTGCCGCAGGCCTACAAGACGACGGGCGTCAAGAACGCGGTCAACTACGGCTCGGACAAGCTCCGCTTCCTCTCACCGGTTCCGGTCGGTGCCTCGGTCCACGCATGCAGCCGACTCGTCTCCGTCGAGGCGGGCAAGAAGGGCGTTCGCCTCGAGCAGGAAGCCGCGATCCACGTCGTGGGGAGCGACCGCCCGGCCGTGCTCTACAACATGATCACGCTGCTCCAGGGTTAGGGGCCTCAGGCACTTTGCCTCCCTCTCCCCATCCCGATTTCTCGGGCTGGCGGGTCTGCGTCTACGCAGGCCTGACCCAGGCGCTGGCGATCGGGTTCACCCTCGGTGCGGTGGGCCTCTTCGCCGCGCCCGTCGGCGAAGAATTCGGGATCACCGCGACCGGCTTCAATCTCGGCGTCGGCGGGTTCACCCTCGTGATGAACCTGTCGATGCCGGTGATCGGCCGGTTCATCGACCGCGGTTCGATTCGCAACGTGATGGCACTCGGTGCCCTCGTCCTCGCCGTGAGTCTCTTCGGGCTCGCCGTCGCGAACGCCGTGTGGCAGGTCGCGCTTTGCTGGATCGTCGGCTGTGCGCTCGGGATGGCGATGCTCGGACCGATGCCTTCGTCGACGGCGATGGCGAACTGGTTCGATCGCCAGCGCGGACGTGCGATCGGCTTCGCGAACGTAGGCGCCCCGGCCGGGCCTCTCGTGATCGTGCCCGCCGCCGCGCTCGCGTTCGAGCCCTTCGGCTGGCGACCCGTCCTTGGGGCCTTCGCGGCGGCCGCACTCTTCGTGGCGCTGCCGGCGGCGCGCTTCGGGATGCTCGACCGCCCTGGCGACGTCGGGCAGTTTCCGGACGGGGACGCGCCCGCGGACGGTGAGGGGCAGGGTGAGGGGACCGCGAGCGGGTCCGTGTGGGATGCATCTTCGCTCGTCCGCTCCCGTGCATTCTGGATGATCGCCCTCGGCGCGGCGATCTTCGGGGGGCAGGGGATCGTCGTCGGCGCGAACTCGATCCCCTTCCTCCAGCACCGGGGGGCGAGCGTCGCTCTCTCGGGAACGGTGCCGATCGCGATGGGGGTCGGCGCGATCGCTGGGCCGTTGATCTTCGGCCCGATGGCGGATCGGGTACATCCGCGCACGCTCTTCATGGGCCTGTGCGCGCTGATCAGCGTGGCCTTCGGCGCGCTTTTGTTGCCGCTCCCGATCCCGGCACTCCTCGGGCTGCTGGTCGTTTGCGGGCTGGTCGGCGGGTCGATGATGCCGGTCTACGGCGCGGCGCTCGGACGCCTCTTCGGTGTNGGTTCCTTCGGCCTCGTGATGGGGCTCGGGGCNCTCGTCGCCGTGCCCGTNGGNGCCGGNGCNCCGATCGCGTTCGGCTACGCATTCGACGCNACNGGGAGCTACNCGGCGGGCTTCATCGGGCTGATGATCGCGATGGCGATCGCCGCTGCCTTTTTNTCCGCCGTTCCGATCGGCGAGGCAGCNCNTCCCGNCCCGCGCTCCGGNNCGAGTTAGNNGAAGCGCTCCGGCTCGAGTCAGGCGAAGCGCGCGCGCAGCGCCGCGAGGTCCAGATTCGTTGCGGCCGCGATCGATTCCGCGCCCGGGCCGTCTTCGAGATCGCCCGCCTCGAGTCGGGTCTGGAGCTTCATCGCCGTCGCGAAGCCCTCGGTCGTCGTGTCGAGCATTCGGACCGGGGTCTTGCCCGTCTTCGGGTCGATCAGCTCGTCGAAGGGGACCGGAACGATCTTTCCGTTCTGGCGCGTGATCATCACGTGACCGGTTCCGCCGAGTAGCGTGGATACGGCGCCAGCGCCGAGTTCGCGAGTGTATTCGCGATCGTAGGCGCACGGCGAAACGCAGCGGCACTCGTAGCCCACGTCCTTGAGAACGATCGTCGCCTTGATGCCGTGCTCGACGAGGGCCTCTTCGACGCGTTCGCGAACGAGTCGTCCGAGCGGGAACTCTGCGAGGCGGAGATGGCCGTGTTCGTCGCGCGGGAGGTCAGGGAGATCGGCGAGGTCGCCTTCGTCGATCGACTCGCCGAGGCCTTCGGCGAGGACGATCACACCGTGGGGGCGTCCTTCCGCGGTGCTCTTCAGAATGGAGCCTTCGACGCGCCGGGAGAGTTCTTCGAGTCGGATCTTGCGATCCCCGAACTCCTCGGCGACGACGGCAAGGGTCGCGTTGGCCGATTGGGCGGAGCCGAGGGCGAGGTGGCCCGCGTTGCGGCCCATCATGGTGATGATGAACCAGCGTCCCGAGGTCCGGGCGTCTTCCTTGAGCGTTGAAAGGACGCTGCTCGCAGTCGCTCGCGCGCTCTCGAAGCCGAAGGTCGGGACACCGGACGGAAGCGGAAGGTCGTTGTCGATCGTCTTCGGGACGTGCACGACCTTGAGGCGATTGCCGGCGGCCTCGGCGACGGTCCGCGCGGAGAAGCAGGTGTCGTCGCCGCCGATCGAGATCAGATGGTCCACGCCCAGTCGATCGAGGGAGTCGATCACGCGGTCGAGGTTCGCCGGGTCCTTCGTCGGGTTCGCGCGGGACGTGCGCAGGATCGAGCCGCCGAGTTCGTGGATCCGGTTGACGGCTTCCTCGTCGAGGTCGATCACGTGGTCGATGTCGCCCTGCATGAGCCACTCGAAGCCCTGGATGCAACCCACGACGCGGGATCCCGCAGCGCGCGCAGCGAGCGTCGCTGCGCTGATCACGCCGTTGATCCCCGGCGCCGGTCCGCCTCCGACCACGATTCCGAACGTCGCCATCGCACCCCTCCTCGAACGAGTCGCGCGGGAACGTAGCCGCATCGCCGCAGGAATTCAGTGTTTGGGTCGGCTATTCCCGCTTCGCGCCGATCATCGTCGCGCCGAGCACGAGCGGCTCGTCGCCGACGACCCGCCAGGCATGCTTCGTCCCTCGCTGGACGACGCAGTCTCCCTGCTGAACGAGCTCCTTGCACCCATCGTCGAGCTCGAGCTCCGCCTGCCCGCTCACGATGATCACGTAGTCGATCGTGTCCGTCGTGTGCATCTCGGGATCCGTTGGGTCGAAGTAGCGCGCGATGTCCGGCGGGATCTCGAATTCGCCGTGGTGATCCGGTCGGTCCTTCGCGGGCGGGACGGTCACGATCTTGAAGCTCGTCTCGCCGTCGACCGCGAAGTAGCCGATCGAGGCGGGGGTGTCTGCGGGGGTCGGGTCGGGGACGGTGAGGCCCCCCTTCGTCGACCACAGCTCATAGCTCCCCGGCGAGGAGCTACGCGGCGGTTCGCCGGCATGGTGGAAGACGGACTTCCCGTCCGCATCGTGTCCGGTCACGACGAGCTTCATCGGATCGCCTCCTTGCTCTGGTGGGTTCGCCCAGTAGCGTTCCAGGACCTTCGAGGGTGGCAGATCGATCCGAAACGACAATCGGAGAAGGGACGAGCATGGCGGAGTCGGGACGACGAGTCTTCGTGACGGGCGGAACGCGCGGGATCGGCAAGAGCGTTTGTCGGGAGTTCGCGCGGGCGGGCTTCGACGTCGCCTTCACCGGGCGGACGCTCCGCGAGGGCGAGGGGCGGGAAGAGGATGCCGAGGGCAACCGTACGCCCCTCGAAGGCAGCCTCGAGTCGACGCGCGCAGAGGTCGAAGGCCTAGGCCGCGAAGCGCTTCCGATCCAGCTCGACCTGCTCGAACCCGCTTCCGTGGAGGCGGGCGCGCAGGCCGCGCTCGACGCCTGGGGCGGGGTCGACGTGCTCGTGAACAACGCGATGTACGAGATGGGTCGCTACACGAACGCCTGGATCAAGGACACGCCGGTGGAAGAGTTCGCGGCCAAGGTTCAGGCGAACTTCCTCGCACCGATCGCCCTCGTGAAGCGCTTCCTCCCCGGCATGATCGAACGCGGCGGCGGTCGCGTGATCAACCTTTCGACACGCCACAACTACCAGAAGCAGGGCGGACCGCCGGGGCAGGGCGGGGCGGGCGTCTCCTACAACTGCTCGAAGGCGGCCTGCGGGAAGATCGCGGACGGGCTCGCGGCCGAGCATGATCGCGACGGGATCCTCGCCTTCGACCTCGACCCGGGGCCGGTGATGACGGAGCGATTCCACACACAGGGGGATCGTCTCGGCTATCCGAAGGAACTCTTCTGTCCGGTCGAGGTGCCGGCGCTCGCGGCCCTCTGGCTCGCGACGGAGGATGAAGCGGCGAGGTACAACGGCCAGCACTTCATGGCCCAGGAGTTCGTCCGTCAGCGTGGTTTGGCCGAGGAGTGGGAGAGCGTGCTCCCCATGAACAAGCGCTGGTCGCCGACGGCGATCCTCGACTGGCGGGAGCCCCGGTCCGGCGGGGGACACCGTCGCCGCGAGCGCCGCTGAGTCGCCTTCGGGGCTTTTTCGGAGCCCCTCGCACACCGATCTCGGCGGCTACACTGTTCGCGATTCGTCCCAGCCCTCCTTCCTGTTGGCTGGCTTCAGGAGACACCCATGTTCGATCTAAAAATCACCGGCGGAACGATCGTCGACGGCACCGGCACCGAAGCCTTCACGGGCGAGGTCGCGATCAAGAACGGCAAGATCGCCGCCATCGGAGCGAGCGTGCCCGGTGACGCCGCGCAGACGATCGATGCGGCGGGCCGGATCGTGACCCCGGGCTTCGTCGACGTGCACACCCACTACGACGGACAGGTGACCTGGGACGATCTGCTCGATCCTTCCGGCGGTCATGGCGTGACCACCGTCGTCATGGGCAATTGCGGCGTCGGTTTCGCGCCGGTCAAGCCGGGCCAGGAAGAGTGGCTGATCCAGCTGATGGAAGGCGTCGAGGACATTCCCGGGACCGCCCTCGCCGAAGGCATCACCTGGAACTGGGAGAGCTTTCCGGAGTACCTCGATGCGCTCGACGGTCGACGGACCGCCGTCGACTTCGGCACCCAACTCGCGCACGGGGCGCTCCGGGCCTACGTGATGGGGGAGCGGGGCGCGAAGAACGAGCCGGCGACCCCGGAAGACATCGCCGAGATGCGTCGTCTGACCAAGGAAGCGATCGACGCAGGCGCCCTCGGCGTCTCGACGAGCCGCGTCCTCGGCCACCGCGCGATGGACGGCGAGCCGGTGCCCGGCACCTTCGCCGCCGAGGACGAGCTCTTCGGGCTCGGTCTCGCGCTCAAGGATGCGGGGGCGGGCGTATTCGAGCTCGCGCCGGCGGGTGCGGACGGCCAGGACCTCGTCAACGCGAAGAAGGAAGTGGAGTGGATGAAGAAGCTCTCGGCCGAGATCGAACGGCCGGTGACCTTCGCGATGCTCCAGAACGAGACGGAACCGAACCTCTGGCGCGAGATCATGGACGAGTCGATCGCGGCCGCGGATGACGGGGCCCAGCTCTTCCCCCAGATCGCAGCACGGCCCTTCGGGCTCATGATCGGTCTTCAGACCCACCAACCCTTCTCGCGCCGACCCACGTTCCGGCGGATCTCCGAAGAGAGCGATTCGATCGCGGCGATCGCCGAGGCGATGCGCGATCCCGAGGTCAAGAAGGCGATCCTCTCCGAGGAGAACCTGCCGGCGGATCCGAACAACCTATTCGACGGCATGACCGACTTCATCGCGACGTTCCTCCATCGCCTCTACGTGATCGGCGACCCGCCGGACTACGAGCCGACCGCGGACCGGTCGGTCGCGGCGATCGCGGAAGCGCAGGGCGTCGAGCCCCTCGAGGCCGCGTACGACGCGTTCGCGGCGGGCGACGGCACGAACATGCTCATGATGCCGGTCTTCAATTACGTCGAGGGCGATCATGAAGTGATCCGCGAGATGATCCTGCATCCCTACTGCGTTTCCGGTCTCTCCGACGGCGGAGCCCATTGCGGGATGATCTGCGATGCATCGATCCCGACCTTCATGCTCACCCATTGGGCTCGGGACCGGAGCCGGGGCGATAAGATCGATCTCGAGCGTGTGGTGAAGAAGCAGACCAAGGACACCGCGGACCTCTTCGGCCTGACCGACCGCGGAACCCTCGAGGTCGGCAAGAAGGCGGACCTCAACGTCATCGACTTCGACAACCTGAAGCTCCGCTCGATCAAGCTCGTGAACGATCTCCCGGCCGGTGGCCGACGCCTCCTTCAGAAGGCCGAGGGCTACGAGTACACGATCGTGTCGGGTGAGATCACGCGGCGGAACGGCGAAGACACGGGCGCGCGTCCGGGTCGGCTGGTTCGCGGGGCACGTTAGGAGGAATCGCGATGGCGGCTTCGGGAGACATCGGTCGGGATACCCATTTCGGCACCTATCGAGGCGCCGGATTGCCGTGGGTCGACTTCGATGCCTTTCATCAGGAGATCCTACCTGCGCGCCTCGAACAGGGCGTGAACGGGCAGGTCGCCTGGGACGTCGCGGGCCGGGATCCGATCTCGCTCGGACTGCCCGACGGTCGCTTCTATACGTACCGTTGCCATGAGGGGCGAGTGCTCATCGAGCCCGGGCAGGCTCGGGACGCACGGACGATCCTCGAGATCGTCGATCACGAGTCCTGGCTCGACTATCTATATGAGTACCGGACGCGTTATGGCCTGCTCTTCAGCAACGCCGTCCGTTTCCTTCGCGGCGACTTCGAGACCTGGGATGACTGGGAGCCTGCGATCCGATGCATGTACTCCGGGCGGCCGATCTACGATCCGGCGCGGACGGAGTTTCGAGATCTCGCCGGTGATCCCCTCGATCTCCACCGGCGCTTTGCCGCCGGCGACGATCCGGTGGAGATGTCGAACTTCCTCCGGCAGACCGGATACCTCGTGGTCCGGCGTGCGTATGACGCCGATCTGATCGAGAAGTTGAGCGGCGAACTCGATCGGGTGATCGCCGAATCGACGGAAGGCAACCTCTATTCGTGGTGGGCGACCGACGCCGAGGGCGACCGCTTCCCGTATCGGCTGACCTACCTGTCTGAACAGTCCGAGGCGATCGGGGCGCTCTACGACCACCCGCGGACACGCGCCCTCGTGGCGCTGTCGAAAGAAGAGGTCGTTCCGGTTCCGGATCGGATCGAGGGGATCCTGGCCGTCGTAAAGAAGGCCGGGCTCGAGGCCGATGCTTCGGGCTACGCGAACCTCGAGTACCACTCCGACTGCGGATTCGGCGCCTGCCACACGACTTGTCCCTGCGTCCTCGTGGGGATCCAGGTCGACGCCGCGGGGCCGCGAAGCTCTCAGCTCCACATGATGGCCGGTAGCTGGGGCAAGGCGTATCACAACGTGCCGTCGCAGATCACGGCGGAGCGCTACCCGCTCGTACCCATCCAGGCGGAGCCCGGGGATGCGACGGTCCACTTCGGCTGCGGGCTCCACGCCGGCCCGCCGCCGACCGGCCCGGCCCGCCGGCGCACGCTCTACCTCCAGCACTACAGCCCCCGTGCCAGCGACCTGATCGGACCCCATCAGGGCTACAACCAGATCATGCCGGGCTACGGTGCAGGGGACATCCCGAACATCGACGAGATGCGCGAGCGCGTCGAATAGTCCGTCTCTTTCCACCCGCTGGCCGCTTCGGCCCATCCGACCCTCTCTTCAGGAGCACCTACCCATGAAGCGCTTCCTCGCCATCTCTTCCGACGGCCACGCCGGCCCGCAGCCGCAGCACTACCGGCCCTACGTCGATGCGAAGTACCGGGACACATTCGATGCGGCTCTTCAGGTTCAGATCAAGCAGACCCAGGAAGCCGAGAAGATGTTCCTGATCGCCGACATCAACGAGAAGTGGCGCGAGGGGAACGAGTACGAGCTGACCGGCGCTTGGGATCACGACGCGCGAATCAAGGTCTGTGACGACGACGGCGTCGCGGCCGAGGTGCTCTTCCCGGACGGGATCACCGAGATGAACTCGCCGCCCTTCGGCGCCGGGCTCGGCTTGCCGACGACGAGTGACATCGACCCAGAACTCCAATGGGCCGGCGCCCGCGCGCACAACCGATGGTTGGCCGAGTTCTGTCAGATGGCGCCGGAGCGTCGCTGCGGCGTCGCGGTCGTGCCCTTGATGTGGGATATCGACGAGGCGGTGAAGGAAGCGAAGTGGGCGCGCGAGCACGACATGCGCTCGGTCATGATCCCCGTCATGTGGAACGATCACGCGCCTTACAACGATCCGGTCTACGACCCCTTCTGGGCGGTCTGTGAAGATCTGGGCCTCGTCGTCAACTACCACTCCGGTCCCGCGCCGCAGGAGGAGTACTTCGGCATCTGGCCGCCCAGGCCCGGTGAAGAGATGCGGCGCGGCGGCATGGGCTGTTACCTCTCCGAGGTCCTCTGGTTCGTTGCGCGCCCGCTCACGTTCCTCATCTGGGGCGGAGTCTTCGAGAAGTTCCCGAAGCTCAAGGTCTCGACGACCGAGGGCATGGCCGACTGGGTCCCGCATCAGCTCGGCATCTGGGATTGGCACTACGAGCACTCGGCCGGCGAGCAGAAGCTCGGCGACTACGTGAGCCACCTGTCGATGAAGCCCTCGGAATATTTTCGCCGGAACGTTCGGGTCGGCTCCATGGTCACCCGAAAGGAAGCCCTCGATCGCGAGAACATCGGGATCAAGAACTTCATGTGGGGCACAGACTACCCCCACCCGGAAGGCACCTGGCCGTCCACCGAGAACAAGGTCGACACCGCCTTCGAAGGCATTCCCGAAGACGACATCTCGAATATTCTCGGGATCAACGCCGCCGAGTGGTACGACTTCGACGTCGAGAAGCTCGCGCCGATCGTCGATCGGGTCGGGCCGACGGCAGACCGGTTCTAGTCGGGCGGTCGGGGCATCGATCAGGCTCGGCCGCTCATCCGCGGTAGAGACCGCCCGGCCGCGCGCCGGTGTCGACGCCGTTCCGGCAGGTGACCTGTCCGCCGCAGATCGTTGCGACGTACCCGGTCGCCGATTGAAGCAGGCGGGGGGATCCGCTCGGGAGGTCGTGCTCGACCCGAGGGCTTGCGAGGGTCATCCCGCCGAGATCGATCACGTTGAGGTCGGCGCGAAGGCCCTTCGCGACGCGTCCCCGATCCTTCATGCCGAAGAGGTCGGCCGGGTCGGCGGTCAGCATGCGCACCGCCTGTTCGATCGGGATCTTCTCGCCGCGCCTCCGGTCGCGGACCCAGTGCTCGAGCATGTACGTCGGGTAGCTCGCGTCGCAGATCACGGTCACGTGCGCGCCGCCGTCGCCGCCGCCGACTAGCGTCCCGGGCCGGTTCAGCATCTCGTGGACCGCACCGAGGTGGCCCTCCGCGTAGTTCCCCATGAACACGTTCAGGAAGCCGGGCGTCGCGGGCTTCTCTGCTGCATCACAGAGCGCATCGTAGATCCCTTCGAGGGGCTCGACGCCGCGCTCTTCGATCGAGCGGCCGAGCGAAAGACTCGGGTCCGGCTCGAAGAGCGCGTCGGTCGTCGGGAGGTAGGTGCTGCCGAGGCTGCTCATCACGATGGTCGCCGCGTGCTCGAACATCGGCGTCTGCATGGGTTCTTCGATGATTTTCTTGCGAAGGGCCGGGTCACGCAGGCGCTCGAGGCGTTCGGCGAGGGGGAGCCCCGCGATCTCGACGTAGCTCGGCTTGTCGACGAAGGGGTGGAACGTGTCCCACGACAGGAGCAGACCGCCGGGGCGGTTGATCGTCATCGGGACGAGCTTCGCGCCCTCGGCGTTGGCGGCGTCCGCCATGTCGAAGAGCTCGCGCCACAGCTCGGGCTGAACGTTGTTCTGGGCGATGGTGAAGAGGACGGTGCATCCGGTGTCGAGGCTGACCTGGCGATAGAAGGCGAGCTCGCGCCGGAAACCGTCCGGGTCTTCGCCCATCAGGCCGGCGGGGACGACCTGGAAGAGGCCGTGGCCTTCCTTCTGTGCCGCCTTCATGATCGCGTTCACTTCGCGGGATTCGGCGAAGGTCCCGGGGACCGCTTCACCGCTCGTCGACGTGTGGAGCGTGATCCGGTTGCTCGAGAAGGCAATCGCGCCGGCTTCGACTGCCTCGGCGGCGAGGCGGGCCATCTCGGCGACCTGGGCGTCGCTCGCCGGCCCGTTCACTTCCCCTTCGTCGCCGATCGCATAGGTGCGGAGCGCGCCATGGGGAAGCTGGGCCGCGACCTCGACGGCGCGGGGCTTCGACGAGAGCGCGTCGAGGTACTCCGGGAAGCTCTCCCACGCCCATTGGATTCCGTCGTGCAGGGCGGCGCCCGGGATGTCCTCGACGCCTTCCATCAGATCGATGAGGACGTCCTTGTGGTTAGGCCGGACCGGTGCAAATCCGACGCCGCAGTTGCCCATCACGACGGTGGTCACGCCGTGATCCGCGCTCGGCGCGAGCCGGTCGTCCCAGGTGGCCTGGCCGTCGTAGTGGGTGTGGGGGTCGATGAAGCCCGGGGTCACCAGGAGACCTTTGGTTTCGATCACTTCGGCGGCGTTCGTGGTCTCGATCGTTCCGGGGTCGGCGATCGCTTCGATCCGGCCGTCTCGGACGGCGACGTCGGCGCGGCGGGCAGGGGCGCCGGTTCCGTCGACGAGTTCGGCATGGCGGAGGAGGAGGTCGAGGTTCATGGGGGCTCCGAGCGGCCGCGCGTGGCGGGTGAGGGACCAACCTCGACACGGTAGCGAGCCGGGAGAGCGACCGCGTCGGCTTCGATCCCTCGGTCGTATGGGCCTGATCCGCTTTGCGGGCTGCGCCCGCGCGATGCTCTCGAAGTTAATATCGGGCGCCCCGAGGCGACGATCCTCCAGTTCCCGGTGCCGCCGGAGCGTCAGCTCTCCCGCTCGATCCCGTAGTGTTCGACGTAGTCCGCGTACACCGCGTCGACCGTCGCCGCGTCGAGGCCGTACTCCTCGAGCGTGTACTCGTGCTTCCCGTGCTTGCCCTTCGGCTTGTCCCGGAGGTAGCCGTCGATCCGATCCGCGTGGCCCTCGGGCCAATCGAGGCCCGCCGCGTCGTAGATCTTACGGATGGCCGCGACCGGGTCCGCCATCAGGTCCGCGAAGTGGCTGTCGATCATCTGGTCGGCGGGAAGCTGGCCGGCCTTCCGGAGTTCCTTAACGCCGTTCAGCATCATGCCGAAGCCGTGGAGCCCGAGCTGGCCGTAGAGCCTGGGGTCGACGGCCTCCGTGCGAAGCCACTGGAGCATCGCGGTCGTGCTCGCGGCGGAGCCCACGAACTTCTGCGGGTCGCGGTGGGTGTGGATGACGATCGCGTCGGGGTACTCGGCGAAAAGGTCTTCGATCGTCCGTAGATGCCCTGGGGACTTGAGGAGCCAGGGCTTTCGTTCCTCGCCGTACTGCAGTGTCTGCAGGAACTGGCGGTGGAGGCGATAGCTCCGCGGGACGATGTCCGGCTGGGTCATCGCCCATTCCGTAAAGCCCGGGGCCTGGTACTGCATCGCCCAGTAGGGGCCGCCGAACTCGAGGGCCAGGAAGTGGACGCACTCACAGGGGAGGTCGCTGCCCATCTCGTGGAGCGTCGCGAACTCCGGCTGCATCTCCATCCACAGCTCTTGCTCCGATTCCGCGAGCCGCCGCCGACTCTCGGTGTCCTGGAAGTCGCCGTGGGGGAGGGGGTGGTGGGCCTCCCAGGCGATCGGCGCGCGGAGGGCCGGGTCGAGAGCGAGCAGCTCGAGCAGGATCGTCGTTCCCGTCCGCGGCGCGCCGAGAACGAAGACCGGTCGGTCGATCGGCTCGTCGAGAATCGCGGGGGTCTTCGCCCAGGCCTCGTAAAGGCGAAGGCGGGTCTGGAGGACGCGTAGGATCTCGACCCGGGCGAGGAAACGGCCGACGAGGTTTGCCCGGGACTCGGTGTCGATCGACGAGACCATCCGGCGATAGCTCTCCAGCCAGGCGTCATCGCCGATTTCGTGGAGGCCGGTCGTCGACCGCGCGAGGGCGAGGAGCGCGTCGGGTTCGAGGGGGACGAGCTGCTGGGCGGCGCCCGTGGCCGGGCCGAAGCTGTTCAGTCGTCGGAGCCAGTCGGGGCGTTCGCGGTACGGGGCCATGGGCTTCCTCTCGGATCGGTGTCGTCGCGGGGGTGAGGCTGAATCATCGAATCAGGGGCGCCGGACCGCAAGCGCCCCACCTTCGCGTGGCTATCCTCGCGAGCCACGCGCGCCGGCTGGTCGCGCCAGGAGGATTCGCCCATGTCGTTCTCGGTTCCGTCCTGCTGGGAGACGCTGCGCACGCTCGCGGCGATCATGCTGATCGCCGCCCTCGTGACCGCCTGTGCGGGAGGGCCCTTCGGCTCTCCTTCTCCTTATGCCGACGTGGCTTTCTACGGCGAACACATCCATACCGTCGACGCCACGACCGCGGGTGCAACCGCTGTGGCCACGCAGGGCGAAGACATTCTCGCGGTCGGCAGCCGGGACGACGTCGCCCGTCTCGTCGGTCCGGAAACCCGGATCGTCGAGCTCGGAGATCGCGCGCTGGTTCCGGGCTTCATCGACGCCCACGGCCATTTCACGATGGCGATGGGCTTCCTCAGCATGCTGAACGCATCGTCGCCGCCGGTCGGACCGATGGAGTCCGTCGAGCAGATCGTCGAGGCGCTCTCGGCCCGGATCGAGGAGCTCGAGATCGCGCCGGGCGAGGTGGTCGCGGGCTATGGCTACGACGATTCGCTCCTCGCCGAAGGGCGTCACCCCGACCGCGATGACCTCGATCGCGCTTCCACCGAACATCCCATCGTCCTGATCCACGTTTCCGGCCATCTCGTGACGGCGAACTCTGCGGCGCTCGCGATCTTCGGATTCGACGAGACGACCGAGGATCCCGATGGCGGCGTGATCCGTCGCCGGCCCGGCACGAGGATCCCGAACGGCGTGCTCGAGGAAACCGCGGCCCATGCGGGTCTCATGCCGCTCATGGAATCCGCCGCCAATGCCTCGACCGCCGATCAGATGGATCTCGTGCTGCGAACCGTCGACTACCACGCCGCCTACGGGATCACGACGGTTCAGGACGGCGCGTCCAGCACGAAGGTGGCCCGGGACTTGAAGTTGATGGGGCGCTTCAAGGAACTGGCGATCGACATCGCCGTTTTTCCGGTCCTTCGCGGCGAAGCAGACATCGAGGACCTCGAAGCGATCGAATACACGCCGGACTACCAGAACGGTGTCCGCGTCGCAGGAGTGAAGTTCGTCCTCGACGGTTCGCCGCAGGGTCGGACGGCCTGGGTCTCCCGCCCCTACGACGAGGGGCCGCCCGGCGCGGACCCGAACTACGTCGCGTATCCGATGGTCGAGCCTGCCTTCTACAAGAAGCACGCGAAGCGCGTTCTCGACGCCGGGATCCCGATCCTCGCCCACGCGAACGGCGACGCTGCGATCGATCTCATGATCGAGGGGATCGAGGAAGGCCTCGGCGGCAAGACGAAGGACCATCGTTCCGTCACGATCCACGCTCAACTCGCGCGTGAGGATCAGCTCGACAAGATGAAGGCGCTGGGGATCGTGCCCTCCTACTTCGCGGCCCACCCCTTCTTCTGGGGTGACTGGCATCGCCGGAGCTTCGGCGACGATCGCGCGATGCGGATCAGCCCGATGCGCTCGAGTATCGAGCGGGATCTTCCTTTCACGATCCACAACGACGCTCCGGTCGTGCCGCCGGACATGATGCTGCTGATGGAGATCGCGATGAACCGCAAGACTCGCGAGGGCTTCGTGCTCGGCGAGGAGCAGCGACTGACCTTCGACGAAGCGCTCCATGCGGTGACCCTCGGCTCGGCCTACCAGTACTTCGAAGAAGACCGGAAGGGATCGATCACGCCCGGCAAGCGGGCGGATCTGGTCGTGCTCGAACGCGACCCGGCTGGGATTCCCGTCGACGACGTGAGCGAGGTCGGAATTCTGGAGACCTTCGCTCGCGGCAAGTCGATCTGGGTGGCGGAGTAGGCCCACCCCTTCGATTGGGTTTTCACGGGTCGAGGTGCTACGGATCGGCAGGTCCGTCTCCCCTTCGACCCGAGGAGTTCCATGTCCGACGTCCTCCCGCGCCCCCTTCGTTTCGGCGTCTTTCTCGCGCCCTTCCACCCCGCGGACGAGCACCCGACCGAGCAGCTCCACCGAGACCTCGGCCTCGTGCAGCACCTCGACGCGCTCGGTTACGACGAAGCCTGGATCGGGGAGCACCACTCCGGGGGCTACGAGATCATCCCGTCGCCCGAGGTCTTCCTCGCCCACGCGGCCGCCATCACGCAGCGGATCCGGCTCGGAACCGGCGTCGTCTCGCTGCCCTACCACAACCCGCTCATGCTGGTGGATCGCATCCTGCAGCTCGATCACCAGTCCCGGGGGCGGGTCATGCTCGGCTGCGGTCCGGGGCAGCTCGTGACCGACGCGTTCATGCTCGGCATCGAGCCGAGCGAGCAGCGCCGCATGATGAGCGAGGCGCTCGAAGTGATCGTGCCGCTTCTGCGCGGCGAGGTCGTCACGCGAAAGACCGACTGGTTCGATCTCCAGGAAGCGTCGAGCCAGCTGCCGCCGGTCCAGTGGCCCGGTCCGGAGATCGCGGTCGCGAGCGCGATCTCGCCCTCGGGTGCGATCGCGGCGGGCAAACACGGAGCCGGGTTGCTCTCGCTCGCGGCGAGCGGGCCCGAAGGGTACGAGCAGCTGCCGAAGCACTGGGACGTCTGCGAAGAGACTGCCGCGAAGCACGGCCAGCAGGTCGACCGGTCTAACTGGCGGCTCGTCGTTCCGATGCACATCGCGGAGACGCGCGAGCAGGCCCGCCGCGACATGGAGCACGGGACGCTCCGTCTCGCGGGCTACATGGAAGCGCTCGGTGGGGTGAGGCCGCCCTTCGCCGAATCGACGGACACGATGCTCGATGCCTGGACGGGGCCGGGGCTGCCGATCTTCGGCAAGCTGACCTGCGGAACGCCGGACGATGCGATCGAAGTCATCGAGTCGCTCCGCGAACAGTCCGGCGGCTTCGGGACGGTCCTCTTCCTCGGACACAACTGCGCGAACCCGGAGGCGACGCGACGCAGCTACGAGCTGATCGGTCGCTGCGTGATTCCCGCGGTCAACGACGCGAATCGTCATCGAAAGCGGAGCATGGAGTGGGCGACCAAGAACGCGGCCCGGTTCATGCCGGCGATGCAGGTCGGGATCCAGAAGGCGATCGAGGAGTACGAGGCCGGGCGCGCCGAGTCCGGAGGCGAAGGCACGGCGTGGGTCGGTGACACGCAGGGAGATGCCTAGCCGTGGTTCGGGGAGTACGCGCATGACGAGTCCCGCCGCGAACCTCGCTGGCCGCGGGGTCTGGTTCTATCCCGATGGCCTGACGGGCAACGAGACGATCGAGTTTGCGCAGCGCCTCGAAGCGTTCGGCTACTCGGCGCTCTGGCTTCCCGACGCGGGGGGACGCGACGTCTTCGCGCTGGCCGCCCGTCTGCTCGACCACACGACCGACCTGGTCGTCGCCAGCGGAATCGCGAACGTCTACGGCCGGGATGCGCTCGCGATGCGCTCGGCGCAGCTGACCCTCGCCGAACAGTCCGAAGGAAGGTTCCTGCTCGGGATCGGAATCTCGCATCAGCCGCTCGTCGAGGACATGCGCGGGCATGCCTACGGGAAGCCGGTGGCGACGATGCGCGCCTATCTCGACGCGATGGCGGCGGCCGATGCCGGATACGTCGGGCCGCGCCCGGCGGCGGCGCCACCGACGGTGCTCGCGGCCCTCGGGCCTAAGATGCTCGAGCTCGCGCGGGACGCGGCGGATGGGGCGCATCCCTACATGGTCACGCCGGAGCACACGAAGCAGGCGAGGGCGCTCCTCGGTCCAGACCGTCTCCTCTGTACGGAGCAGAAGGTCGTGTTCGAGTCGGACCCCGAGAAGGCCCTGTCCATCGCGCGAGAGACCGCCGCGATCGCAATGGGTCTGGAGCTTCCGAACTACCGGAACAACTTGATCCGACTGGGCTTCGAACCGTCCGATTTCGAGGACGGTCCGAGCGATCGCGTGGTCGAGGCCGTCGTCGCGATGGGAGACGCCGCGGCGATCGAGCCGCGCCTCGAGGCGCATGTCGACGCGGGCGCGAACCATGTCTGCGTACACCCGATTCACCCCGAGGGGCTGTCAGTGCCGTGGTGGCCCACGCTGGAAGCCCTGGCCCCGGCAACGACCGCGTAGTGCGCTCGCGCCCCGGAGGGCGCGCAGGCCGTAGGCGTCGGCAAGTCAAGGGCAAAGCCCTTCCCCCGCTACAGACCCGTGCGTGTGCAACCGACCTTCCAACCCTCCGTCCCATGGATCGATGGACCCTTCGGGGCAGTGCATCTGCCTCTATCCTTCCGGGGTAATTTTGCGGTCGAGAACGTGTCGTATCCGTTCGGAGCCTGCACTCACGATCGTAGGTATCGCTCCATTCGAGGAGCGTCGACGGGAACGCAGGGGGCGTTCGGGTCGACGGAAAGCGATGCCCCGGAGCTCAGCATGACCCTGACGAACCGACGATTCCGCCATCGCCGCCATCGCCCGTTCATGACCCATGCGCTGCTCGCGCTGGCCCTGGTCGTGCTCGTGGTCGGGGGCTGCCGCTCGCAGAACTCGAACGACTCGCCCGCCGGCGGAACGACGGCAGCCTTCGCGCAGACCGCGACGGGGATCGCGCCGGGCGGGACCGTCAGCTTCACGAACAACTCCACCGGGGATTACATGTCGCTGCTCTGGGACTTCGGTGACGGCGCGACGAGCACGGACGAGAACCCGGATCACACCTACGCCGAAGCGGGCACCTACACGGTTACGCTTACCCTCGCGACTTCGCAGGGTACGAGTGCGAGGACCAGCCAGGTCATCGTCGCGGGCGCCCCGACTGCGGGCTTCACCTGTACGCCGGATTTCGGCTTCGTCCCGACGACGATCTCCTGCTCGAGCACGGCGACCGACGCCGTCAACACGCGCTACGAGATCTTCGAAGCCGCTTCGCCCGGCGTCGTCACGACGATCGACGGCGCGGCCGCGACCTTCGAGTTGACCGTCGCGGGCGATTACAACGTCACGCAGATCGTCGACAACGGAATCGGCGTCGAGGACGACACGACGACTTCGGTCGCCGCCTACGACCTCTCGATCAGTGCGAGTGTCCCGAGCGGCTCCGGTCCGGCCGGCGGTCCCATCGGCTTCTCCGCCGACGCCGGCGGCGCGCCGGCCGGAGAGCTCGACGCCTGGTTCGTGAACGGCGTCCTCGCCGGGATCGGCCCGAACCTGCTCCAGAATCTAGGCGCGCCCGGCACCTATACCATCCAGTATCAGTACAACAGCGCGTCGCCGCCGCTGACGGCCTCGACCGAGATCAGCTACGTCGTCGCTTTCGGCGTGCCGGCGGCGGCCTTTTCCGTTTCGACCGCCGAGGGCCCGGGGCCGCTCGACGTCACGTTCACCGACACGTCGGGCGGCACGCTCACTTCCTGGAGCTGGGACTTCGGCGACGGCACGTCCTGTGACTTCCCTGCGCCCGACGGCGTCGACCCCTCCGATCCCAGCGTCTGCATCAGCGCCAGCCCGACGCATACCTACGAGACGATCGGCTACTACGACGTGACGCTCACGGTGACCGGCCAGGACGTCGACCCGAGCGATCCTGAACTGGCGGACACCGTGACCCAGTCCGATGCGGTCCTGGTCACGATCCTCGACCCGAGCTTCGAGAACCAGACCGCCGACGAGGCGATCGGGAACGGCTGGACGCCCATCACACCGGCGGGCGCGACCGCCGCAGCGCAGCACATCGCCCTCGCAGAGGGCGATGGCGCCGATGGCGGGATGCCGACCGAAGGCACCCGGTGGGCGGCCCTCGACGGCCTAGGGACCGACGGGAGCGACCCGGCCTCGACGGTCGAGAACGGAATCCGCCAGATCTTCCTGCGGCCCGCGAGCCGGAGCGTCCTTGAGTTCGACTACGTGCTGCTGTACTCGGAGCCCCGGACGGGCGCCGTCTTCGACGAGATGACGGCGACGGTGAGCGATGGGACGACGACGGTCGAGATCGCGAGCGCGCAGGCGGACGTGACGACGCCGTTCGCCGGGCCCTCGACGCGCTTCCCGACCCTCGACGAAGCGATTACGCGAGCGACGCCGGTCCGGACTGCGAGCCTCGATCTCGCGACCGCCTTCCCCGGCGCCGCCGCGGATCAGGTCTATACGCTCACGATCCGACTGACGAACGACGTGAACGCGTTCCGGAGCCCGCGTGCCTACGTGGACGCCATCCGCTTCACGAGCCCGGCGGAGCCCTTTATTGCGGGGTTCAGGGTGCAGGAAGGGCCGATCATCGCGGGGCAGCCCATTGACTTCATGGACGAAACCTGTCCCGCCGGCGGAGGCTGCGTCGATCCGACGAGCTGGCGCTGGGACTTCGACACCCATCTGCGTGCCGCGGCGATCACGTCGAGTGGTTCGGCCGAGCAGGATCCCTCGTACACGTTCGTCGAGGCGGGGGACTACGAGGTGCGCCTCCTCGTTCGGAACGCCGACCAGGAATCCCTCTTGAACCTGATGGTCACGGTTCTCGAGGCCGCTGTCGCGGTCCCGGCGATCCAGTCGCTGACGGGGACCAGCGGCGCGTGGGAGATCACCTTCGAGGATCAGTCGACCTCCGATCCGATGGCGGACCCGATCGTCGCTTGGAGCTGGGACATCCCCGGCCGCGACATCTTGACAGACCAGAATCCCGCCCCGGTCCTGATCGAGGATGACGACCCGTTGACGATCCGTCTGACGATCACGACGGCCTCCGGCTACACTGATACTCAGAGTTTGGACGTGATCTTCGACTGAACGGGTTCCAGGACAGAATTTGGAAGCGACTGCGGCGGAAGCCCCCCTTTACTCTCCGCGTGGATCGGTCGATGTTCCCGACATGGAGCCTCGTCAAGATCGCCTTCGTTCCGAAATTGCTGCGTGCTCTACGTGGTCCGCCGGGTGGGGGGGCGCCGCGCGTTCCGTCCTCGCGGGCCTCTTCCTTCTCGGGCTGGTGCTCGCGGCCGGGCCAGCCGCCGCGGACCGATCCGGTCACGGCCACCGTTCCGAGCGAGGCGCGCGCGCTGAAACCGCCGCCGGCCGTTCGGTCAGGGCCGTCGCCGCGCCGAACGTGCGCTTCGAGATCTACTACGACTATCTCGAGCAGGACGCGACGGACACGTTCAGTGCGAGCGGACCGTCCACGCTCTCGATCGACAGCCATGACGGTCACGCCTCCCGCGCCGCGCTGACCGGTGTCCTGCCCATCTGGGGCGCGCTCGGGGCGCGAGCCCAGCTTCGAAGCGCCTATGGCCATCGACAGCGGAGCCTCGATGGCCTCTCCCGGGGCAACAACGAGATCTTCGACAGCGGCGCGACCCTCGAACTCTTCGTGCGCGATCCGGAGCGTGGCGCGCTCACCGTGGGAGGAGATTACGATCGCCTCTCGCGGGAGGGCCCGATCGACGCGGAGGATTTCGGCGGCCACGCGACCGCGCAAATTTTCTTCCCGGATATGGGAATCGGACCCGTCGACTGGACTTTCCACTTCGGCTTCACCCACCGTGAGGTCGAAGGTGCGAGCGGCACAGCCGACATCGATGCAGACCGCTATCTCATCCGCGCGCAGAGTGGCTGGTACGCGACCGAGAACGTCCAGGTCCTGTTCGGTCTCCGCTGGGACCGCGCGGAAGAGGAGTTCTCGAGCTCGGAAGACCTCGAAGGGATCTTCGAAGCGCGCTGGTTTCTGCCGGTCCCGGTGGTCCCCATCGAACTCCGTGCCGGTGGATCTGTCGGCGTGTCCGAGTACAAGCGGCCGCCTTTCCGGACCGACAAGCGGCCGGTCTACGGGGCGACGGTCGGGCTCGTCTTCCGCTTTGGAGCGGGCGAGAGCCTGATCGACACCCAGCGTCGTTACGACTGAACCTTCGCGCGCCGCGACTGCCTTGACCGCGAGAGGTGGCTCCTCCACGCTTCCGAGCGGTGCGTCCGCGTGTTCCCCTGCGCCCGCCCGCCGGAGACCGTGACCCTTTGCTGCTCGAGCGCCGATACCTGCCGCTCTTCCTCGTGACCTTCACCCTCGCGGTTGGGTACGCGTTCATCTACTCGCTGACCGCGGTGATCCGGAGCCAGTTCGGGATCAGCGAAGCCGGGATCGGGTGGATCGGCGGGATCGGGTTCGCAGCGGGCTTCCTCTCGATGGTGAGCCTCTCTCGTTATGCGGATCGGGGCCACACGAAAGTCATGCTCCGGACCGGGGTGGCCCTCGTCTTTTTGGGCAACGCCGGAATGATCTTTGCGTCGGACCTAGCGGGCTTCCTCGCGTCACGGACGCTGCTCGGTCTCGGGGCGGGGCTCTTCACGCCGGCGCTCCGGCGCTTGGTGGTCCTGTCGGATCCGGATCGCGCCGGGGAACGGCTGGGCGCGCTCGCCGCCTTCGATATGGCGGGCTTCCTGGCGGGGCCGGTCCTTGCGACGCTCTTCTACGAGCTCGGCGGTCTGCGGGTCGCCTTCGCCGCACTCGCCGGGCTCGTTCTGCTCGTCGCGATTCCGGTCCTGCGTTTCCGCTTCGACGATGCGCCCGGGACGTCGATCGGCGCGTCGAGCGAGCGCCCGATCCGGGACCTGTTTGCGCTCTCGCCCGTCCGTGGGGTGATCCTCTGTACGGTCGCGTTCTACACGACGGTCGGGGTTTTCGAGGCGATCTGGGCCGTCTTTCTCGACGATCTGGGCGCGAGTCAGCGCTACATCGCGTTGACCCTCACCCTCTTTGCGATCCCGATGCTCTTCGTGCCGATCCATGGCGGCCGACTCGCTCAGCGGCTCGGTCCCCTCCGGGTCACCGCTTGGAGCCTCGGTGCGGCGATCCCGTTCATGATGCTCTACGGCGAGCTCACGGATCTGGCGGCGCTCGGCGTGCTTTGCGTCGTGCACGCGATCGCGGATTCGTTCACGATGCCGAGCCTCCAGCTCGGGATCGCGCAGGCCGCTCCGCGCCGCCACCTCGCGTCCGGGCAGGGCCTCGTCGGCGCGACGGGACAGGCCGTCGCCGCCATCACCGCGATCGGCTCCGGGACCGTGTACCAGTTCCAGGGCGCGACGGTCCTCTTCGCGGGAAGTGCGGGGATCATGCTCGTGCTGCTGGCCGGGGGGCTGTGGCAGGGGCGCGCGCTGATGGCGCCCCCCGCCGCCGAGCCGGCCTGACGCAGGCGATCTAGCCCTCGAACTGGATCGAGCCGTCCTCGAGCGGCGCGTTCCGGATCATCTTCTTGTCGAGGGTGTAGTTCTGGGTGTTGCGCCACGGCGCGCGATCACTCTGCTTCGGGAAGAGGTGCATCATGCGCTTCATGTAGCCCGGATTGAAATCATCGATCCAATCGATCTCGGGCATGTCCTCGTCTTCCGGGCGGACTCGCGGGACGGCCACCTGCTTGCCCGTCGCCTTCATGTGGTTGAGCACGCGGCAGGCGTACTCGCTCGTGATGTCGGCGCGGAGGGTCCACGAAGCGTTGATGTAGCCGAAGGTCTGGATCAGGTTCGGCACGTCCGAGTACATCATGCCCTTGTACGAGAATGTCTCCGGGAAGGAGATCGGTTCACCGTCCATCGTGAACTCGGCGCCGCCGAGCAGCTTCAGCTCCAGGCCGGTCGCGGTGACGATGATGTCGGCTTCGACCTTCTCGCCGGACTCCATCTCGATTCCGTTCTCGGTGAAGTGGCTGATGTGATCGGTCACGACCGAGACGCGTCCGTCACGGATCCCCTCGTAGAGGTCGCCGTTCGGGATCAGGCAGAGACGCTGATCCCAAGGGTTGTACGCCGGCGTGAAGTGCCTCTCGACGTCGTAGTCCGGGCCGAGCTCGTCTCGGACCATCTTGAGGAGGCGCTTCTTCACCATCTCCGGCTTCGTGCGCGTCCGGTTGTAGAGGAAGCGTTGGAGCTGGACGTTCTTGAAGCGCGTGATCGCGTAGGCCCAGGAGTCGGGGAGGAACTTGCGCAGCATGTTGGCCAGCGCGTCGCGGTCCGGGCGGGAGACGACGTAGGTGGGGGAGCGCTGGACCATCGTCACGTGCGCTGCCTCGTCCGCCATGTTCGGGACGATCGTCATGGCGGTCGCGCCGCTGCCGATGACCGCGACCTGCTTGTCCTTGTAGTCGAGGTCTTCCGGCCAGAACTGCGGATCGAGGATCTGACCTTCGAAGTTCTCCTGACCTTCGAAATCCGGTCGATAGCCGCGCTCGTAGTTGTAGTAGCCAGAGCACATGAAGAGGAAGTTGCAGGAGAGCTGGACGCGCTCGCCCACGCCGACCGCGATGTCGAGGGTCCACTTCTTCGCGGCGGAGGACCAGGCGGCTGCCTTCAGGCTGTGGCGGAAACGGATGTGCTTGCGGACGTCGAACTCATCGGCAGCCTCGTTCACGTACTCGCGGATGGCGGGGCCATCGGCGATCGAATTCTCGGCGATCCAGGGCTTGAAGCTGAAGCCCAGGGTGTGCATGTCGGAGTCGGAGCGGATGCCGGGATAGCGAAAGAGGTCCCAGGTTCCGCCGATGGCTTCGCGGCCCTCGAGGAGCGTGAAGCTCCGGTCGGAGCACTTCTCGCGGAGATGACAGGCGGCGTCGATGCCGGAGAGGCCGGCGCCGACGATGACGACGTCGAAATGATCCATGGGGTGGGTCTCCAGCGCCGGCCGTGGGCGATGGGCTCAGCGCGGCCGGAAGAGTAACGAAACGGCACACCGCCCGTCGGACGCCGGGTTCCGTTCGCCCCGCCGTTCGCAGCGGGGATTTCGGCGCTGTAATCTCGCGCTCCACCGGCTCCCGGGCCCTCGCGATCGAGCAGGAAACACCCCATGTCCTCGTCTCTCGACAAGTTTCGCCTCGACGGCAAAACGATTGCCGTGACCGGCGCCTCGTCGGGGTTCGGCCACCATTTTGCGGGCGTTCTGGCCGAGGCGGGAGCACGGGTCGTGCTCGGTGCGCGACGGGTCGAGAAGATCGAGGCCCGAGTCGACGAGATCCGTGCCGCTGGCGGCGAGGCGCACGGCCTCGCCCTCGACGTGAACGATCGAGCGAGCCTCGAAGTCTTTCTCGACGCCGCCTGGGATCTCGGCGGTGCCCTCGACGTTCTGGTCCAGAACGCTGGCGTCGAAGCGGGAGCGAAGACCTTCGAGACGATCGACGACGACGATTGGGATCGCGTCCTCGACACCAACCTGAAGAGCAGCTGGCGCGGGGCCCAGCTCTACGTCGATCGAGTGAAGATCCGGGAACAGGGCGGCGGCAACATCGTCAACATCGGCTCGATCACCGCATTCCGCACGATCAAGGGACAGTTCCCCTACGCCGTTTCCAAGGCCGGAATGCACAAGGCGACGGAAGTGCTCGCCCTCGAGGCCGCGCGCTATGGCGTCCGGGTGAACACCCTCGCGCCGGGCTACGTCCTGACCGACGTGAGTCGGCTGCTCCTCGAGGGGCCGATGGCGGACGACTTCGTGAAGGGCATCCCGTTTCGCCGCTTCGGCGAGTTCGACGACCTCGACGGGCCGCTGCTCCTCCTCGCGTCCGACGCGTCGTCCTACATGACCGGATCGACGATCGTCGTCGACGGTGGACACGTCGTCTCCTCGCTCTGAGCCCGGCCCGGCCCGGACAAACCCAAGCTTCCCGTCCAGAGCAGGCGGAAGTGCGGCTGCTCGAGAGAGACGCGATCCGGCGTGGCCTCACAGAGGGGGCGGGGTGCGGGGCAAGTCCTCGAGGTCGGCTCGACTCTCTCTGACGGCCCAGATTCGTCGCCGGCGACGTCCCTTCGCCACCACGGGGACCGCCATTCGTTGTACGCGAAGAAGTCGTATACGAACGTGCGCAGGAGTGGTCGGGTCCGTTCATTCCAATCCCGAGGATCCGCAGGTCCGACGCGCACCGGAAGGAGCGCAGGTAGATCCGGGAGAGGAAGCGCCACCGTCGCTCGCGGACGGCCTCGTCGATCCGATGAGGGGGCTTGTCGAGGTCATCCTGTTGGGCTGGTTCGCCCTGCGAAGCGGGGAACCTTCGCTGTGTTCGTTTTCTTCGAGGAGGTGAGCCGGGGGCGGGATGAACGCCAAGCGATTCACCGAGGAGCAGATCCTCGGGATTCGGAACAAGGCGGAGCAGACCGGCGACATCCATGAGGTGCGCTGGGCCTCTTGAGGGGTTGGTTGCGCAGGCAGTCGCTCCCGATCGTGAAGCCTGAAATTTGCCGAAATGTAGTATTTTTAACCCGAAAGCTCCTGGTTTAGTGCATACTGCGAAGAGGATGCACCGAATCGGCTGCGCGCGCGTAGGTGGATCCGCAACCTGGGAGGGCAGCGCGTTCGTGCGCGTACTCGCTCTGAATCTGGCTTTCGTTCTTCTGCTGGTCGCCTCTGAGGGGCGGGCGGCTGCGTTTCTGCGTTGGTCGCAGCTCGCAGGTTCCGGAATGGCGAGCGGCGCGAGCCAGAGCAACGGCAGCCAGGTCAACCAATACGACGAGAGCACCCCTCTCGGGAGTCTGCTCTCCGAGGGCATCGTAGAGCAGGTCGACGGCGGCGTTGCCGTTCAGACTGTCGGCTATAGGGTCTCTTTGCAGGCGCGAAATCTGCTCTTCTACAACGAGCCCGACGATCTCACGAACAACGCATTCGTCGTGCATGCCAACGGGCAGGCGGACTGGTACAACGCGATCCGGGGATCCGGATCGGTCGCACTCCAGTTTGACTTCTTCGATCTGGGGAGCGGGTTCGCCACGCCGGAGGCCGTGGCGCTCTCGCTCACGTCCCCGCACCGACAGCCCGATCTGGTCGATCCCCTGGCCGCTGAAGTGAGGCGCCTGCACTTCAACGAGGTCTACGACGTGGACGTGATCGGTGCTCTCGGGTTGCCGACGCGAACCTTCACGGACGCCTACGGACAGATTCAGCAATCACTCGGCCCCGGGCTGATGCCCGACGGCCTCGCCGCGGATTTCTCGCTGGGCTGGGCGGCGCCCGGATTCGGGAACGACACGAACGGCGACGGAAATCTTGACGTGGGCGAGGCGCAGTTCACCTACGACTTCGGCGCGGCGAACTCGTTCGTGATCGCGCGCTCGCAGGACAGCGGGAAGCGCAGCGCGCTGGGCTTTACGGCCGAGGGCTTTTTCGGCGGCACCCCCCAACCCATCCCGGAGCCGGGCACGGCGGTGATGATCGGGATGGGGCTGGCCGTTCTCGCCGGTCGCCGGCGGACGGCGCCTCCCGGCGTGTAGGCCGTGGCTGCGCTTTTGCAGGGAACGGTCAGGGCGCTTCGAACAGCAGGTGTGGTGTGGCTCCGAAACGGGAGCACGAGAACGAAATCGTCGCGGCCGCGTGGCCGAGCACCAAGAGTCCACCGGCAACGAAGCCGGAGGAGGGGCCGGGTGGGAAGCCACGCCTTTTGGCCGTGGCCGCTATTTTCCGCACACGAGCGCCCGCGGCCCCCAGCCCGGCCGGTGAGGGGCTAAGGAGACCGTCATGTTCTCGTCTCGACGACGGCTCGCCCGTCTCTCGTGTTCGATCGCCCGCGCGGCGCTTCTTCTGGCCGTATCGTCCGCCCTGTTCGGCGCCGATGGGCCGCTCCCGTCCGGGGACGACTTCGGTGACGGAATCACGCTTGCGGCGATGCGGCCGTTGTCCGAGGTGATGGCCGAGCCCGAGCGGTACACGGACGCACCGATTCTCGTCCGCGCGCGGATCTCGGACGTGTGCCAGAGAAAGGGATGCTGGACGATCCTGCGCGAGGGCGAGTCGACCGTTCGTGTCCGCTTCATGGACTACGGATTCTTCCTGCCGAAGGAAATCTCTGGTCGGGAAGCCCTCGTGGAAGGGGTCGTTACGATTCGGACGATAAGCGAGCGCGAAGCTCGCCACTTCGCCGCCGAGACGCGCGGCGGCAAGCCCGACGAGATCCACGGGCCACAACGCGAGATCGGTTTCGTCGCCACGGGCGTCCGTGTCCTGCCCGCCTCCTGACAGCGATCTATTTATCTCCTGTGGACTTCCGCGACGGCGCTTCGTGTCGCCAAGGCGAGCTCCGAGCGGGGGGCAAGGTGCCCCTCGCCGTCGCGTAGTCCTGTCCGCCGCGTACAGGGCAGGAAAGGGCCGCCGCGGAGAGGGTCGGAGCGACTGGATTTGAGCCAGCGGCAGGCAACCCAAGCGATTCCATTGACTGGGACTGATTGCGGGGCGATCGACCCCGCACGCTGGCTCTCACGCTCGAGGCACAAGAATTCGAGAGGCAGACCCGAGTCAACCGTCGGCTCGATGGGCTGGTCGGTGACCTGCCCTACTGAGCTCGGGGCGGGTCCGGGTTCGGCAAAAGTGTGGCGTCGGGGGGAGGGGAAGAGGAGGAGAGGAACTCCGCTAGACGGGCCGTCGAGACTTTTTGAACCCTCGGCACCCGGTGGTGCTGCACGCCAGGCATTCGAAAGATCAAGAAGCCTCGATCATGAGCGAATGTCTTGATCCAGTTTGGGTGCCCTGGATCTTCGCGCGCGAGGACGAACCGCACGGTGCCGTCGGCCCGCGTCTCGACCTCGCTCGAGGTGAGGCTGACCGGGTCCGTTAGATACCGAGGGCTTTCGTGCCAAAAGGTCGCCGAGGTGAGGTTCCAATAGTCGATTCCCGTCGGCGGTTCGAAGTCGATTACGAGCGACTCCTCTGACGTCATTTCGTAGTAGGCCATCTGGTAGTAATTTTCTCGGTTGGCTGCGCTTGCGCCGATGGAAGAGCCTGTGCTGGGAAGGAAAGAGTTGGGATTCGATCGCATCTCTGGAAGAAGGGTGCGGTGCCACGTCGAACTCACAGTGAGATAGTCGGCGGCTTTGCGGAGACGGAAGGCGATCTCTTGGTCGGAGATGGCCTCGGTCTCGGGCAATGGGGTCCCAACGGCCTCGATCGCGAAACTCGCGAGCTGGGTGGCGTCGCGCTCAGCGACGTATTGTCGAATGACGATTCCGTTGGCCGAGTCTGGCAGTGGGAGCCAGGCGCCGTCTTCCTCGGGCTCCTCCTTGGTGAGCCAAAGGACATAACGCCCATCCGGGGTGGTGTGCTCTCGGATCGATTCGTCGTCGAGATAGGCGACGAGTTGGCTGAGCTTTCCTTCGGAGTGACCGTTCACGGTGATGCTCACGTAGGGCACGGTGCCCAGCTGCCCCGTGAGCTTGTAGTCGAACCGACCATCGATGAGTGCTTGGTCATATTCTGCATCGGGGTTGTAGGCGCCAATGTTTCGAGGGCGGGGATCTCTCTTCGGGAAGAGGGGGTTTCGGTAGTCGAGGTTCAAGGTGTCTTGGGTGGAGACGGCGAGATGCTTGAGGATCATTCGAAGGCCCTCGATCGCCTCTTGTTCGGTCCTCGCGTCCATCAGGACCATCTGTTTTACTTCTTCAATCGTGGCTTGGAGCTGTTCGAAGCTCTGGACGGTCGCGAGTTCGGCAAACCTATCGTCGTCGTCGGCGAGTGCGGTCACCCACTCCAGCAGCGCCGAGTCATTCCATCGCGCGGGGGTAGGGGCGGGCTTGGCTTCGCTCGCGACCAATTTTGTGCATCCCGAGAGGCAGAGCGCGAGCGTGAGGGCCGTGCTGAGGAGATGCTTTCGGGTCGGTTTGGACTGGCACTCGCTCATGGAGTCTCTCCTGGGGTGTTCAGGGGCACTGGCCTTGCCGGAGCCTGCGTTCAGAGCGACGAAGCGCCGTCCTCCATCGCGTCGTGACGTCGTTCTTCGCGCTCGTTGCGATTTGAGGGCAGGGATTAGATCCCGAAACGCCTTTGCACGTGTCGGCGGCGGCCTTCGATTGCGCGGCGCCGCTGCTCTTCGGTGAACGAGGGGGTCTCGGAGGGGAGTGCATCTCGAATCTGTTCGAAGGGGACGAGCTCGAGCCGCGGCCATTGGTGTTCCGGGATCGCTACGCCTTGTACGCCGTCGAAACGGAGCAGGATGAACCCTCGCTCGAGCCCGGTCGTATCGAGCCAATTCTGTACCCCGGGGTCGCGGTGCGCGATGACGAAACGAAAGCCGCCGTCCTCACTCTGATGGGCCTGGTCTGCGGTGAGGCTGGTTTGGCGGTTCGCGTATTCGAGCGAGGACGTCCATACATCCGTAAGCTGCACGCCTTGGTAGTTTCCGGCTGCAGGCCAGGTCGTGAGCACGAGTGCTTCGTCGGGTGCGAGTTCGAAATTCCCAAGCGACATCAAGCGGCCGACGACGCCGCCGCCCGCCCCGGGATCCCAGGGCGGTGTGAGGGTGTTGGGCGTCTTCATCGTGTATCGCTCGCGGCCGAAGCGGGGCCAGAGGGGCACGATCTCTCGGAGGTTCGCGGCGGCGCGTTCGAGTCGCGCCGCCATGTCCGCGCTCGATAGAGCAGGCTTGAGACTGCCTTCTCTTCCAATCCGGTCGATATGGACATCGCCGATGCCCTCTGGCCAGTCGCTATAGATCTGGCGGACCATGACCATCGTCGACGTCTCTGGATTCGGAAGCCAATTCGATTCGAGAGGCTCCCCCCCCATCATGATCTCGAAAGACCCGTCCTTCGCCACTTCGATTGATTCGTCGGAGAGGACGCCTACGATGCGGCCACCCGAAGGCGCCCAGGGGAGTCCCGCGTAGATCTGAACCTCGAGCCTCCGCTCCTCGAGCTTATGGCCCCAGATCCGATAGGGCGCTCCCCCCCGGATGGGCGAGAAGAGATAGCGTTGGTCCGGATTGTCAGCTCCCTCCCTGATTCGGTGATCGACGATTCTGAACATCGGGAAATCCGGATCCTGGATCAGGTCGTCTTCGACGGTTCGGAGCAGCATTTGTGCCCAGTAGAGGGCACCGGCGGCCCGGTGGCGGTCGGTATCAAAGGCCGGATCCGCGCGGATAGTGGCGATGGTCTCTTGGAGGGCTGCTGCGAAATCGTCGAAGGCTCGGTCGAGTGGGACGGGTTGGATCGATCCGGTCGCGAGGTCGGTCGAGACCGGAGCGTGTGTAGCGGGGCACGCCAGGATCGCGCACGAGAGTGCGAGCGCAGGCAAGCGCAGGAGTAGGTCAGGTGAGGAGATCGAGCGAAGGCGGATCACGGCCCGCGAGGCCAAGAGCCGATTTCCTTCGCTGCGGTGATCGCTCCAGTCGGGCGCGGTTGTGGTCGGAGGGAAGAGGCGGTCAAGTCTGCGCATTGGGCGATGGGCCTTGGGATGGATGTTTGTTTGGGAGCATCGCCGAATGCCGCAATCGTCACCACCTTCGACCGGTGAGCGCGGCGACCGTGCAGCCGCCGCCGAGTCGGGAACCATCTACGGAGTCGGGGGCAGGGCGCGTCGCCTCTGCCCCCGACTTTCCGTGCGGCGACCGAGTCTGATTCAACGGTGTCGAATCTCGAGCGCTGGCTTCGGCTGAGGGTTCAAGCCGCCCGCGGGCTTATGACAGGTGAAGTTGCATTCGCTGTCGCACCCTGTGATGAGGGACCACACGCTGATTTCGACCTCGCATGTCTTTACGCCGTTGGGTGCGCAGGCGCGCTTCGCCTTGTCGGCACAGCTATCAGCGAGCTCGCCGATGATATTCGCTCCGCACAGGAGCAGGACGAGGGCTCCGCCGACGATGATGACGACGGGGACCGGGTCGTTCAGAGCGGAGAAAGACACGACCTTGCCCGTGTCCTCGAAAAAGAAGGTTCCGCTATGGACATAGCTGTTGGCCTTCAAAGGGTCGGCCGTGGTTTCCATGCGCAGGACGACCGGGACCCGTTCCCCATCCTGAAAGATCTCGTAGAGCTGCTCCTCCGAGTCCTCCAGTGCAGGGGCTGCCTCGAGCGTGATCGTGTCGAGGGTGTCGGCTGGGATCTCGACGGAGTAGGGGTGATTGGTCTGTGTGGCGTGATCCGTGAGATGGCCTTCGAACCGGGCGGAGCCTCCGGCGAGTACGCGGTCGCCGTCGAGGCTGCTGAAGAAGAGGGTCGCGTCTTCCGGATCCTCCTCGGACGCGTAGGCGAGCGCGAGGCGGACATAGTTGTCCGGGGCCGCTTGGACCACGCTGACATGGAGCGTGAAGGTCGCAACGAGTAGCCAGGAGAGGCTCCGGGCGAGGACACGAGGCAGAGAAGTCATGACGGTTTTCCTTTGGGGACCAACTTCGGTGGGCGAAACGGGTCCCGGGGGGGCAATGGTCTGGCCGGTTGAAATTATGTGGGAAATTTTCCCACGAGTAGAGGGTACACGGATGCTGCGCCGGCTGTCAACGAAAACGAAGGGGCGCGTCCTGGAGGCAGCCCGGTTGGTCCCAGGAGAAGCGCGGGCAGGCCGGCGGACACGAAAATCCGGCCCGATCGGACCGGGACGACGCTCCGGCATTCGAAGTCGATCACGATCTATCCGAGCCGTCGAAGGTTCTCTTTCGTGATCGCGCGTTCGCAACACGGTTAGGAGCCGGTGAGCCACCCGACCTCCAGTCCCCGGAGCACAGCCTGTCGATGGAGGGGCCAGGCCGTGGTCGCGGTCGAGGCTCGGGCCCACCCCGAGAGGGCGGAGTCCCTCGAATCAGTACTCGACGGGCTCACGCCCATCTTCTCGGCGGAACTCGGTCGGAAGCCCGGTCGTCATGACTTCAACGGGCTCGACGAGGGGCTCGCGGCGCTTCGCTCGGAGAGTCAACGCCTGCGGACTCGCCTCTACGTGAGGCTCTCGTCGGTTGCGGTGTTCGCGGGGCGCGTCGCCTGGATGATCGGGCCCATCGCCGATCAAATCTCGCACAGCACGCAAGAAGGCGCGGCGCGACACATGAACGGTCAGAAACCGATTGGATCGCCGGGGCCGCTGAGCCGTCGCGATCGCCAGCGCAACGCGAACGGGGTTCGAATGGTCCGAGCCGCGTTTTGATTCCTACCGCTCCCGAGAAACCTTCGGACTCTATTCGCTCAGGTGCGCTTCGTGCCCTGGTGCAGCGAGTCTTTGGGGACCCCGGCGCGTGCCTTCGCACCTGCTTCGCGGAAAACGCTGTGGTTCCGGCGAATGCCTCGACGTGGCAGCGAGACCATCCAGCGACGGCGCGCCTAGGGTGTTTGACGGCCGCGAGGCTGCGCCACGGGAAAACCCACAGGTAACTCGGGACTACCAGAACCCCGCGAGATTGCCTGGGGAAATGGTCGGGGCGACTGGATTTGAACCAGCGACCTCTTCGTCCCGAACGAAGCGCGCTACCAAACTGCGCCACGCCCCGACCGAGCGCCGGAGTATA
>PAQX01000034.1 GCA_002709835.1 Deltaproteobacteria bacterium
CTCACGTTCGCCGAGCTGTTCGCCCTCGCGCTCATGCGCGACTTCGAAGTCGAACCCCTTCTGATGCCGAACCCGCGAGCGGCCGAGATCGGCGCCATCCGCAGCTCGATCTTCCTGGCCATTCTGATCACCACGACCGGCCTGCTCCACGCCTACTACAACGATCTAGCGAGTCGTCGCGCCCTCCGGAGCGAGACCGACCTCGCAAAGAATCGCGTCCGCTACCGGGAGATGCTCGACAGTTCCCCCGACGGCCTCTTCTCCGTCACCGGAGACGGCTTGATCGAGTTCGCGAACCATACGCTGGTTCGCCTGCTCGGACTCGGGTCGCGACAAGACATCCAGGGGCGAACCCTCTCGCAGTTCCTCGTGGACGCGGATACCGACACACTGCGCAGGGAGGCCACCGAGCTCGGTGAGTCGATCTCGATCGAGTGCGACGTCGTCCACGCCGACGGCACTCGGATTCCAGTCGAGGTCGCCACCAGCGGCATCTACGTCTACGGCGACCGAGGCCAGGTCCTGCGAATCCGCGACATCCGGCGTTTCCGGACCGCGAATCGGGAAGCGCAGGTCCTGCGAGCGACGTTCGACCAGGCCCCGATCGGCGTCGCGGTGCAGAAGCTCGACTCGGAAGTCCTCTACGTGAACGACAAATATCTCGAGATGACCGCGTTCTCTCGCGAGGAGCTCGTGGGCGAGCGTCTTCTCGACCTGTCGCGATCCGAGGAAGCCCACGACTTTCTCGCTTCCGTCCAGGGCGCCCTTGCTCGCGGCGAAACGGTCTCCGTGCCCAAGATGGACTGGCACGATTTCGGCACGAAGCCGGGCTACGTGGACGTCCGCGCCTTCACCGTCCAGCCCCCTGGTCAGGACGCGCCGCGCTGGGTGACCTTCCTTCGCGACGTGACCCCGGTGGTCGAGCTCGAGCGGGAAGTCTCCCGCGCTGAGCGCATCGACTCACTGGGCAAGCTCGCCGGCGGCATCGCCCACGATTTCAACAACCTGCTCACGGTGATCATGGGCCAGGTCGACATCCTCGACGAAGATCTCGGGGGCGACCATTGGGGCCATGAATACCTGGCGACGATCAACGACGCGTGCGAGCGCTCCGCCGCGCTCACGAGCAAAGTCCTCGACTTCAGTCGCAAACAGACCCTGCGACCGACGGTCTTCATGGCCGACGACGCGATCCGGGGGCTCGTCCCGCTTCTTCGCCAGCTCGTGCCGGAGCGCATCTCCCTCGACCTGGGCATCGCCCCCGACGTAGATCCACGCGTACGTTGCGACCCGAGCCGTTTCGAGCAGATCATCCTCAACCTGGTCGCGAACGCGCGCGACGCGATCGAAGGCACGGGCACGATCGTCGTCCGCGTGCGCACCCACCCGGAGAGCGAGGAAAATCGGCGATCCCTCGGCGAGGTCGAAATCGAAGTCTCCGACGACGGCGCCGGCATGTCCAAGGAAATCCAGGACCGCATCTTCGACCCCTTCTTCACGACCAAGCCGGTCGGCGAGGGAACCGGGCTCGGCCTCTCCACCGTCCATGGCATCGTGCACCAGAGCGGCGGTCGCCTCGAGGTCACGAGCAGCGAGGGGCAGGGAACGACGCTCCGTGTCTTCTTCCCGTCTACGGACGCAGAAGTGACGCTGCCGGATTCGGAGCCTCGCCCCTCGAAGCCGGCCGACGATCGGCGGGGGACCGTGCTGGTCGTCGAGGACAACACGTCGGTCCGCGACCTCATTACCCGTACGATCGAGCGTCTCGGCTTCAGCGTGATCGCCGCGCAGGACGGCGACGACGCCCGGCGCTGGATCGAAGATCGGGATCAGGACTTCGAATGCCTCGTCAGTGACATCGTGATGCCCGGGGTGGGCGGCGTCGAGGTCGCTCGCCTCTTCCGCGCGCGCTTCGCGCTCAAGCGGATCGTCCTCATGTCGGGATACGCTGAAGACGAGATCGGACCGATCGAGCGCCTGCCGAGCGACATCCGATTCGTCCAGAAGCCCGTCACCGCGAAGATGCTAGGCGAAGTCCTCAACTGATTCGTCGCCGAGCTCGGCCCCGGCGGACCGCACGCTCAGAAGAGTTCGAGGGCGTAGGCCTTGTGCTCGGTCTCGACGTCCTTCCAGGAGACGAACCCCTTCTCGACGAGAATGTCCTTCACCTTGGGGTTTCGCCACTGCCGCAGCTCGAGGCGAGACCGGAGCTGGTCCTGTTCGAGGATCCCGTGTGCCAGCGCCAGCTCGCCAAAGCGGTCACCGGAGATGACCTGCTCCCCGAGGGTCGAGATCACGTCCTTCGGGACGAGGAAGCCTTCGTCGATCGCGAGCTGACCGATCGGAACGCTGCGGATACGCTTCTCCTCGAGCAGCTGCAGCTCGCTGATGTAGCCCTCCTGGACCAGAGATTGACCGAACATGGCGCCCCTCCCGTGAGTCGAACTGCCGGCAGCGGCATCGGTGGCTACGATTCCCTCCGAAAGGACGCGATACCGAAGGCTCTGCATCCCGCGGATTGCTTACGTCCAGGTTCGCGCGGAGTCTTCGGAGGGGCGTTGGCATCTCGCAGCTCGATCCGGTATCGAGATGCGATCTTGCGCCGGTGAGAACGGAGAAGGCGGTAGGCCGCAGCCGTTCAGGGATCGCAACATGGCTCAAGCGAGCGGGCAGGGAAACGACAGCGCATCGGAGGCCGCGAAGGAGCTCGAAGCGGAGCTCGATTCGCTGGAGCGCCTCGTCCGCGGCGTATCGCACGACCTCAACAACCTGACCACGGCGATCCGCACCTCCGTCGAGACGCTCCGCGGACTACCCGACGAGGCCCCTGCGGACGCGCGAGACCCGGTGCTCGCGCGAATCGACGGCGCCGCGGCACAGGCGTCTCGCTTGATGAGCGCCCTCGCGGCCTTCGGCCGGCAAGAGGTCCAGATCGGCGCGACGGAGCTGGGCACCCTGGTGACCGATGCCGCGCAATTCCTCCGGCGAGCCCTTCAAATCGAGATCGACGTCGAAATCGAGACGGACCGGGGGAGCGATCGGCCGGAGGGCCAGCGCCTGGTTCGAGCCGATCCTTCCCGCGTCGTCCGCGCCCTGATCCAGCTCGCGACGCGCGCCGCGCGCGGGGACGGCAGGGTCGCGCTGGCTGCGACGGGCGAGCGGGAGATCACGCTGACGCTGACCCCCTCCGATCCGGCGGCAGCGAGCGTCGCACCGCTCGCACGAGACGTGGAGCGCGCGAAGATCCTGCTCGATGAAATCGAAGGCTCGATTCCCCTCTGCTATGCGGACGGCCGCGGAGGATGGACGGCCTCCCTGCGACTTTCCTCCGCCCCGCCCGCGAGCATCGTCGCCCCGAAGGAGCGCGGCCGAGGAGCCGCCCTCCCGCGTGGCCGTGCCCTGATCGCGGAAGACCACTCGCAGGTGCGCGACGCGTTGATCGATGCCCTCTCGCGCTGCGGATTCTCGGTCGAAGCCGTCGGCGACGGCGATACGTTCGTCGACCGCGGAATCGCCGAAGCCGGCAACCACGACGTCTTCCTGATCGACTTCGACCTGCCCGGCCGCGACGGAGCGACCGCTCTCGAGGCGGTGCGAGCCGCTGGAGTCCTGACACCCGCGCTGATGATCTCCGGCAACATCGATTTCGGATCGCGCATCGAAGGGATCCGGAACGCCGAGTTCCTGAAGAAACCCTTCGGCCTGGCAGATATCCGCGCCTGGGCGACGAATCAGCTATCGTCCGAAGCCGCCGAAACAGGAGCGACCTCCCGATGACCTCGATGACCGCGACCATTCTCCTCGTCGACGATCAGGAGATGATGCGCGAGGCACTCGCTCAACACCTCGCCAGCCAGTCTGGTTTCGAAGTCGTCGCGTCGGTCTCGAACCACCAGTCCGCGATCGAGGCCGCTGAGGAGCATCAGCCGGACGTGGCCCTCCTCGACATCGAGGTCCCCGGGCTCGACTGCTTCGTCGCCGCGCGAGAGATCGCCGACAAGTCTCCCAAGACGCGGATCGTCTTCCTCAGCGCCTTCTGCCGAGACGCGTACATCGAGCAGGCACTCGAAGTCGGCACCGCCGGCTACATCGTAAAGGGCGAGGAACCGGGCGTCCTCCACAGGGCGATCGAGACGGTCGTCGGCGGAGGCACCTACTTCTCCGAAGAGGTCGAGAACCGCCTCGTGCTCGGGAACGACGGCTTGAAGGTCTCGGAGCCGCTCTCGACCCGGGCCGCCTCGCTCACGAAGCGGGAGCGGGAAATCCTCCGGTACATCGCGGTCGGGATGTCCAAGAAGGAGATCGCCTCCCTCGTCGATCTCTCGGTCCGGACCGTCGACGCCCACGTGCGCAACATCATGGGCAAGCTCGATCTGCACGATCGCGTCGAATTGGCGCGCTTCGCGATTCGCGAAGGGCTCGCCCCCCAGTAGCCACCCAGTCCGCGCTTTCTCTACCCGCTTCCGGCCGGGATGCGCCTGCCACGCGACACGTATATGTGTCTCACCCCGGACTACGATGATCGACGTCACCGATACGGGCGCACGAATCCGGTGGGATCTTCTCGAGCGAGGGAATCCCATGACGTCCGCCATTTCCGAAGCAGTCGAACGAAGCACGCACCGAGGCGAAGCCTGCGGGCAAACCGGTTCGTGCGCGACCGCCTACGGGTGAGGGCCTACGGAGCCCCCGGTTCGCATCGTCGAGACCGCGGCGCCACGGGGCGTCGACGGATGCCGCCTGCTGGTTGCCGGTGGGGGTCTGTCCGCCGGACTTGCGATCCCCATCGCACTTCTGCTGTGGATCGCCTCGGAGGTGCTCGCGGGACTCGGCGCACGTGTTCTGGCGATGCTCCCCTAGCCACCGCGGCGCAGTCCCGCGACTCGTCTTCGTCAGTCGAACGCGGCAGCAAGCTGCGGCTGTGCCGTCTGGCTCGCGTCGAGAGCCACTTCGACGTCCTCCGCGTCCCGGGAAGAACTCTCGAGCAGGTTGCGCCGCACTTCGACGATCACGCACTCGGTGTCCTGGCCGATCCGAAGGCGTGGCGCGGCGGGCCGTTTGAAACGAACCTCGGCGAAGGGAAGCTCGAAAGGGATCTCCAGCTGGACCCCGGGAAACGAGAAGTCGATCGTTTCCGCTGCAACGCCCTCTTCCTCGCGTCCGCCGATCCAGAGCGCGAGGCCGAGGACGGCCGCGAGGAGCCCGAAGTAGTACCCGTCTCCGCGACGTCCGGTCATACCCGTCTGCGCCTCGTACGCGCGCCCCGACGAGAGGCCGGCCGCGCGGATATCGAGGGGTGGCCTAGACCATAGCAGAGCCGCTTCCGACGTCCGTGAATCGCCATTGCTCCGTGGGCCGAGCATGCGACCTTGTCGGGGATCACAGGAAGCGGGAGGCAGGGCATGGCGGAGATCGACGGCGGACGAATCGCGGCGCGGCAGTTGAACGCGCTCGGAATCGATCATCTCTTCGGCGTGGTCGCAGGGCCGATGATCGAACTCTTCGGAGGAGCCCAGTCCGAAGGCATGACGGTGATCGGCAATCGCCTCGAGCTGAACGGCTGCTTCATGGCGAGCGCCTGGGGCTGGCAGAAGAAGAAGCCCGGGGTGTTCGTCGCGGGCTCCGGCCCCGCCGTCACGAACTGCCTCACGCCCCTCTACGTCGCCACCGAGAGCGCGATGCCCCTCGTGGTCCTCGGCGGTTCGGCCTTCTCCGGGACGACCGGACTCGGCGGCTTCCAGGAGCTCGACCAGGTGTCGGCCGCGAAGCCGGTCTCCAAGTGGACCGGACGCGTCGACTCCACGGAGCGGATCGGCGAATGGATCCGCCTCGCCGTAGGGAAGGCGATGGAGGGCAAGCCGGGCGGCGTCTATCTCGACTTCCCAGCGGAGGTCGTGTCGCGCAAGCTCGACGCGGATACGGTGCCGGTCCTTGGAGCCCCGGAGATCACGACGCCGCAGCCCGACGCGAACGCCGTCGATCGCGTGGCCGAGCACCTCGCGAAAGCGGAGCGCCCCTTGATCGTGATCGGTAAGGGGGCCGGATGGGCCGATGCCGACGAAGCCCTCACGCAGCTCGCCGACATGGGCATTCCCTACGTCTGCGCGCCGATGGCCCGCGGCACCATCCCGGACGACCATCCGAGCTTCGCCAACGCCGCTCGCTCCCACGCCATCGGCGGAGCGGACGTCGTCGTCATGATCGGAGGCCGCTTCAACTGGATCTTCGGCATGGGACGTCGCTTTGCCCCCGACGCGACGATCATCCACGTCGACATCGAAGCGGAGGAGCTGACGAGCGGCGCCCCCGTCGACCTCGGGATCGTCGCGGACGCGAAAGCGACCGCCGAAGCGCTCGTGCAGGCGCTCGAAGGTCGACCCCTCGCGACCACGAAAGGCGAATGGCTCTCGGGGATCCAGGCGAAGGCACGCGCCAACGAAGAGAGCGCGCGTGCGGTCCTGACCGACGACTCGATCCCGATCAACCCGTACCGGGTCGTCGCGGAGATCCGCGACGCGCTACCGCGGGACGCAATCGTCACGGCCGAAGGCGAGACGATCATGGGCATCTGTCGTGCGATGCTTCCTTCCTACGTGAATCGCTCGTGCCTCAACGCGGGCACGACCGGCTGCATGGGCGTGGGCGCGCCCTACGTCGTCGGCTCCGCCCTCGCCTGCCCGGACCGGCTGTCGGTCGGAGTCCTCGGCGACTACGCCTTCGGAGCCGCGGCCATGGTCGTCGAGACCGCGGCGCGGGTCGGCGCGAACCCCGTCTTCATCGTCGTCAACAACGAGGGCGTCGCCGGCCATATGCTCCAGGACATGTACATGCCGCCCGACTCGCCGCGGATCGCCTCGCTGCTGCCGGCCCGCTACGACAAGATCGGCGAGATGGTCGATGCGCACACCGAGCACGTCGAGACGCCGGACGCGATCCGGCCGGCGATCGANCGNGCGATCGAGNCCGGCAGGCTNTCCGTCGTCCANATTCAGGTCGACCCCAAGTCGACGCGGATCTCCGGCTCGAACTATCTGCAGTAGGCGGCGACNTNCCGCGACCCGCCGCGCCACGCGGCNGCAGGAGGATCTCACGATGCCCCAGCCCCTCGAAGGTCTCCTCGTNCTCGACTGGACGATCTGGCAACAAGGTTCGGTGGCGGGCGCGATGTTGGGTGACATGGGCGCGCGGGTGATCAAGATCGAACAGCGCGGCACCGGCGATCCCGGACGCTGGCTGGTCGGCGCCGGCGGGCTGGACACGAGCAACGCGCCGAACTGGTACTTCGAGGCCAACAACCGGAACAAGGAGTCGATCGAGGTCGACCTCAAGCGGCCCGAAGGACGCGACGTCGTGCTCGCGCTCGCGGAGAAGGCGGACGTCTTCCTCCAGAACTACCGCCACGGCGTCGCCGCGCGCCTGGGTCTCGACTACGCGAGCCTGAAGGCACGCAATCCGAAGATCATCTACGGCAGCGCAACGGGCTATGGCCCGGAGGGCGACGAGAACGCAGAACCCTCCTTCGACCATCTGGGCCTCGCGCGTTCCGGCATCATGAACGCCGCGGGCGAGCCAGGCATGCCTCCGCTCGGGATCGCCGGTGGGATCGCAGACCAGATGGGCGCCATCATGCTGGCCTACGGCGTGATGACGGCACTCGTGACCCGGGAACGGTATGGCATCGGGCAGGAGGTGAGCGCCTCGCACCTCGGCTCGATGTCCTTCCTTCAAGGGCTCTCGCTCTCGATGAAGCTGATGGCGGGGGTCGCGATGCCTCGGAGTCTCCGAAGCGAAGCGGGCAACCCGCTCTGGAACCATTACCGGTGCGCAGACGACCGATGGATCGCCCTCGCGATGCTGCAGCCCGATCGCTACTGGGCGGATTTTTGTCGCGTGATCGAGCGACCGGAGTTCGCCGAGGATCCGCGCTTCGCCGACATGGCGGCCCGAACCGAGAACCGTGTCGAGTGCGTCGCGATCATCGATGCCGCCTTCGGAAGCCGGCCGCGCGCAGAGTGGATGCAGCGGCTCAAGGAAGATCCTGGCGACTTCATCTATACCCTCGTGAATACCGTCGACGATCTCGCCGACGACCCGCAGGTCCTCGCCAACGACTACGTGGTCGAGATGGAGCACCCCCAGCACGGCCCGACGAAGATGGTCGGCGTCCCCGTCGGCCTCTCCGAGACCCCGGGGAGCGTCCGGCGTGCAGCCCCCGAGCTTGGCCAGGACACGGAGATGGTCCTGATGGACGTGCTGGGCTGGGACTGGGACCGGATCGCCGCGCTCCGCGAGAAGGAAGCGATCTGATCCGGCGACGCGCCTACGCGTCCGGCGTTCCTCGCACCTGCTCATTCAAGGACTCGAAGAGCTCCCCGGTTCCGAGTCGGCTTCCTTCCCGACTCTGCCCCGTCGCCCACTCGGGCCCGACGAGCTCGGGGCCTTCGCCCGGCGGCAGGGGCGGCGTGTAGTAGCCGAGCGCATAGCTTCCGCGCGCGTACCCGATCAACGCGGCGAGCTCGGGATCCAGCTCCCGCGCCACCTCCGGCGGGCACGCCAGGTACTGGTTCTCTTCCTGCCGCAACCAACCGAGCGTGTAGGTCATGTTCACACCAATGCGGTCGTGCTCGGAGCGGTTCGCCCCGCCGCCGTGGAAGACCGAGCCGGAATAGACGAGCACGGAGCCCGCGCGCATCTCCGCGTAGCCGATCTCGTCCTCGGTCGGCCGCCGGGCGTCGTCCCAGCTCACGCTGCCGGAACAGACCTGCGTCGCGCCGTTCTCGCGCGTGAAATCGGTGAGCGCCCAGATCGTGTTGAACTGCGGCTGGAGGGCGCGGTCGAGATAGGTGCCCCATGCCCAACGATCCCGGTGAATCGCCTGTTCCTTCTGCCCCGGCTGGATCGTGATGACCTGACTCAGGTGTAGCTGGATCGTGTCGCACCAGGGCGCGAGGAACTTGCGGGCCGCAGGCAGGATCGCGTCGTGGACGATCATCGCGCGACTCGCCGCCGACCGGGCGACGAGCGCGCCCGTCCGTTTCGTGTGCCGCCCGGTGAAATCGTCGACCCCGTTCTTGGTCGCGTCGATGTAGGGCCGGAGCTCTGCGACGGAACGAGCGACCTCTTCCGACGAGAGCACGTCCTCGAGGATCATCGCACCGTCGCGAGCGACGATCGCGCACACCTCCTCGGCGCGCGTGCCGGCAGCGCAGCGTTCGAGCTCGGGCATCGGAAGACCTCCTGCCCCGACCCGGGGCGTCCCCGCGATTCTGTCGAACTCGGCGGCGGCGCGCCGCCCCTTCGACCGCGGGGCCCCTTCGTCGCAACGAGCACGACCGTGTGCAGTGCGGAGCGCAAGAAGACGATGGGATCGCCGATCCGGACCCCACGGAGGAATTCTCGCGTTTTTCTGTCCCCATCTCCCTCGGAACGGCGACTGCTTTAACACGGATCTAGGCAATTCTGCGTCGGCGAGCGACGTGCGTCCCTCGCGCAGGATTCCCAAACCTGTTCACGCTCGAGATTCAAGGGGACAGAGGCCACGAGCCCCGACGAGAGAGAGGGAGTCGAAAATGCCCCTGACCCGGGCCACCGGATCCCCGAGTTCCATTCGCGGCGCCCTGCCGGCGCTGGTCGTACTCGCCGGCCTTGCCCCTGCGACCGCCTGGGCCCTCCCGGTCACCGACGCGTCTTCCTCGGGCACGACGGTCGTGGACGGCTCTCTCTCTGGACAAGCCGAGTCGATCCCCTCCACCGCGCACACCGGTTCCGACGTCGATCTCATGTACGTGAGCGACGACCCGGTCCGGGTCCAGGTCTGGGGTCTGACCGTCGCCGAGCTTTCTCCGGAAGAGCTCGGCATCCACGACCCGGCCGCCGAAACCACCGAGCGCGAGGTCGACCTCCCGTTCACCGGCCACGCCTCGACGCCGATCCCCGAACCCGCCGCCGCGATCATCTTCTCCTTCGGACTCGCGATCGTGGGACATCGCCTCAACCGGTTCCCACCTTTCGAAGAGGACGAAGACCTGCTCTGATCCGGAGCGCCCAGGACGAACACCCGAGTCGAACGCCCGGCCCCCTTCGACGCAATCCGCAACGCCGACGAAGAGCCGAAGCTGATCCAGGCGCGGCCTGCCGCCACTCGTTGCGCGCCCCGCGGAATCGCGGTGAGGCGCCGGCGTGACGCTGGTGTAGGATCGAAGACAGGCCGCCACCTTCCCGTGGCCGCCGTGAAGGAGTCTTCGATCGATGGACATGCACCCGGACGACCGCTTTCACCCGCCGGAGAACGACGATCCCTTCTGGACCGAGACCTGTTGGTTCACCTTCGCCGTCCCGGAACGAAAGCTCTCCGGCCAGCTCTACCCCTTCTTCCGGAGAAACCAGGGCGTGACCTCCGGCGCGGCGGTTCTCTGGGACGACAGCGGGCATCAGCTCCATGACTGTCTCTACCACAAGAACCTGTGGCACCTCCCCATTCCGGAGGATCAGGATCTGACCGACCTCCGCCTCGTGAATGGCCTCCACTACAAGTGCCTCGAACCTCTCTCGAAGTACGAGCTCCACTACGTCGATCAGGACCGGGACGAGGTCGAGATCCACCTGACCTACGAAGCGATCTGCGAACCGAATCGGCTCGGCGGCGGCCACCTCGATCAACCCGGTCGCTACACCGGGACGATCCGGATCGACGACGAGCTCATCGAGGTCGACGCCTTCGGCATGCGCGACCGGTCCTGGGGATCCCGCTCTCAGATCGGTCCCGGCCTCCACCCTGGCGCCGACAACCGCAACGGCGGCTACACCTACGCGACGATGTCGGACCAGGATGCCTGGCACATCATCACCGCCAACTTCGGCACCGGCTACGTCGGCATCCACGGCTTCCTGCTTCGGGACGGCGTGTGGTCGAAGCTGACCGAAGGAACCCGCGAGGTACTCGACCGGAAGGATCATTGCCCTTCACACGTCCGAATCACCGGCAAGGACGAACTCGGGCGGACCTTCGAGGCCGAAGGCCGTCCCCACAACAAGTTCGGCGTGCACCTGAATCCGAACCTGTGGACCTGGAACTGCCTGACGGATTGGCAATGGGACGACGGCAAGCGCGGCTGGGGCGAGGACCACGACAACTGGAGCGCGTCCGCCTTCCGTCGCTTCGTTCGCCACGGCGAGAGCTAGGCGCCTCGCGTCCGGCGGTTCAGCCCATCCGAGAGCGGACGTACTCTTCGAGGGCCCGACGGTGGGAGTCCTCGAGCCCCATGAATTCGAGGCCGAAGTGGTGCGCCTCGTCCTCGCTCTCGGTCACGTGTTTGTTCACGCCCGACGTGAGGAAAGGCTTCTTGCCGGGCAGCGTGACGACGAGTTTGACCTGCTTCGCGAGATCGAATCCGACGAACCCGTGAGGAACGTAGAGGCCTAGGCCCGTCGTACTGACGTTGCGAACACGAAGGACGTCGAGGGTTCCGCTGCCGATGACCTGGACTTCGACGGGGGCCATGCGAAGCGGGATGACCCGCCAATTTCGCCATGCCTCGTCCTTCCTGCTTGCGAGCCAACCCATGAGCCGCGTATCGGAGCCCACGACTGGCTCACGGCACCGGGCTGGGTCGCCTTCGGCGCCGGGCTCTCGGCGGCCTGCCTGCCCCTCTTGGGTAGCCGGGTCGCGCGCAGATTCACCAGCCGGGCCAGACGACGCAAGGTCGCCCTCGGCGAAAGCTCGGAGCGGCGATCAGTCCTCGCCCTCGACGTAGACCTCGAGCACGCGATGGAAGTTGCGGATCCGGCGCTCCTGCCCCGCCAGGTGGAGCCCCTTGAAGCCGGCGGAGTGCATGCCCTGCTGGATCGGTGCGGCAGAGTCGCCGTCTTGACGCAGCGCGAGGTGCAGCTCCTTTTCCTGCCCGTCTCCCCAGACCGCGTTTCGATGGACCGGTCGGGGCGGATGATCCATCCCGCGCGGGATGCGGTCGTAGTTGAAGTAGTCCCAGTACATCTTGTCCGGATCGGTCGGGTGCGGGCGTGCGCGAAAGAGCCAGAAGTGGCCGGGGCTCACGTTGAAGGTGATGTTCGGGAAGAACGAGTAGTGCACGTCCATCATGAGCTGCTCGTCCTGCAGGTCGTCGAAGTCGAGCCCGTTCGCCTCGCCCATCTCCCGGAGGTTCCGGATCAAGTCCGGACGGATGTCATCATTGCGCCCGTCGTACGCCTTCGGATCGAGCCCGAAGGCCTCGAGCATCCCGGCCATTTCCTTCGTGACTTCGGTCCGGTCGCGGTACCCCACGGACTGCGCCTTCTGATCCGTCCAGCGCGGGCTCGGGTAGCCGATCTTGAACAGAAAACGGCTGTGTTTCCCAAAGAGATCGATCGGACAATCGACGTCGTCGCTGATCTCGAGCAGCTCGGGGTGGATCCCCTGTACGTGGTAGACCTCGTTGAACGCGTCGACCCCGACCTTCCAGTTGCACTGCCACTCGAAGGTGATGTCCTCCGTGAGCACGTAGTTGCGCTCGAAGTGATAGGGCTCGAGGTGCTCCGCCGCTTCCCCCAGGTAATCGGAGAGCGGTTCGGCGTCCGGGTCGAGGCTGACGAATACCCACGCGCCCCAGGTGTCCACCGACACACTCGGCATCCGTGCGTCCTCGGGCAGCCCCTGCGGAAAATCCTCCCGATCCGGGACGCCCCGCAGCTTCCCGTGGAGGTCGTAGGCCCAACGGTGATACGGACAGACGAAGGTCTTACCGTGCCCGCGATCGCCCTCGCAGACGCGATATCCGCGGTGCTGACAGGTGTTGTGGAACGCGTCGATCCGATCCGGCGCCGAGCGAACGACGACGACCGATTCGCGGCCGATCTCGAAGGTGAACCAGTCTCCGACCTCGGCCACGTCCGCGAGCGGCCCGGCCATCAGCCAGGTCCGACACCACATGCGCTCGAACTCGCGTTCCATCCACTCCCGCGAGAGATATCGCTCTTTCGGGATCAGGGTGGTTCCCAGGTCGGGTTCGTCGTATTTCTCGAGGGGCGTACGGGCCATCGGCGACCTCGCTCTAGCCGAGGCTCGGCGCGCGATTCGGGGCGCCGACGTCGTAGATCCGCGCCGCGTTGTCGAAAAGCAGCTTCCGACGCGTGTCCGGCTTGGCCTCCCCGAGCCCCGCGTCGATCTTCTCGCGCACGTTCCCGTAGAGACAGACCGGGTGGGGGTAGTCGGTCTCGAAGAGGATGTTGTCGACGGGAATCCGGTTCATCAGGGATGCGGGCGCGTACTCTTCGAAGAAATAACACGCGTAGACCTGCCGTTCGAAGTACTCGGAGGGCTTGAGCGTCATCTCCGGTCGCTGCTCGCGAACGCGGCCGTAGTCGAAGGTGTAGTCACAAGACTCGAGCAGGAAGGGAATGAACCCGACACCGCTCTCGACCGAGATGACCTTGAGCTTCGGATAGCGAGCCAGGACTCCTGAAAAGAGGATGTCCACGATCTGCTTCGCGTTGTCGAGGAAGAGTCCCGTCGTGAACATCCCGTTCACGCCGCCGGGACCGTAGTGCTCGATCCGCTCTTCGGTCCAGTAAGCCTCTCCGGTGAAGTTTCCCGCTCCGATGTGGAAGCTCACCGGCATGTCGTGCGCCTGCGCCGCTTCCCAAAGCGGGTTCCAGTGGGGGTTGGCGAGGACGGGCATCCCGTGACTCTGGGGCTCCCCCGTGAATAAAATCCCCTTGTGGCCCTTCGCGGCGCAGCGCTCGATCTCCTTGACCGACGCTTCGACGTCCCAGAAGGGCAGCGCCGCGATCGGGATGAAGCGCTCGGGCGCGGGCGAGGCCCAGTCCGTCAGGAAGTCGTTGTAGGCCTGGACGCAAGCGAGCATGAGCGCCGGATCCTCGAGACCGAGGAAGACCTGGCTTCCGAAACCGCCGACGTTCGGATAGAGGGCCATCGCCCAGATCGCGAGAGAGTCCATGTAGTCGAGTCGCGCGTGCGCGTCGTGGGATGCGGTCGGGCACTCGGCGAAGGTCGAAGGCGCGTCCGGAAACGGATTCTTCCAACCCGCGGTCGCGGTATGGCCGACCGGGGTGATGGGCGACATGTTGCCGACGACCCATTCCTCGTAGCCCCGGTCGTTCATCTGGATCTTCGGCGCGAGATCCTTCCACTTCGCGGGCAAACGACTCGAGAAGAGATCCGGGGGCTCGGTGATGTGGGTATCCACGTCGATGACCCAATCGACGATCGGGGAAACGTTCGTTGCGGGCGCAGCCATGCTGGATCCTCCTGCATGCGGGCCGAAGGAGACGGCCCGCCGTCGCGGTCCCGAAATTCTAGACCGAAACGAAGGTCCTGGGGCGCAGATTTTCGACCGCTCCGGCCGAGCGTCGAGGCTACCCTGACGGGCCCGCGCGCCGTGCCCAACCACCCCGAGGACCAGCCCCTGACTGCGAAGCCGAAGCGTCCCTGCACCTGCACCGGCGTCCGATGGTGCGCCGCCTGCCGCGACCCCGACGTCCGGAGAGTGCTGGGACTCCGCACGCCGCTGCCCCTGCCGCCTCTGATCGCCGACGGAAACTGCGAACCCGACGGTCTCGGCGTTCACGCGTTCGACGTCGACCGCCAGCGGTGCCCCTCCCTCCCCGATTTCGAGGGCGTCCGGGTGCTGCCGGAGTTCCTCTCCGAGCGCGAAGCGGCGTCACTCGCCGAAAAGCTCGAAGGCGCGCCCTTCGTTCCTTCCCAGAGCGGCCGGGAGAAGCTCCATTACGGCCCCCGCGTGAACTTCAACCGCGGTCGGGTGAACACGGAGCGCTTCCTCGGCCTGCCGTCCTGGGCCGCGCCCCTCGAGGTCCGCCTGCGCGAGCGCCTCCCCGAGACCCTCCCCATCGACGACCCGGCCCACCGCGCCCTCGACGCCTACACCACGACCGACGTCTTCGTACTGCGGTACGCCCCGCAGCGCGATTCCAATCTGGACTTCCACCTCGACGACGTCTTCGC
>PAQX01000035.1 GCA_002709835.1 Deltaproteobacteria bacterium
GCGTAGGGCGTGGCAGAGAAGAGCTGCTTCGCGCTCACGATCCCGGTGATCGAAAGGAAGAACACGAAGAGGGGAAGCTCGAAGGCGACGCCGAACGCGAGGAAGAGTCGCGTGGTTAGGCTGAACACTTCCTTCATCGTCCACGCGGAAACGACCCACTCGTTGTCCCAGCTGTTGAAGAACTGGAACACGATCGGGAAGACCATCGAGTATCCGAAGATCGCCCCAGACGCGAAGAGGACCGTCGAGAAGAAGACGAAGGGAAGGACCGCCTTGCGCTCGTTGTCGTAGAGGCCCGGCGCGATGAACGCCCAGAGGTGATAGAAAGTGACGGGTAGCGTCAGGACGAAGCCCGCCAGCAGCGCGCACTTGATGTAGGTGAAGAAGATCTCGGTCGGAGCGATCGCCTGAAGCTGACTGTCCTGCTGGCCGAGTGCCTCGACGGCGGGGGCGAGCAGGAAGCCGAAGATCTGCTCTGCGAAGTTGAAGCTCGCGACGGCGCCGAGGAACATCGCGCCGACGACCCACATCAGGCGGCTGCGGAGCTCCGCGAGGTGCTCCGTGATCGGAAGCGCTCGCTCATCCACGCTCTTCGTCCGTCTCGGCGGTTCGGCGCGGAGTCGCGGTTCGACCGACCGGGACGGCGCCCAGGCTGTCGTCCGCTGCGCTGGGTGAAGGCGGAGCCGGTTCAGACACGTCGTCCGCCGATTCGACCATCGGGTCCGGTTCGGGCGCGTTGGTGGCCGATTCTGTGACCGGGTCCTTTTCGGAGGCGCCTTCGGCGTGCGCCTGGGAGTCGAGATCATCAGGGAGCTCGCCCGGATGCGCGGGGTCCGCCCCGGCAGCCATCTCGTCTCCTGCTTGCGCCGGCCTGTCGTCCGCCTCGGGCTTCTTCACCGGCTTGTGGATCGTCCCCGCGCCGGTGAGCCCGTCGCGGAGCTCGTTCTGGATCTCGTCGAGGGCCAGACTCTGGCGAAGGTCGTTGCTCGCGCGGCGGAACTCGCCGAGTCCCTTGCCGAGGGTGCGGGCGAGTTCGGGCATCCGCTTCGGCCCGAGGACGAGAAGCGCGACGACCAGAATCAGTACGAGCTCCATGGGTCCGATACCGAACATCCCTGGCAATCTAGCAGGTCGAAGACGACTCCTGGCAGGATCGCCGCGGGGCGCAGGGCCGGCGGGCGAGGTCGAGTCAAACAGACGAAAAGACGGAGGAGTCGGCCACGCCCCCGATTCGATGCGGCCGACTCCCACGCCCGACCCAACCCGGGACGAGCGCGAACCCTCTCGTCTATCGCGTGAGCGTGGGGGCCGTCCGTGCGTTGCCCGAGGAGACGACGCTCCGTCCGCGCACGCGCATCATTCGGCGCTGCCCGTCCTCTCGGAGGATCGAGAGCCCGGCGCGGGCGCGCCCCCCCTCGGTCTCCTGACACCAGACCACTCGGGCGAGCCCGTCGACGGAGCCGTCCCCATCGATGTCCCGGACGGTGACCTGCAGGAGCTCGCCCGGGCGCACACGCTCCGGGAGGTCGAGCCCGAGGCCGCCTTCGGAGCGGTCCTGGGTGTAGGCGATGCGTCGATTCTCGGACGCGAGGCGTCGCGGGTAGTGGCTGTACTCGACGACCTGAACGACGCGTTCACGGGAGTCGAGTCGGAGCGGGACACCTTCGGCAGCAGCTTCGGGAGACAGGGTCATGCGGCACCTCGATCGTGCTGCGGGGCAAATTCCTCGGCCTCCGACAGCGTGCCCGCTTCGTTGACGGCGTCGGTCGCGCCGCTGATCACGAGCTGAGAAAAGGTCCCGACGAGGTTCGGGTCGAATTGTCCGCCGGCCTCGGCGCGCAGCTCGACGAGTGTTTCGTCTGGGGTACGCGCGCGGCGGTAGGGTCGGTCACAGGTCATCGCGTCGAAGGCGTCGCAGATCGCGATGATCCGCGAGGCGAGCGGGATGGCCTCGCCTACGAGGCCGTCGGGATAGCCGGCGCCATCGAAACGTTCGTGGTGGTATCGCACGTACTGCGCGACCGGCGCGTCGAGGCCGAGCGGGAGGAGCAGACGCTCTCCGATGTCCGCGTGGCTCCGCACGGCCGAGAGGCGCTCCAGCTCCGGCAGCACCGCGCCGTGGAGCACGTCCGAGGGCGCGCCGACCTTGCCGATGTCGTGCAGGAACGCCGCCGTTCGGACGTTGCGGCGTTCTTCGCGAGAGAGGCAGAGCCCCGCCGCGAGGAGGTCGGCGTAGTAGGCTACGCGGCGCGCATGGCCGCGCATGAAGAGGTCGCGGCTCTCGATCGTCTCAGCGAGGACCTCGAGAAACTCCGTCGTCGACGGGCCACCGACGCGGGCGCTGCCGGCTTCGGGGCCGATGGCGGGCTCTTCGAGAACCTGCCGGAGTCGTTCCTGCGCGAGGGAGCTCGTTCCGACCTCGTCGAGAACGAGCTCCGCGTCCCGGTTGCGACCGAGGATGCGGCTGATGCCCTCGAGAGAGGCGATCATCCGGGTGCGGCTCTGGCGTCGTTCGAGGGCGCGCTCGACGGAGGCGCTGACCTGCACGACGTCGAAAGGCTTGGCCAGGTAGTCGAAGACGCCATGGCGGATGCCTTCGACGGCGGTCTCGATCGAGCCGCAGCCGGTGATGATGATGATCTCGGTCTGCGGGAGCTCCGCGCGGATCGTGCGCATGAGCTCTTCGCCCTTCATGCCGGGCATGTTCAGGTCGACGGTCACGAGGTCGATCGCGGTGGTTCGCAGGAGCTCGAGCGCCTCGGCGCCGCCGTCTGCGGTCTCGACGTCGTAGCTCCCGGAGAGGATCATCCGGAGCGACTCCCGGGGGCCGCGTTCGTCGTCGACGATCAGGACCCGGGCGCGTTCCGGCGCTTCGAGGGACGGGGTGTCAGGTGTGAAGGATTCGCTGGCCATGCGCGGGGTAAGAGCAAGGGGCGTGCCAGTCGGACCTTTCCTGGGAGCGTGCGGCCAAGTTCCTGTCCCGTCGACGTTTTTCGGTGGCGCTTCGGAGCTCTCCCCGAGCCGCCGCCGCGGAGGGATGCGTTCCGACTGGAACGGCCTCGCGACGAGATCGACAAGTTCCCGGAAAACTGAGCGTTTTCAGGGTGTACGAAGCGGAACGGGCTCCCCCCTCGATCCGTACCGGGACGTACCGCCTAGCCGGACTCTTCGATCCCGAGCTTGTCCATCTTCAACTTGAGGACGCGGCGAGTGATCCCGATCGCGCTGGCCGTCTTCGTCTGGTTCCACCCGTTTGCGGCGAGCGCCTCTCGAAGGATGTCGGTCTCGAATCGATTGACGGTCTCTTCGAACCCGCGCTCGCCCTGGCGCCACTGTTCGCGGAGCGCCTCTGCCTGACCGGAGTGCCCGATCGCGGGCGGCAGATCTTCACGGTCGATCGTCTCGCCTTCCGCCATCGCGAGCGAGTACTCGATCGCGTTCTCGAGCTCGCGCACATTGCCCGGCCAGCCATATCCTTCGAGAGAACCGAGCGCTGCGGGCGTGAGCTTTCGATCGGGTCCGAGTCGCTCGAGGAAATGCTGGGCGAGGAGCCGGATGTCTTCGCGGCGATCACGCAACGGGGGAAGCGAGAGCGGCACGACCGCGACGCGATAGTAGAGGTCCTCGCGGAAGTTCCCGTTCTTCACTTCCTCGGCGAGGTCGCGGTTGGTCGCGGTCACGATCCGTACGTCCACGGTGATCGACTGCGACGAGCCGACGCGTTCGAACGTGCGCTCCTGGAGTGCGCGCAGCAGTTTGACCTGGACGGCCTGGCCGAGTTCGCCGATCTCGTCGAGGAAGAGAGTGCCGCCATCGGCCGCCTCGAAGCGTCCTGCGCGCCTTTCCGATGCGCCCGTGAACGCGCCCTTCTCATGGCCGAAGAGCTCGCTCTCGATCAGTTCCGACGGAATCGCGCCGCAGTTGACCGCAATGAAGGGCTTCTCGGCGCGGGGCGAGTGATCGTGGATCGCTCGGGCGACGAGTTCCTTGCCGGTCCCGCTCTCGCCGGTCACGAGCACGGTGGCTTCGGCCTTCGCGATTCGTTCGATCGTGCGGAACACGTCGCGCATCGCTTCGCTCCGACCGACGATCGCCCCGAGCTGCTGACGCTCTTCGATCTCGTCGCGGAGTCGTTCGACTTCGTCTTCGAGCTCCCGCTTCTCCAGCTTGTCGCGGACCTTGAGTTTCAGCGCTTCGAGCTCGAAGGGCTTCGTCACGAAGTCGGCCGCACCGCGCTTCATCGCTTCTACCGCCGCGCTCACGGTGTTGGTCGCGGTCAGCACGATGATCGGCGCGCGAAGGCCGCGGTCGGCGAATTCCTGGAGCAGTTCCAGGCCGCTGCGACCCGGCATCACGAGGTCGAGGAGGACGACGTCCGGGGTCGACAGCGCGACCTCCCGGAGCGCCTCATCGACGTTCCCGGCAACGGTCACGTCGCCCTCGGATTTGAGCAGCATGCGCAGGGATTCCTGCACGCCCGGTTCGTCGTCGACTACCAGAATGCGAGGCATTCTAGGAGCTTACCATGCCTGTTGCCGATTCCCGCCGTTTCGGTCGAAACGAGTCGCGGCGGGGCGGGTCCGGGTCCGCTCAGGCTGGCGTCGGGAGGTCGACCAGGATCAGCGTCTCCGCTGCGTCGGTCGCATCGACGGTCAGCCGGCCGCCGGCCCCCTCCACGATCGTTTCGGCCAGCACGTATTCGAGCACGTTGGCCGCGGCGCCGACGTCGCTGACCCCGCTCCGATCCCCGGCCCCGAGTTCGCCGCCGCCGCGGCGTTCCGGGTCGTGATGACGCAGCAGGATGCGGAGCCGAGGCTGGCCGTCGGCGGCGCGATCGATCCGCCGAGTGGCGACGAAGAGATCTCCGCGCTCGGGAAGCGAGGCGAGGGCCCGGTCGAGGAGTCCGGCGAGGGCCACCTCGAGGCCCGTCGGGTCCGCCCACGCGATCGGTGCTTCGCGTTCGAGCTCGCGCAGGACGAGCAGCCGCCGTTCGCCGATCGAGTCTCGCCGCGCGTCGAGCAGTCGCTCGAGGAGGGCGGAGACGTCGACAGGATTCGACTCGACCTTTTCCTGGGCCGCCGCGCTCGACAGGCGTGCGATGACCTCGTCGATGTGCGCCACGTCGCGACCGACCAGATCGCGGAATCGCTCGCGGAACTCGGCATCCTCGTAGTGCTCGTCGAGGAGTTCGGTGAACGTCCGGATCGAGACGAGGGGATTCCGGATCTCGTGGGAAAGGCTGCGCGCGAGTCGACGCCAGCTCTCCCGACCTGTCTCGGGGGGGGACGGCCGTAGGGCCGCGGCCTGCGCGAACGACTCGAGGCCGAGCTCGGTCGAGACATCTCCCGCGGGTTCCAGAGAGTCCGGGACGTGGAAAGTGTCCCGCGCCTCTGAAGCCTCCCCGTTCGGGAACTCCGGCAACCCTTCTGCGAAGGCTCGCTCGAGATCGGCGTTCGATTCGCTCGGTTCGCCCGATTCCGCACTCGATCCGGAGGCGGCCGGCGGGATCACAGGGGCCGCCGCGAATCGCGCGCGAAGCGCCCCGGGCGCATCATCGGTTTCCGGCGTTGCCGTTGCGAAGCCGTCCTCTCCGATCGGGGCCATCGCGAGCGCCACCGCGGCGCCGGACGCATCGAGGTCCTCCGCGGTCAGTGGGTCACGCCCCGTCGAAGCGAGGGCAGTCCAGAGCAGCGATTCCACGGCGCTGCGATCGCCAATCCACGCCTCGCTCTCGAGCACCGCGACGGCATCGTCCCCGAGCCGCCGCGGCGGTCCGCCGACCTGCGCGGTCCACGCGGCGAGGACGTGCTCTGCGAAGCGGCGGACGGATGCGGGCGTCTCGGCGAGGCTCGGTACATCGATTGCCAGGGCGGCGAAGGCCCCGGCCAGTTCGGGTTGGAGGCGATCCTGCGCGACTGCCGGACCGGCGGTCGCGATCACCTGGAGTCGGCTTCCGGCGGGGCCGATCCCGAGGCGGAGCCACTCGGCGAGCGCTCGCTGCGCGTCGACCGGGAGCGCATCGACGTCTTCGATCCGGAGGCGCGCCGCAGAGCTCGCGTGGTTCGTGAGCTGGTCGGCGTTCCGGACCTCTCGACCGTCGACCCGAACGGGGCTCTCGTCCGATGCGTTGCCGCGGAAGAGCGCGGCGTAGCGCGCCACGAGGCTGCGGCCGCTGCCGGTCACTCCGCGGACAAGGAGCGGCAGCCCGCCGAGTGCGGGGTCGAGTGCGCGAAGAAGGCCAGGCACCTCGGTCTCTTCGAACCAGCCCGAGAACCGCTCCGTGACCCGTTCGCGTTCGTGACGCGCGGCGAGGGGCGCGGCGTTGCGATGGGCCGCTGTGCTTCGCACGAGCGCTCGGAGGGCGCGGGCATCGGGGCGCGCCGGGGTGAGTTCTTCGGGGCGCGCAGAGAAGAGGCGTTCGACCTCGGCGGCGTCTTCCGGGTCGGCCAGGAAGACGCGGCGGGCGCCGGCCAGCAGGTTGCGATGGCGATGGACGAAGTCGAGCTCGGCCTCGAAGTCGCCTCGGGGCGTGATCAGGAGGGCGGCCGGTGCGCTGGCGGTCGCGAAGATCGTGTCTCCCGGTCGTCCGAGAATCATCCGCTCCGCGGGAAGCCCGGTCGCGCGCGCGAGGGCGCCACGCGGGGTGTCCTCGCGGTCGACGATCCAGAACGTCTGATTCGGGGAGGGAATGGTGGGCATCGGGGGTCTCCGTCTCGTTCGAACGCGAGACGGCCGGCGTGGGCGAAACAGTGGGTTCGAGACCGGACCTTCGAGGCCGGTGCGGACCGCTACGACAACAACGAAAACAGCAGAGACGACGGGCGCGCGCGCATCCGCAAAACGGATACGGCTCCAGACTACCCCGTTCGGGGCCCGTCGGGCCACGCGAGTCTGCGCGTTCTCGCCGGGAACCACGCGTCGGGGCCGCGGGCCTCGGTCGATCGGCAACGCGAGTGCAGGTACCGTGCAACCCGCCCACGCGGGGAGCCCCGCTCGGGCCGGAGGAAGCGCCCTTGTCGCCGCGAGCCACGGGACGGGTCCGGGTTGCCCGGATGCAGGAGATCGATCGGGTGGCCGCCCTGTGGGCGATGATCACCGAGCACCATGCCGGCCTCGACCCGCTCTTCCGTATGCGGACCGGCGCCGTTGCGGAGGGAGAGCTCCGGGAGCTGCTGCGCGCGATGGCTCGGGATCCGGACGCCGAAATTCTGGTCTTCGACGCGGCCCACTTGGACGCCGAAGCGAGCGAACTGGTCGGTCTCTGCATCGTTCGCGTCGACCGCGCGCCGCCGATCCTCCAGGAAACGGAACGCGCCGAGATCACCGACGTCGGGGTCCGTCCGCAGGTGCGCCGCCAGGGTGTCGCGCGTGCGCTCGTCGAGGAGGCTCTGGACTGGATTCGGGACCGCGGCGTCGAGCGCGTGGAGCTGCAGGTCGCGAGCGGCAACGTCGAGGGGCAGGCCTTCTGGAGGGCCCTGGGCTTCGGGGATCTCATGGACGTGCTTCACAAGCGATTGGAATCCCGGTAACTTCCGCGACCGGCGCGCCCCCCGCCGAATTCCCCTTTTCCCTCCCTTTGCGCGGATCCCTGCGCCCCCTCCGTGGTACCCCCATGTCCAGACTCAACCCGATCGCGCAGTCCCTGAACGAACAGCTCGAGAAGGCGGCCCCCGAAGTCCTCGGGATGCTCTCCGAGTACGGCCGTCGTCTCTACTTCCCGAAGGGCATCATCTCCCAGACGGCCGAGGCGAAGCAGAAGGCCACCCGCTTCAACGCGACGATCGGAATCGCGACGGAGGAGGGATCGCCGATGATCCTGCCGTCGATCGCGGGGCAGATCGGTGACGTGTCCGCGCAGGACGCCGTCACCTATGCGCCCCCGCCCGGACGCCCGGGTCTCCGCGACGCTTGGCGCGAAAAGCTCCTCGCGGAGAACCCGTCGCTCGGAGGCAAGCATTTCGGTCAGCCGATCGTGACGAATGCGATCACCCATGGCCTCGCGCTCGCGGGCGAGCTCTTCCTCGACCCGGGCGACGTGATGCTGCTGCCCGACAAGCTCTGGGGCAACTATCGCCTGACCTTCGAGATCCACCACGGCGCCGAGATCCACACCTTTCCCTTTTACAAGGGGGCCGCGGGCGCTGACGCTGGGGCCGCCGGCGCGGCAACGGAAGCCGGCGGGATGGACACGGAGGCCTTCGCGACGCGGCTCGGTGAGCTGGCGGAAGGCCGTGAGAAGGTCGTCGTCCTTCTCAACTTCCCGAACAACCCGACCGGCTACATGCCGACCGAAGCCGAGGGGGACGCTCTGGCAGCGGCCCTCGAAGCACAGGCGAAGAAGGGTACGAAGCTGGTCGTGATGTGCGACGACGCGTACTTCGGCCTCTTCTACCACCTCGGCGGCCAGTCGATGACCGAGTCGCTCTTCGGGAAGCTGACCGCTCTCCATCCGAATCTCCTCGCCGTCAAGCTCGATGGCGCGACCAAGGAACTCTTCGTCTGGGGCCTACGCTGCGGCTTCATCACATTCGGTCCCGGTCGCGTGGGCAGCGCCGCCGAGGTCTGCGAAGCCCTCGATGCGAAGACCCGGGGTGCGATTCGGGGGGGGATCTCGAACGTCCCTCAGCTCTCGCAGACTCTCGTGGAGCGCGCGCTCCAGAACCCGGAGCTCCAGAAGGAACGGGACGAGAAGTGCGAGACGCTGCGCGTGCGCGCGGAGCGCGTGTATGAAGTCGCGAACCGCGACGAGTACAAGAACTCGTGGAGCGTCTATCCGTTCAACAGCGGCTACTTCATGCTCGTGAAGGTCGACGGCGTCGACGCGGAGCAGCTCCGGGTGCATCTCCTCGACGAGCATCAGGTCGGCCTCATTGCGACGTCCGGTACGGACATCCGCGTGGCCTTCAGCTGCCTCGACGCGAACGACGTCGAGCCGCTCTTCGAAGCGCTGCACACCGCGATCGGCGAGCTCAAAGGCTAGCCGTCGGCGATCGCCTCTCTCCGTGTTTCTTCGGACATGCCATTCGCTCCTGACGAACGTGGTGCGCCCGACTCCGCCGATTCGAGGCGGTCGAACGCGCGCACGATCTCGATTGTGAGCCGGATGCTCTCGACGAGGGTTTCCTTGCCGATGCGTTCGTCGATGCCATGGACACGGCGGCTCTCGTTGGCGGTCAGCGCGCGGGGGACGAAGCCGTAGCTCGTGATGCCCAGCTCCCGGAACCAATGGGCGTCGGTGAAGCCTCCGATCAGGCGCGGCACGACGAGCCCCGGTTCGGCCTGCCTGCCGGCGACTTCTTCGATTGCGCGGAAGAGCGGGGTGTCCGGCGACGAGGCGATCGCCGGAAAGCTGAGGAGCTCTCGGACCTCGATGGATTCATCATCGACGACTCGCCGGATCGCCTCGGCGAAGTCGGTGCAGGACTCGCCCGGAAGCAGTCGTGCATCGAGCTGGGCCCGGGCGCTGGCCGGCGCGACGTTGGTCTTGGCGGCGCCCTCCAGGACGGTGATCGACACCGTATTGCGTACGAGGGCGTTCTGGCCCGGGTTGCCCAGGAAGCGCCGCTGGAAGCCTTCGTCCTTCTCGAGGGTGGTGGCGAGGTAGAGGTAGCCCGCGCGATCCCACTCGGCGGCGACCGGGACGAGGGCGGTGAACATCTGCTCGACCTCGGGAATCACGCGAATGGGCGCCTCGACGCGGCGTATCCGGTCGAGAGCCGCCACGAGTCGTGGGACCGCGGCATCGGGAGTCGGCGAGGAGCTGTGGCCCGCGCGCCCACGCGCTTCGAGCTCGAGCCAGCAGGGTGCCTTTTCGACGATCGCGACGCCCCAGATGGGCGGGCTGTCGCTTTCGCGCCGGGCGGAGATCTTGACCCCACCGCCTTCCGTCAGGAGATAGCCGACATCTTCGAGGAGCTCGGGGTGGTTTTCGACGAGCCATCCGGCGCCGTCGCGGCCGCCCGTCTCTTCTTCTGGCGTGGCGAGGAAGACGAGGTCGCGCTCGAGCGCGATGTCGGCGTCGGCGATCGCGGCCATTGCCATCAGCTGGCTCACCCCGACGCCCTTGGCGTCGAGCGCGCCCCGACCCCAGATGAAGCCGTCCCAGACCTTCCCCGCGAAGGGGTCGACGCTCCACTCTGCCGGGTCCGCCGGCACGGTGTCGAGATGGGAGAGGAGCGCGAGGGCGGGTCGGTCGCCCTGCCCGCGGAGCCGGCCCCAGACGGCGGCACGACGGGGGCTACCGTCGGAACCGGGTGTCTCGATGACGCGTGCTTCGATGCCCGAGCGGCGGAGTTCCGCCGCGTAGCGGCGCGCGAGGGCGCGTTCGTTGCCCGGTGGGTTCGCCGTCGGGATCCGGATCGCGTCGGCCAGGACTTCGGCGGCGCGTCGGGAAATCGGTCCGCGCTCGAAGAAAAGGTCGAAGGGCCAGACGGCCTGGGCCTCGCTCGAGAGACCACCGAGGGTCGCGAAGAGAAGGACGACCGTGACCAGACCCGCGGCGAAGGCGGGGCCTCCGGCCCGACCCAGGCGGATCCGCGGGAGCGGAAGGAGTTCGAAGCGCGCTTCGCTGTCTAGGGGATCGGCGGCCATGCCACTCCAGGAGGGGGACCGAGTCGCCGGGGGGGAGCCTTGGGGAGGATAGACGGCGAAGATTTCCAGGCCAGGGGGTCCAGGTTCGATCTCGCTGTTCGAGTGGGTGAGAATTGGGGTGGATGGGCCCCGAATTGAGACCGGAGGAGGGTCGCAGCGGCTGCGTCGGAGGGCCCATCGGGCTAAACATTGCGCCGGAGTGAGAGCCCCAGGAGCTTCTGGAATGCGACGTGATCCTTCCGACGAGGAAGGGCTCGGGACCCGCTCGGTCACGGCCCGACCCGGCGAGGACAGGACGGTGGATGCCCTCGATCGCCCGCTGATTTCCCGTGCCGGGATCGGGGGGCTGCTCGTCGTCCTCGCCATCGTGTTGGGCTTCGGTGTCGGAAGCGAGATCGGTTCCGCCGAAGATGGCCCCCGGATCGAGTCGGCCGCCGCGGCAGGTGCGAACGCCGCCGTCGAATACACCAGCGCGGCGACGACTCTGGCCGCCCACACGCTGGATGTGAGCGCGCGCGGCCCCGCGACCCTCGTCTCCCACTCGCCGGCGGATCGGCCGACGACCGAGAGGCTCGCGGCAGACCCGCCGAGCGGGATCGCGATCGAAGAGCTCCCGATCCATCAATTGCCTTCGGCCGGGGGAGATCCGGTCGAACATTTCACGATCGTCACTCGCGGCGAGATCGCGAGCGGAGAGAGCCTCGGTGCCTCGCTGCGTCATCAGGGAATCGCGCCGTCGACCGTCCATCTGATCGCGACCGAAATGCGAAAGGTCTTCGATTTCCGTCGCTCGCGTGCCGGCGACACCTACCGCCTCGGTCAGGACGCGGACGGTCGGGTCCTCGACTTCCGTTACTCGCAGAGCCCGGAAGAGAGCTTCTATCTTGCCTGGGAGGGCACGCGCTACGTCGTCCGCAAGGAAAGCGCCGAGCTCCGCCCGCTCGTCGCCAAGATCGCCGGACTCGTCGATTCCTCCTTCTACGGCGCGATTCTCGCGCTCGGAGAGCAGAGCGCGCTCGCCGCCGAGTTTTCCCGCATCCTGGCCTGGGACATCGACTTCAGCCGCCAGGTCCATCCCGGCGACGAATTCCAGATCCTTTACGAGCGTCTCTACCGGACGAACGACGATGGGGAAGACGTCTACGTCCGGCCTGGCCGGATCCTCGCGGGACGTTATGCGGGCAAGGCCGGCGACCACACCGTCGTCTACTTCGAAGACGAACAGGGGAACGGAGCCTATTTCCGTCCCGATGGATCGAGCGTCGAGCGCGCCTTCCTGGCCGCACCGCTCGAGTTCAGTCGAATCAGCTCCCGCTTCACCCGCTCGCGCCGCCACCCGATCCTGAACGTCACGCGACCGCACCGCGGCATCGACTACGCCGCCCCCCACGGCACGCCGATCTGGTCCGTCGCCGACGGCGTCGTCGAATACCGCGCGCGCGCGGGCGCCTCAGGCAACCTCGTCCGCATCCGACATCGCGACGGCCTCACGTCCCACTACGCCCACCTCGCCTCCTTCGCCAAGGGACTCAAGGTCGGCGATCGCGTGAAGCAGAAGCAGATCATCGGCTACGTCGGGACGACCGGTCTCTCGACGGGTCCGCACGTCTGCTTCCGGGTGAAGCGCAACGGGGTGTACGTGGACCCGATGAAGATCGGCGGTCCGGCCGGTGAGCCTGTCGCGGATGCGCGTCTGCCCGTCTTCCGCTCGATCCGGGATCAGCTCCTGGCGGATCTCGGCGAGGGTCCCATCGCCATCGCCAACGAAGCGCTCTAGCGCGATCGCGCTCCAAACCCTCTCGCGCCGACGTCCCCGATCGCGTCGACGCGCCCCCCGTGGAGGAATTCCCTATGAGTCTCGAAGAACGCTTGAAGGCGATCGCCGAGGGCATCGTCGAACGAGAGAAGCGCCACGCCGAAGGCATGGCGAACGCGGCGAAGAAGCTCGAGGCGCTCCGATCCACCGTCGCCTCCGCGATCGATGCCTTCAACGGCGCGGTCGCCGCCGACGTTCCCCATCTGTCGATCACCGTCTCGGCGGTCCGGCTCGACGAGAAGCATCTGCACGCGCACGAGTTCGAGCTCGCTCGCGGTCGTCACCGAGCTCTCGTCATCGCGAAGAGCAAGGCCGAGTTCACCCTGGTCGGTCCCTTCAAGACCGGGAAGAGCGAAGGGCCCTGCCGGACCTTCCCGTTCACCGCGGAGTCCGACCTCGAGGACGCTCTCGAAGATTTCCTCGAGCGCTTCCTCGAAGAGGCGACCACGCCCTGAGTTCCGAGTTCGAAACGACCTTCCGTCCGAGCGCTTCGCTGCGCGCCGTGCTCGAAGGGGCCGCGATTCGCGTCGGGACGGAGAATCAAGCGAAACTCGGGGCCGTGCGCGCGGCCTTCGAGGGCTTCGCCGCGCCGGGGGCGATCCTCGAACTGGTGCCTGCCGGGGTTGCGAGCGCCGTGCCGGAGCAGCCCATCGGGTGGGAACAGATCGTTTCCGGGGCTCGGAACAGGGCCCGGGCGGCGTTCGCATCGGGCCCGTGTGGGCTCGCGGTCGGAATCGAGGATGGCCTCGCCCGCCTGGCGGAAGGGCCCGCCGATGCGCGAGATCCTGCCGAGGGGTTCTTCAACGTCGGATGCGCCTGGATCACCGACGGCGATCGCGACGGCCACGGCTTCTCCTCCGGGTTCGCCTATCCCGCGGGCGCTCTGCAGCCGGCGGTGCGAGACCAGGCGCCGATCGGCGACCTCTTCGATGACCATTGGTCCGCGAATCGCCCGCCGGCCGCCGACGCCCCCGGAATCGACGCGGGCGCGCCCTCGGGTCGCAGCGGTGGGAACATCGGCCGGCTGACCGGTGGGCGCCTCGATCGGGCCGCGTACGGATCCCAGGCCGTCGTATGCGCCCTGATTCGCTTTCTCCACACAGATCTCTACGATTAGGCATCCGCCCGGATCTCGCGTTCCGTCCGAGCCCGGAACCGAAGCCGAGGAGTCTCCGCGCATGAATTCCCAGGACCGGCCCGTCGAGGGCGTGGGCGAGCTCCTGGCCTACTTCGGCGCCGCGGAGACGACGCGCGAAGACTGGGCCGTCGGAACCGAGCATGAGAAGGTCGGCGTCTACGCCGACACCGGTGACCGGGTTCCCTATGAGGGTCCCTACGGAATCGGTGCGTTGCTGGACAAGGTCTACGCCGCCGTCGGCTGGGAGCGCGTCGAAGAGCGCGGCAGAGTCGTCGCCCTCCAGAAGGACGGCGCGAGCATCACCCTGGAACCCGGCGGGCAGATCGAGCTCTCGGGTGCGCCGCTCAAGACGTCGGGCGAGACCTGCGCCGAGTTCAACACGCACGTCGATCTGGTGAAGGAGCTCTCGGACGATTTCGGGATCGCGTGGCTCGGCCTGGGCATCGACCCTTTCCACGAAGTCGACGACATCCCGCACATGCCGAAGGGCCGTTACGACATCATGCGCAACTACCTGCCGACCCGCGGCGGGATGGCCCTCGACATGATGCACGCGACCGCGACGGTCCAGGCGAACTTCGACTACGCCAGCGAAGGCGACATGATCGCGAAGATGCGGGCGGCGCTCCTCGCGACACCGGTCGTCTCGGCGCTCTTCGCCAACTCGTCCATCTCCGGCGGGCGAGAGAACGGTTACGTCTCGAAGCGGCTGATCATCTGGCGCGACACCGATCCGGATCGCTGCGGTCTGATTCCCTGGGTCTTCGATCCGGAGTTCGGATACGAGCGCTACATGGAGTGGGCGCTCGACGTCCCGATGTTCTTCCTGATCCGGGACCACGCTTATCACGCGGCGAACGGACTGACCTTTCGGCAGTTCATGGACCGGGGTTTCGAAGTGGATGGCGTGATCCATCGTCCGACCCTGCGCGATTGGGACATGCATCTCACGACACTCTTCCCCGACGTGCGTCTCAAGCGGATCATCGAGGTCCGTGGCGCGGACACCGTCCCGCGCGCCCATATCTGTGCGCTGCCAACGGTCTGGAAGGGGCTGCTCTACGACGCGGACGCCCTCGATGGGACGCTCTCGCTCCTGTCGGGCGTGACGACGGAAGCGCTCGACGTCGGCCAACGGGACGTCGCCCGGCGTGGGCTGCGGGCCGACATGGGTGGACACAAGGTGCTCGATCTGGCCCGGGAGCTCGTGAAGCTCGCCGACGGCGGGCTCGCGCGGATCCACGAAGAGGGATTCAGTGACGGCGATGAGCGCGGCTTCCTCGATCCGCTCCACGAGCAGATCGAAAAGGGCAAGAGCCCTGGCGAGGAGGTCGCCGAACGCTGGAAGGACGAGTGGAACGGCGATCGGCAGAAATTGATCGAAGCCACACGGTATTGAAGGGTCGCCTCCGGGCGCTCGACTAGATTCCTCGGCTGCGGGCTTCCGCCCGGGGCGTGACAAAGCAAGACCATGAGTGAGAACGAACGACCGCGCATTCTGATCGTCGACGACGAGGAGGCCATCCTCGAGACGATGACGTTCACGTTCATGGACGTGTACGAGGTCCTGACGACGTCCGATCCGACGAATGCGATCGGGATCATGGAAGAGAACGCTCCGATTGCGGTCGTGATCACCGATCAGCGCATGCCCGGCATGACCGGTGTCGAGCTCCTGAGTGAAGTCTACGAACGCTTCCCCGAGACGATCCGGATCATCCTGACGGGATTCGCGGATTCCGAGGCGACGATCAAGGCGATCAACGACGGCCACATCTACGGCTACGTCAACAAGCCGTGGGAGCCGGACGAGCTGAAGGCGCTCGTTCGTCGTGCGGTGGAGCTCCATTCGCTGACGCTCGAGAATCGGCGTCTCGTCGACGACCTTCGGGATGCGAATCTGTTCCTCGAGGCAGTGATGGATCGGCTGCGGACCGGCGCGATCGCTGTCGACGCGGACGGTGTCGTCCGCGCTGTGAACCACCCTGCGAAGGCCTTCATCGGGATCGAAGGCGACATCGTCGGCCAGACGATCGGCAGCGTGATGGAGCGCGAGCACCTCGAGGAGCTGTCCGAGCGCGTGAAGACCCTCGCCGACGAAGCCGGCGGGACCTTCGAAGAGCTCGACATCGGGGTCGGCGCGGGCCACCGGATCCGCGTGTCGGTCCAGTCGCTCCTGAACGAGGACGAGATTCCGCTCGGCCGGGTCATCCTCTTCAAGGAGATCTCCCACGAACCGCTCACCCGGGATCTCGAAGAGATCGTGGGTCGTCTCGCCGAGACGAAGGCGAGCGAGCCCGGACCCCTCCGCGATACGCTCGAGAAGGCGTTGGTCGACCTCGCCAGTCTAGGGGGACGCGTCAGCGGCGCGGGGGTCGAGTCGGCGAACATGTCGGAGCTCCGGGAGCGGGTCTCGCGGACCCAGACCGCGATCGGGAACTGGCTCGACGTGGACGATACGATGGCCGGGGATGCCTATCCGGATGCGCAGATGCTGAGGGATCGCCTGAGCGTGGCGGCGCAGCGCTGGCCGCGAAGCGAGTCCCTGCCCGAGGGCGTGGTCGCGCTCTCGAGAGCGGTCGAGTCCTACTACGAGAGCGGCGAAAATCCTCGCCAGCGGATCCTCTAGCGCTTTGGCCTCGGCAGCGGATTTCGCGAGAGGAGGCCGGGAGGAGGCGCCCGCAATTCGCGGCGGGGGCACCGATGCGCTCCCGCGACTCGAGCTCCGGGTCGAGCGTCTCCAGCTGACCTTTCGCCTCACGCTGGCCTTCCACGCCCGTGAGGTCCGCTTCGAAGTCGCGCACGGAGAGGGGGCGTTCGAGCGCATCTTCCCCGAAACCTTCTCGTTTCATGCGAGTCGGCACGATCCGACCGAGCTCTTTCTCCAGCTGGATGACCTGCTGACGAAGTCCCGGCTGCTCGGTGGGCGGGCGAGCCCCCGCGACCAGCGCAACCTCGTGACGCGGATGCTCGCAGCGGCGCCGCGCTATCTCGACGGACTCGTCGACCACCTCGAAGAGGGCGACCGATTGCGTCCGGACGCACGGCTGCGTTTTCACCAGGACGTGGCGCTGCTCTCGCAGGTCCTGCTCCGCTTCATCGAGACCCACGAGACCCACGAGATCGACGGCGGACGGCAGGTCCGCGTCGCTGCCTTCAGCCTGCGTCGGCGGATCTTCCGGTCTCTCCGTGTACTCGTCGAGGACCGCGTCGAGCCCGACTATCTCAAGGCCTATCTCGCGGGCGAGGTCCAGCTGGTCGACCCGGGCGACGACCCGACCGAAAGTGGCTTCTTTCAGGTCCTCGAAGGGGGAGAGGTCGAAGCACAGAACCGCATGATCCTGCGGATGGCGGAGCGCGCGTTCTACCTCTGGCTCGAGGGCGTCTGCCTCGAAGAGGAGAATCAGGCGTTCGAGAAGGAGGACTCCCCCTTCGGGAGCCGAGAGGAAGAAGTCCTCGCGGCGATTCTCGAGACCGGGGCCGGAAGAATCGAGCGGAGCGGTGACCTGAGTCCCTTCCTGCGGCGCCCGGGCAGCAACTGCCGTCGGATCCTCGGGAAGCTGGAGCGCTGGTTCCTTCGGGTCTACGACATCCGCCACTCGTCGGCGATCATCAACCACCAAGCGGGGCTCGAAGACCCAGGGAGCGCGAAAGCGCAGGACCGGAACCTCACCTGGCACACGCCCCGGATCCACCTCTCCGTCCTCGTGGGGCTGCTCCTGCCCTTCGTGATGGCGGCCTTCGCCTACGACCTCGCGCCCCGGGTCTTCGACCTGATCTGCGCGGCGGAGGTCACGCTGGTCTACGCCGCGGCGATCTGGTTCCTGCTCTATCGCTTCTGCTGGAAGCGGGACCTCAGCTTCTTCCACGCGTCGGTCCCACGGATCGGAGCGGGCATCATCGTCGGCTACCTGCCCGTATTCCTGATCGACGAGGTCTGGGACCTTGCGAGCCGCGCCCAGGTCGCGCTGGACTCGGTCGTGCTCCTGCTCGCCCTCGTGACGCTTCTCTACATCTACGTCGAGGTCGCCCGGCGGATCCCCGACACCGCGGTGGCCTTTGCCCGGGCCCGATCGATCTTTCTGCTCGGGGTCGTCGAGGCCTTCGGCGTGGGGGTCGTGATGACGAGCCTGATTGGCCCCTTCATGGCCTCGCGGAACTGGTCACCAGACTCCGGGGAGCTTCCGGTGACCGCACTCCGGGACACGATGCCGCCGATGATCGGCCAGCTACCGCACATCGTGGGCATCGAGGGCGTCTACCTCTTCCCTTCGGCCCTGCTCCTGATGACCTTCCTCTCGTTCTTCATCGGGATCTTCCTCCAGCTGATGTGGGAAGAGCTCCCGATCACCGAGCCGCTTTGACCTACGGGCGCTGTGTGCCCTTGGGCTGAAGGCTGCCGACCTACGGGCGCGGGATGGCTGACGGGCCCCCGGATTAGCGGATCGGGTAGCCATTCCGGAGGCCCGGTCGTAGACTTGCTCGTCATCACGCACCGACCAGGAAGGAAGCGGCTATGGAGAGCGAGCACCGACGAGTGCTCATCATCGGAAGCGGACCGGCGGGATATACCGCGGCCATCTACATGGCGCGCGCTGGTCTCGAGCCGCTGATGCTGGCGGGTCTCAACTTCGGTGGTCAGCTGATGATCACGACGGACGTCGAGAACTACCCGGGCTATCCCGACGGGGTCACCGGGCCGCTCATGATGGAGGAGTTCCAGAAGCAGGCGGAGCGCTTCGGCACGACGATCCTCTACACGGACGCGACGAGCGTCGACTTCTCCGCGCGCCCTTTCAAGGTCTCGACGGACAGCACGAACTACACCGCGGACGCGATCGTGGTCGCGACAGGTGCCTCCGCGCGCTGGTTGGGCCTCGACTCCGAGCAGGAATTCATGAACAAGGGCGTGTCCGCCTGCGCAACCTGCGACGGTGCGCTCTTTCGGGACAAGCCGATGGCGGTGGTCGGAGGCGGCGACACCGCGATGGAAGAGGCGCTCTTCCTGACGCGTTTCGCGACAAAGGTCACTCTCGTGCATCGTCGCGGTGAGCTCCGCGCATCCAAGATCATGCAGGAACGGGCCCTCGAGAACGACAAGATCGAGTTCGCCTGGCATTCCGAAGTCGATGAGGTGCTCGGCGACGAGTTCGTGACCGGCGTCCGGCTCAAGGACGTACGCGACGAGTCGACTCGCGACATCGACCTGGAAGCGCTGTTCATCGCGATCGGCCATCAGCCGAACACGTCTCTGTTCAAGGGGCAGCTCGACATGGACGATGCCGAGTACCTGAAGGTAAAGCCCGGTTCGACGTACACGTCGGTCGAAGGCGTGTTCGCTTGCGGAGACGTGGCGGACCCGGTCTATCGACAGGCCGTGACCGCCGCCGGTACGGGTTGCATGGCGGCGATCGACGCGGAGCGTTGGCTCGCCGAGCAGGGGATCGGCTGATCCCCCGACGCGCAAGAGGAGTCGACGTCGGATGACGCTCTCGCGAGAACATTTCGAGGAGCTGACCAAGCGCTCCCCGGACATCATCGTGGGAACCGACCGAAAAGGCCGGGTCGTCTACTACAACGACGGGGCGCACGACTCTCTCGGCTACGAGAATGAAGAAGTGCTCGGCGAGTTCGTCGGCCTCTTCTACCCGAGCGTCGAAGAGGCGAAGCGGGTCGCCGAGGCCATGCGAGGTCCGGAACAGGGGGGTGTCGGGGTCTGCAACACCCTCGAGACGACCTTCGTCGCCAGGAACGGCGATCTGATTCCGGTCGCGATCTCGGGCACGGTCCTCTACGACGAGAAAGGCGACGAAGACGGCACGATCGGCTTCGCGAAGGACCTGCGCGACATCCTCCAGAAGGACCAGCTCGCGACGCTCGGCGAGGTCGCGATCGGCTTGTCGCACGAGATCAACAACCCGCTCTCGGTGATCGTCAANCAGGCGACGCTCCTCGAGAACGACATCGCTCGCCTCGCCGGNGAGTCGGACTCCTCNGTCGAGAACGAACGCCTCGACGCCATCCGTCGTGAGGTCGGCCGNATCACCGAAGTCGTCGAACGCCTCGCCGAGATGGTGAGGAGCGAGAGCTACGANACGACNAACTACGTGGGCCCGGCGCGGATGGTCGATCTTCGCGACGAGCACCGNAAACGGCACGAGCCCGATGCNCGCCTCNCCGGCCTCCGNATCCTCGTGGCNGACGACGACGCCGGNATCAGCCGGACCCTCAAGGANCTCCTCGAGGTCGACGGCTGTCTCGTTCAGGTCGCNGACAACGGCGCGCAGGCGCTCGAAGCGCTCGAGCNAGNGCGGTTCGATCTGCTGCTCTCCGACGTGGTGATGCCGAAGATGGATGGGCACGAGCTCTATCTACGTGTCCGGGCGGCCTATCCGGACATGCCGGTGCTGATGATGACCGCGTTTCACTACGACAAGGACCACATCATCAAGCGGAGTCGGATGGAAGGACTCGAAGGCGTGATCTTCAAGAAACCCGTCGATCCGGAGCGACTCCGCCAGGTGATCGCCGAATCCGTCGGGAGGGGCTGACTCTCCTGCGCCTAACGAGAGCGCTCCTCGCCCGCGACTTTCCGCCGCGCTTCGACTTCGATCGCCTCGAGAAACGTCGCGTGGGCGAGCGTGCAGTAGTCCCCGTCCGCGTCGCCGGTCCGATCGCCGTAGAGCTTTCCTCGCCCGATTCCGTCTTCGTCGGCGAACACGAGATCTCCGCTCAGGACGTTCGCGAAGAGGCTCAGGTCGGTCACTTCGATCCGCTCCTTGCCGCTGTCGAAGAAGCCGAAGGGCAGATCGATCCCGTCCGTCCGTGCGCGCGCTTCGAAGAGCATCACCGAATGAGCCGTTCCGGTTCGGGCGCTCATCAGCACGAGGCAGGAGTTCACGTCGAGCAGAAGGTCGTCCTCGTCGTCGATTTCGCCGCCTCCGCGCGTGTTCGGGACGATCCAGGCACCGTCTCCGACTTCGAGAGACCGGGCGCCCAACACGAGCGTCCCCTTGAGCGGAACCCCGATCCTCGGCACGCGGAGCTCTACCTCGTAGGTCCCGCGAACGTCGCTCTGCCCCGAGCAAGCGGTGAGGTTCGCGAGCAGGACGAAGAGCAGTCCTGTGAAGAGCGTGCGGCGCAGCGAGGCCGGGAACATGGGGCGATTTACTCCTGAGCGCCCATGAACGGGGCGATGCGGGAACACGGGGACGACGCCACTCTAGGCTAACTTTCCGAGGCACCGCTGCCGTACCCGGCCCGAGGCGTCCATGTCCGATCAGAGCTCCCATTCGCCACGACCGGCGATCGTGATTCGCCCTTTGCGAATCGTCCTTCGCGTCGGGGTCGCCTCCGCGGAGGTCGCGTCCTGCTTTGCCGCTGTGGCCTCCTTCGTGAGCTCGGACGAGACGAGCGCGCGTGGTTCCGCAGGGACTTTCACCCCGATCAGCTCATTGATCGGCTGACGATCGCGCGAGGAGTGCCGGTCGTGGACGCCGAAATCGCGGGCTTCGCATCGGCTGCCCGCTGCTGCGATCAAATCACGGAGACGATTCCTTGTTCCAGAACCTGAAGACCGAAATGGAAGGGCCGATCGGCCGGCTCACCCTCACCCGTGGCGAGAAGATGAACCCTCTCGGCGTAGAGACCCTCGAAGAGATCGCGCTCGCCGCACGGTACTTCGACGAGGAGACCGATGCGAAGGTCGTCGTCGTGACCGGCGCCGGACGTGCGTTCTCGGCGGGGGCGGACTTGAACAGCTTCTCGAGCAAGAGCGAAAGATCGACCCACGAGATCGCGGAGATCGGTCGGCGGATGGCGGAAGCCGTCGAAGGAATGCGTTCGATCACGGTCGCGAAGGTCAACGGTTGGTGCATCGGCGGGGGCCTAGTCCTCGCGGCGGCCTGTGATCTCCGCTTCGCGAGCGAAGAGGCGCGCTTCTCGATTCCGGAAGTCGATCTGGGGATTCCCCTCGCCTGGGGCGGCATTCCACGCCTCGTGCGCGAGATCGGACCGGCGCTGACCAAGGAGCTCGTTCTGACCTGCCGGCCCTTCGATGCGGCGGAGGCGAAGGCGGCGGGCTTCCTGAACCGCGTTGTCCCCGCGGCTGCACTCGATGCGGAGGTCGACGAACTCGCCGCCTCCCTCGCGAAGAAGGCGCGCTACGCGATCACCGCGACGAAGCGCCATGTGAACGCCGTGACCGATCAGATGGTCGGGACCGGACGCAGCTGGTCCGATGCGGATGGGCTGGTGAACGGCTTCCAGGATCCGGAGTGCGGTCAGGCACGGCGGGACTATCTGGCGAGTCGTGGCAAGTAGCGCGCGGCGAGCGCCTAGTTGCCGCTGGGCGTGACGGTGAGGCCCATGCCGAGCTCGCGGAGGCGGGCATCGATCGCCATGTGATAGGCGGGCGTGTTCGTGATCGTGAAGATCTGGAGCGCGCTGAAGCTGTCCTGGGTCAGCTGGGGTGTGACCTCGACGGTCTTCCGGCCGACGGGGGAGCTCCAGAAATCGAGAATCGCCTTCAGCTCTTTTTCGGTGAAGTGCTTCGCGTAGATCGGTGCCCAGAGCTTCGCGAGATAGTCGAGGTCGCTCAGCTTCGCGCCGAACTTCGCCTGGGCCTCCTCGAGGACGATCTGCTGGATCTGTTCCGTGACCTGCGTGCCGCTGTTGGCGATCTGCATCAGCGTCTCGTTGGCGGCCTGGAGAGCGACGTTGTCACCGTAGGAGACCAGCTGCGTTTGAATCTCGAGGTAGGCGCGCAGGTTCTTCTCGTACGATTCGGGCACCGCCTCGACGTCCTGCGCGAGCGCGGGGCTCGCCGGGGCGAGCGCGGAGAGGATCGCGGCGGCGGTGAGGGCAAGGAGGGTTCGGGCGACGGACATGCTGGACTCCTGGCCTCTTCGAAGGAGGCGCGACCGATCGACGGGGCTTCTCCTGAATCGGCCGAATGACGACTTTTCTCGAGCGGATTCATCAGGATCGCCGAGGTCGAGGAAGGCGCCTGAGGATAGTTGGCGCGCTCGGGAACTGCCTCCCGACCCGTTCCCGCTCGCCGAGCCCTTTCTATGGCACCGCTCGCCGACCGGGAGTGCCGCGGGGCGAGTTTTTCGCGCCGCCCGGCAGGGTGGCTGCCAGGGCGATCCCCCGGACCTCGAGCGCACCCGCTTCGAGGAGCGCGTTCGCGGCCGCCTCGAGGGTCGCGCCGGTCGTCAGCACGTCGTCGACCAGGGCGATGCGCGGATCCCCGGAGAGAGCGCGAGGGGCCCGAAATGCGCCTCGGACGTTCTCGCGGCGCGCCTCACCGCGAAGCCAAGCTTGCGGCTGCGTCGCGCGGACGCGCTCGAGGACGTCGGTCCTGGACGGGCGGTCCAGGCGTCGCGCGATGCTCCGTGCCAGGACTTCCGCCTGGTTGAAGCCGCGTCGCCGGAGGCGTTCGGCGTGGAGCGGAAGCGGCACGACGAAGTCGATCCGTCCCGCTGCTTCGCGCGCGACCCGCTCGGCAAGGGCCTCCGCGAGCGCGTCCATCGCGCGGAGAAGGGCCTCTCCGGATCGGCCCTCCTCACTTTTGATCGCCGGGATCCATCGCACGACGGGGCCGGCGTACCGGAACGCGACGTGACTCGCCTGAAGCGGGCTCATCCGGGAGAGGCAGCGCGGACAGCCGACGGAGGAGATCCTTCGTTCGCCGCATCGAGGGCAACCGTCTGCGTATCGCCACCATGGCAGTTCGCGTTCACACCGGCCGCAGAAAGCGGGAGGGCGGGTGAGCGAAACTGACCGGATCGGTCGAGCACAGACCACACAGGCGCAGGGCAGGATCGCGTCGAGCAGCGCCGTGGAAGCGCGTCGCCAGAGGGAGTTCATCTCGTCGTCTCGCGGCCGCGACCCGAAGGCAACGGCCTAACGCGTCTCGACGGGATGGACGCAGGAGGGGACCGAGCGGGTGGAGGAGGGGCTGGCTGATAGGGTCAGGCAGCGGGGAAAGCGCCGTCCTCATCCGCCTCTCCGTCGACGTCGATTTCATCGACGAGCGAAGGATTGGGATCGACTCCCTCGATCTCGAGATCGATCCGCGGCGCATCGCGCCACAGCCGCTCGAGGTCGTACTGCTCCCGCGTCTCCGGGTCGAAGACGTGGACGATTGCATCGTTGCAATCGATCAGGACCCAGTTGCCGTCGGACTCTCCTTCGACCCCGAGCGGCGGCTCACCCTGTTGCTTGAGTACATCGACCACGGCGTCCGAGATCGACCGAACCTGCCGATCGGAGCGGCCCGTCAGGAGGATGAACGAGTCGGCGTACGAAGTCAGTGAGCGCATGTCGAGGGCCACGGGGCGCTCCGCCTTGCGGTCGAGGGCGGCCTCCACGATCCATCGTGCCTTCGTCTTCGGATCGGGGATTTCCAACCTGCTCTCCTTGCGCTCGCCGCCGTGTCGGCGCGGGCGTCGCTCCGAAGCGCCGTCGTCAGGGTCGCTCTGCTGAGGGCGTCGGACCATAGCGCCCGCTGGATTCCACGCTCGCGCGGATCGATTCGGGCACGAGGAAGCGAATCGAGTGCCCGTTCCGGCAGGCGATTCGCACCTTGCTCGACGAGATGTCGAGGGCGGAGATCGGGACGAGCTGGATTCGGGTACCGGCGTCCCTGTGGGTCGCCTCGCGCCCATCGGCGGAGACATCGAAGGCCTCGCGCACGGCGTCGGGCATCCTCTCCGCGAGATCCCGCAGCTGCCCCGGCGGGCGCGTCATCACGGCGAGATCCGTGAGTGCGAAGATCTCCTGGGGCGCGCGCCAGTCCCCCATCTCCGCGAAAGCGTCCTCGCCCACGATGAACACCGTGCGGCGCCGGCCCCGCTCCCGCTCGCGAATCGCCGTGAGGGTGTCGACCAGGTAGGACGGGCCGTCGCGGTCCACCTCGATCCGGTCGATGGAGAAATGCTCCGCGCCCGCGATCGCCGTCTCGACCCAAGTGAGTCGCTCCTCGGTCGTCGCGATCGGATCGACGTCGTCAGCGGTCTTGTGGGGCGGGATCCGGCTCGGGATGAAGAGCACGCGCGAAAGGTCGAGGGCCTCGCGGACCTCTTCCGCCGCGCGCAGGTGACCCAGGTGGATCGGGTTGAAGGTGCCGCCGAAGAGTCCGATCCGGTCGGTCTGGCCGCCGTCTGCGGTCACCCGCGAAGCTGTCCTTCGCCCATCAACACGAACTTGCGGGTCGTGAGCCCCTCGAGACCCATCGGGCCGTAGGCGTGCAGCTTCGATGTCGAGATCCCGATCTCCGCGCCCAGCCCGAGCTGGAAGCCGTCGGAGAAGCCGGTCGAGCAGTTCACTCCGACCGTCGAGGAGTTCACGCGGCGGAGCCACTCCTGACTGTTCGGGTAGCTGCCCGTGATGATGATCTCGGTGTGGTCTGATCCGTAGTTCCTGATGTGATCGATTGCGCCGTCCATGTTCTCGACGACCTTGACCGCGAGGATCGGGGCGAGGAACTCCTCCGACCAGTCGGCTTCGGCCGCGGCCACCGCGTCGCCGAAGACCTCGACCGTTCGGACACAGCCTCGGATCTCGACGCCCGCCTCGTGCAGGTCCTTGAGCACGGCGGGCAGCACGGTCTCGGCCGCGCCGGCGTGGCAAAGCAAGGTCTCGAGTCCATTGCAGACGGGCATCTGACGCATCTTCGACTCGTGAACGATCGAGACGGCCATGTCGACGTCGGCGCTCTCGTCGAGGAAGATGTGACACACGCCTGCGTCGTGGGCGATGACGGGGATCGTCGAATCGGCCATGACCTTGCGGATCAGGCCCGCGCCGCCGCGGGGGATCACCAGATCGATCGAGTCGTTCAGCTTGAGCATTACGTCGATCGCTGCGCGATCGGTCGTCGGAAGAAGCGTGATTGCATCCTCGGGAATGCCGGTGTCACGCGCCGCCGCACGAAGCTCCTCGCCGAGAGCCTGGTTCGAGTGGAACGCCTCGCTCCCCCCGCGAAGGATCACCGCGTTGCCTGCCTTCAGGCAGAGCGCCGCGGCATCGACGGTCACGTTCGGGCGCGCTTCGTAGATCATCGCGATCACGCCGAGCGGGATCGCCATCTGTCCGACGCGAAGTCCATTCGGTCGCACGCTGTGGTTCGAGATCCGGCCGACGGGATCGGGCAGCGCGATCACGTCGTGCAGTCCCCGGAGCATATCCGCCCACTTGCCGTCGGAGATTCCGAGCCGATTTCGCATCGTCTCCGGCACGCCCTTGTCGGCGGCCTCCGCGATGTCCTTGGCATTCGCTTCCATGATCCGGTCGCGCGCCGCTTCCAGGCGCTCCGCGGTTCGCGCGAGCCAGGCGTTCTTGCGCTCGGTGGAGAGCTCGCCCATGCGTGCGCTCGCGAGCGCGGCCTTCGCCGCGAGGTCGCGGATCTCCTGAGCCAGTTGGTCGTTCGTCTGTTCGGTCATGCGGGGGTCTCGGAGGTTGAGGAGAAGAAGCTCAGTCCTTCAGGATCACGAGGTCGTCGCGGTGCAGGACTTCTTCGCCGTTCGAATATCCTAGCACCCGGCCGATTTCCTTCGTCGCGACGCCGGCGAGCTTCGCGATGTCGTCGGACGAATAGCCGGCGAGGCCACGTGCGATCTCCTCGCCGTGCTCGTTCACGCAGCTGACGGAGTCGCCGATCGTGAAGGTCCCTTCGACACGCAACACACCGGCAGGCAGCAGACTGCGGCCACGTGCGACGAGGGCAGAGGCAGCGCCGTCGTCGACGACGATTCGGCCGTGGGTCTTGGCGGTGAACGCGAGCCAATGCTTGTTGCCGCGCAGACGGTCGCCGGGTGCGAAGAGAGTGCCTCGTTCTTCTCCGGCGACGAGCCGCTGGAGCACGTCCTTCGTTCGGCCATGACACAGAACGGTGGCGGCTCCTGAACTCGCGGCATTCTTAGCGGCTTCGAGCTTCGTGATCATGCCGCCGCTGCCGAAGCGGGTGCCCGCGCCGCTCGCGGCGGATTCGATCTGGGGCGTGATGGTCTCGACGGTTCGGATGAGGGGCGGCGTGGGCTCGCCCGCGACGGGGGCCCGTTCGTAGAGACCTTCGACGTCGGTCAGAATGACCAGGAGATCGGCGCCCACGGCGTTCACGATCGTGGCGGCGAGATTGTCGTTGTCTCCGAAGCGGATCTCGTCGGTCGCGACGGTGTCATTCTCGTTGACGATCGGAATCACGCCGAGTCGCAGGAGTTCGAGCATCGTGTGCCGCGCGTTCAGGAAGCGCTCGCGGTCCTCAAGCCCGGCCCGAGTGAGCAGGATCTGCGCGACGTGGCGATCGAGATTGCCGAAGCGTCTCTGATAGAGCTCGATCAGCCCGATCTGACCGACGGCGGCGGCGGCCTGCTTTTCGCGGACGCTGTGGCCGCTGTGCTGCCAACCGAGGCGATGCGCTCCGACCGCGATGGCGCCCGACGAAACGAGCACGACCTGTCGGCCGCCGTCCATCAGCGCAGCGACGTCGCGCGCGAGGGCGGTGAATCGGTCGGGCTGGAGCTGGCCGTCCTTCGTCAGGCTGCTGGTGCCGACTTTCAGGACGATCCGCTTCGCGCGGGGCACGAGTTCCCAGGGTGTCGTCTCGTTCATCGTCCTGCTCCGGCTTCCTCGCGCTCTTCGTCGAGGGCCCGTTCCTCTTCGACGGCGTCGAACATCGCGTGGAGCAGATCTTCCATGCCCTGCGACGCCGCAGCGGAGATCCTGCGCGTCTCGATGTCGCGCGCTGCGAGTTTCGCTTCGAGGTCGGCGATCATCGCGTCGTCGTGCACGAGGTCGCCCTTGCTGAGCACGACGATCTCCTTGCGTTCGAGCAACTCGGGGCGATAGCGCCCGAGCTCGCGTCGGATCGCGTCGTAGTCATCGACGAGATCCCGCCCCATCGTGAACATCGCTTCGAGATCGAGAAGATGGATCAGCACGCGGGTACGCTCGACGTGTCGAAGGAACTGATGTCCCAGGCCGGCGCCATCGCTCGCCCCCTCGATCAACCCGGGGATGTCCGCGACGACGATCCGCTGGTCGTCGCGCTCGACGACACCGAGCGACGGAACCAGGGTCGTGAAGGGATAGTTGGCGACGCGGGGCCGGGCGGCGGAGATACGGCGTAGCAGCGTCGACTTTCCCGCGTTCGGGAATCCCACGAGCCCCACGTCCGCCATCAATTTGAGCGAGAGGCGGAGCCGTCGCCGCTCGCCGGGCTTTCCGTCGGTCGCGAAGTCGGGAGCCTGGCGTGTCGATGTCTTGAAGCGAGCGTTGCCGAGTCCGCCGCGTCCGCCTCTCGCGACCACGACGCGCTGCCCCGCTTCCGTCAGATCCGCGAGGGCCGCGTGCTCGTTGAGCTCGACCTGTTCGGGGGTCGCCTCGGCTTCCGTTGCGTCGTCTTCGTAGAAGTCCTCGAACTCGGCATCGGAGACGGGGTCGACGGGTTCGCCGAGATCGAAGACGAGGGTACCGACCGGGACGCGGACCTCGATGTGATCGCCGGAGGCGCCCTTCTTGTCCGAACCGCCGCCGTTCTGCCCGTTGGCAGCCTTGATCTTCTTCGCGCCCTTGAAGTCGAGGAGCGTGCCGACGTTGTCATCTGCGACGAGGACGATGTCGCCGCCTCGGCCGCCGTCTCCGCCGTTGGGGCCGCCATTCGAGACGAACTTCTCGCGTCGGAACGCGACGATCCCGTCCCCGCCCTTTCCGGAGCGGACTTCGATCTCGACTTCATCGACGAAGAGGTTGGCGTGCTTCATGACTCGATTCGGTTTCGCGGGCCGAAAACGAAAGACGCGCTCCGCCCACTCTCGAAGAAAGAGGGGGGAGCGCGTCTATTCGATCTCGACGTGAGGTGGCGCCTGGAAGGCGCGACCGATCACGTTGCTATTCGCCGGCGTCCACGTGGGCCATCGTGCGGCCGCGGGAGGTACCGAAGCGGACGGTGCCCGTCTTCAGCGCGAAGAGCGTGTAGTCCTTGCCGAGACCGACGTTGGTTCCCGGATGGATCTTCGTGCCGCACTGGCGAACGATGATCGAGCCGGCGTTGATCGCCTGACCACCGAAGACCTTAACGCCGCGGCGCTGACCATTGGAGTCGCGACCGTTTCGCGAGCTGCCCTGACCCTTCTTATGTGACATCGGATTCTCTTTCTCGATCGCCCGTAATGCGATCGTCATGAACATCTAGGGGCGGCGCCGAAGGCGCCGCACCGTTACGACGAAATGCCGTCGATGGCGATTTCGGTGTAGTCCTGGCGGTGGCCCTGGGTTCGGCGGTAGCCCTTGCGGCGCTTCATCTTGAAGACACGGATCTTGTCGCCCCGGCCCTGGGCCGTGATCGTTCCGGAGACACTGGCTCCATCGACCGTCGGGGTTCCGATCTTCACGTCGCCTTCGCCGCCGACCATGAGGACCTCGTCGAGGGTGACCTTGGAGCCGACTTCACCGGCGAGCTTCTCTACGCGCACCGAGCCACCGGGGCTCACGCGATACTGCTTTCCACCGCTTCGCACGACGGCGTACATCATCATTCACCTTTTCTGGGGCGCCCATGAGCTCAGAGGAGGGGGGAAGCTCGGGGCGACGGGGACAATCGGGCCGCCCACAGCGGCTCATTCGGAGCGCGGGAGTATGCTGGATTCCTCTTCCGCGTCAACAGTTTGGGCGGCTTCTGCCGCTCCGGCTTGCCCATTCTCCCCGAGGGGTCCTTCGGCCGCCTCGGTGCCTGCCTCGGGAGCGGATTCCGCCGCAATGGCCTCGGTTTCGGCCGCCTGCGGGCTCTCGGCTTCCGCGTCCGCCGGGGTGGCATCGACCACCGTTTCGCCCGCGGGGGCCTCCTCCTGGTCCTCATCGTCGAGGCTCATCCGCTCGTAGCCCGCCGCCGGATCCGTGACGGCTTCGGCCGACTCTTCGCCCTCGTCCTCGTCGTCGAGCGAGAGGCGGAGGGGTCCATCCGGCGTTCCGACCCGTGCCTGGATGTCGAGCCGAGCCGGTCCCTCGTCTTCGCCGGCGCCATCGCCCGTCGCGGCCACGGCGCCGGCGGCGACCACGGCCTCGGCGGCCGCAGGGGCCTCCGCCGCGTCGGTGTTCTCGCCCTCGGTGGTCTCACCGTTTCCGCCGCGCGAGCGCCCGCGCCCGCCACGTCGTCGGCTTCGCTTCGAGGCTCCGTCGCCGTTGCCCCCCTCTTCTTTTCCCTTCGATTTGCGGGTGTCGGGGTGGGTGTCGTTCAGCCAGCTGAGCTCGAGCTCCGCCGGCGGCCCCGCTTCGAGCACCGTGAGCTCGTACTGCTCCTGGTGCATGCCGGGCCGGGCGCGGACTTCGATGTCCTTGCCGATCGCTTCCCCGAGCTCCGCGAGTGCGGCCTTCGACTTCGAGAGGAGCTCCTCTGCGACGTGCGGGTTGACCGCGACGGCGACGCCTCGTCCGCGCAGCTTCGGGAGGCGCTTCCGGATCTCGCGGAGTACGCGGAAGCCGACGCTTTCGCGGGACAGGACGTAGCTCCGTCCCTCACAATAGCTGCAGGGCTCGCATAGCGTCTGCACGAGGTTTTCGCGCGTCCGCTTGCGCGTCATCTCGACGAGGCCGAGTTCCGAGATCTTCAGGATGTTGGTCCGTGCCTTGTCCGCGCGAAGCGCTTCCTGAAAAGCGCGATAGACCTTCTCGCGATTGCCGGCGCTCTCCATGTCGATGAGGTCGACGATGATCAGGCCGCCGAGGTTCCGGAAGCGAAGCTGGTGCACGACTTCCTGCACGGCTTCGAGATTCGTCTTCAGAACGGTCTCTTCGAGATCGCGCTTGCCGACGAAGCGGCCGGTGTTCACGTCGATCGCGGTGAGCGCCTCGCTCTTGTCGATCACGAGGGAGCCGCCGCTCTTCAGCCAGACCTTGCGTTCGAGGTTCGCGTGGATCTGGCTCTCCAGGCCGAATCGGTCGAAGATCGGGAGGCCTTCGTCGTAGTGGACGACTTCCGGCTTGGGATCGGCGACGAAGCGATCGACGAAGCTCTGGATGTGCTCGTAGAGTTCCTTGTCATCGGAAACGATTCGCTTCGTGTCGTGTCCCGCGAGGTCGCGCACGACCCGAAGCGGCAGGTCGTGCTCCGAGTAGAGCATCGCCGGCGCGCTCGTCTCGCCGTGACGATGCTGGATCGCGGCCCAGACCGTCGCGAGATAGCGGATATCCGCCTCGAGGTCGGCTTCCGTGACTCCGTCGCCGGCGGTTCGGATGATGAAGCCGAGGTTCTTCGGGCGCAGACGGTCGACGATTTCGCGCAGTCGCCGCCGCTCCTTGTCCGAGCCGATGCGACGGGAGACGCCGACGCGGCGGGACCAGGGGGTGAGTACGAGGTGGCGTCCCGGGATCGAGATGCTCGAGGTGATGCGCGCGCCCTTCGTCCCGATCGGCTCCTTGGCGATCTGGACGATGATCTCCTTGCCCTCGTGGAGGACGGTGTCGATCTTCGGCGGCGCGCCTCGGCCTCGGCCTCGCCCGCGACGTCCCTTACCCGACGGCTCCCCGTCGGTCTCACCGGTCTCGAGGGTCGACTCGAAATAGTCGCCCACGTAGAGGAACGCGGCTTTCTCCAGGCCGATGTCGACGAAGGCGGCCTGCATGCCGGGAAGCACCCGACTGACCTTGCCCTTGACGACGTTGCCGACGACGCTCTTGTCGCGCTCGCGTTCGATGTGCAGTTCTGCGAACTGCTTGTCTTCCAGTAAAGCGACCCGGGTCTCTCCGAGGTCCGCGTTGATGATGATCTCGTTCTGCATCGTTCCGCCCGAGGCGGTGATCCGGTCTTCCGTCGTCTGGCTTTGCGAGGCCAGACGCATGCGAAACCGAGTCGGTCCGCCTTTGGTCAGGCGAGTCGATCGATCGGATCTACGATGTCGTGAGAAGGTCGCTGGCTGGCCAACGCTTTCGTCGCGGCGGCGCCCCGGGAACGGGACGGGCGATCGGGCGGTGGTGGGTGCTGCTGTCGGGCCTCTAGGAGGCGCGGGGACTCGAGTCGCGATCGGTCGTGCGGGACCGTCGCGCGGACGTCGACTTTCTACTCCTCCTTGGGTCGCCGGGTCGGACTCGCTTCGGAGCGCCGCTGGCGTTGGTGGTCGACGTAGTGGATCAAATCGGTGACTCGCACTCTGGTTTCTGAGTTGGCTTGGGCCGGTCGGTTTCGGTCCCGAACGGTCCTGGATTCGATTGCGGGGCCCGAAGCCGCCGCTTGGTTGGGTCGTTGCGGTTGCGGCCGAACCCGTCGGTTCATCATGGATTGGCTCGGGGAGATCTCGAGTCGGTTGCAGCAGCACCCCGCCGCGTCCGTATCCCCCGGGTGATCAGAATCTCGTCGCCCCGTCGGCGCCGGTCTCGCGGAGCGAGCCCGGGCGATGCTAGACGCATTAAGGGAGGAAGTTTGGCCTCTATCGAAGTGCGACGGGCGGGGTCGGGTCTGTCCTTGGTTAGAGTTAGCGGCGGTCCCCATCGGGTTGTCCGAAAGGGGTCACCGCGCATCGACCCCGGATCCGGTCGCTGAGGGCAAGCTCCGCCAGCGATTTCGATCCAGAACACGAACCGGTCTGGCCGTGTGAATACGGGATTGAGAGTATGGGTTCGCAGAAAAAGGTCAACTCGGATCCCCGCCGGAGTCTGCCCTCGGTAGATCGCCTGACGGCACAAGTGAGGGTTTCGGACCCCGATTTGCCGGAGTGGGCTGTCATCCGCACATCCCGCGACGTACTCGAAACGATCCGCAGAGAGATTTCCGAGGGGAAATCTAGATTCACGGGCTCGTCCGAGGACCTCGTTCGACTGGAACGTGAGGTGTCGGCGGCGGCCGGCCGGCTGGCGGCGCCCCACCCGCGACCGGTCATCAACGCGACGGGGGTCGTCCTCCACACCAACCTGGGGCGCGCCCCCCTCGCGCCAGCGGCAGCCGAAGCGGTGGCCCGAGCGCTGGACGGCTACTCGAATCTCGAGCTCGACCTCGAAACGGGTCGGCGGGGCTCCCGGATGGGCTCGCTCGAGGCCAAGCTCCTGGCGCTCTCCGGCGCGGAGGCCGCCCTCGTGGTCAACAACAACGCGGCGGCGCTCCTGCTCGCGCTGAATACCCTCGCGCTCGGTCGCGAGGTGGTCGTTTCTCGCGGCGAACTGGTCGAGATCGGGGGCTCGTTTCGGGTCCCGGCGATCATGGAGCGTGCGGGGGTTCGTCTCGCCGAGGTCGGCACCACGAATCGGACCCACCTCCACGACTACGAATCCGCGATCCGTCCGGAGACCGCGCTGCTCCTCAAGGTTCATCGGAGCAACTTCGAACAGCGTGGCTTCGTCGCCGAAGCCGACGTCGGCGAGATCGCGCAGGTGGCGCACGCGCACGACCTGCCCTTCGTGGAGGATCTCGGCAGCGGGACGCTCCTCGACCTGTCGTCTCAGGGGCTCCCCGGCGAGGCCTTCGCCCCCGGTCGTCTCGCCCTCGGTGTCGACGTGATCTGCTTCAGCGGCGACAAGCTCCTCGGCGGTCCGCAGGCCGGCATCCTGATGGGGAAGCGCGAGCACATCGAGGCCATGAAAAAGAACCCGCTCGCCCGCGCGCTTCGGGTCGACAAGCTGACGGTGGCCGCGCTCGACGCGACCCTGGATCTGATGCTGGATCCGTCGCGCGCGCACGAAGTCCCGACGATCTCGGGTCTGCGCTCCGATACGGAGGCCCTGGAGCCGCGCGTGGCGCGTGTCCAGGAAATCGTGTCGAGAATCACCGCGGCGCATGCGGAATCGGGTGTGTGGAAGGTTCGCGTGGCGCCCACCGAGGCGGCCGTCGGGGGCGGCTCGCTGCCGGAGCACCGCATCGCCGGCCTCGCCGTCGTCCTCGAAGGGGGCTCCGCCCACGCGCTTGCGGAAGGACTGCGTGCGGCGCCCTCTCCCGTCCTAGCGCGGGTCCGGGACGACGCACTCTGGCTGGACGTGCGGACGCTTCGGGACGGCGATCTCGACCGCGTCGGAGAGGCGTTGGTCGATGCGCTCGCTTCGCTCGGCCCTGCGGCCTGAGGGCACGCCCGAAGCGTGTTTCCGGAGAATGCGAACGCCTTCGCAAGTAGGGCTTTTCTTGATGGGCGGCGGGGGTTTGGGTACGTTGCGGCCTACCCCCCGAAAGCCCTGAAAGGGAAGCCTCGGCAAACGAGGATCTTCCTGCGTTTCGACACGGCGCACCGCGACCCGGACCTCTTCGAGGACCTGGCTGGAGCGTTGGTCTCGAAGCGAGAGAGGCGAACGTGAGCTCGACGACCGGCGTTCCGCGCCCCCCGTCTGCATCCGGGGGCTCGGCCAGCATGGCCAGCGAAAGACAGGCCGGGGCACGCTTGCTCGCCACCGGCGGCGGGAAAGGCGGTGTGGGCAAGACGTTCGTGACGGCCAATCTGGCGACGGCGCTCGCCCGTCTGGGCAAGCGCGTGGTCGTCGTCGACGTCGATCTGGAAGGCGCGAACCTGCATACGACGCTCGGCGTCCAGACACCGCAGCGCAGCCTCGCCGACTTCGTGTCCGAGCGCGAAGAAGATCTCGGCAAGCTGGTCGTCGATACTTCGCTGCCGAACCTCCGCCTGATCGCGGCGACCCACGGCAACCTCGCCGACGCGCAGCCGTCCCATCTGAGGCGCGTGCGTCTGCTGAGAGGGCTTCGTCAGCTCGATGCGGACGTGGTGCTGCTCGATCTCGGCGCGGGCTCTCACGCTTCGGTGCTCGACTACTTCCTCGTCTCCGACGATGGGATCCTTGTGCTCCAGCCAGAGCCGACGTCCGTCGAGAATGCCTACACGTTTTTGCGTGCTGCGTTCTATCGGCGCATGCGACTGGCGATGGTCGGGCATGGCGTGCGGCAGCTGGTGACGATGGCGATGGACCAGCGCAACGAGCGCGGGATCCGGACGCCTCTGGACCTGCTCCGAGAGATCGAGGCGACGGACACTGCCGAAGCGCGACGCTTCGTGGAAACGATGCGAGTCTTCCGTCCGCGCATCATCGTGAACGGAGTGCGGACCGCCGAAGACGTGAAGCTCGGCTTCGCGGTCTCGAGCGTGTGCAAGAAGTACTTCGGCCTCGAAGCCGAGTACATCGGCTACGTGAACTACGACGACGAGGCACGACAGTCGGTCTCGGCCCGTCGACCGATCGTGGATTTGCGGCAGGACGCCGACGTCTCGATCTATCTCCAGCGGATCGCCCGCAAGCTGCTCGGACTCCCCCCGTCATCAGGCGCCGCAGGCGCCGCCTCAGCAGCGACCGGGCCCACTGGAAGTGAAATTCAAGCAGGGGGAAACAGATGAGGGGGATCGACGAGCTCGATCATTACGAGCTTCTGGAAGTCGGTCGGGGGGCGAGCGCGTCGGAGATCGACCGCGCCTATCGCAACGCCCAGAACATCTACGAGGAGGGATCGCTCGCGCTCTACTCGGTCTTCGACCGATTGGACGCCGCGGCGATTCGCGAACGTCTCGACGAAGCCTATCGCGTGCTCGCCGACGCGGATCTCCGCGCGCAGTACGACGACGATCTTCCGATGGCGGGCATGGCGCGTGCCGGTTCGCCTGACCCGCGAACCGAGGTCTTGGCGGGTGAAGTCGATGCGGCGGTCGCGCCGGATCCCCTCACCGGGTTCGATCCGGTCGAGCAGTTCGACTCCGTCGATCAGGCCGTCGAGGAGTTCGATGCCCTCGAAGACGACGGGCGTGGTGAGTTCGACGGTGTGCGCCTTCGACGCAACCGTCTCTTCCGCGGCTACGAGATCGACGACATCTCCGACGTGACGAAGGTGAGCTCGGCCCACCTCCGGAACATCGAAGAGGAGAACTTCGTCGACCTTCCGGCCGACGTCTACGTCCGGGGCTTCGTGACGGCGTACGCGCAGACGATCGGTCTCGATCCGAAGATCGTCGTGCCGAGCTATATGGCACGGGTCCAGGAGTCCCGGGCCGGACAGCAGCGGGGCCGCTTCCTCGCCCGACGTTAGGCGGTCTGGAATGTCGGACGCGGCGCCGCCTCTCGCGTTCACCGTCGAAGAGGGGAGCGTCGGCACGCGGATCGACGCGCTGCTCGCAGAGCTCTCCGGTGCCTCGCGCGCTCAGGTGAAGCGCTGGATCGACGCTGGTCGGGTGAAGATCGGGGACGAGGTCGTTCGTCCGAGTCGCAAAGTCGAGTTCGGTGAGTCGATCGAGGCCCGTCCGCTCGAGCCCGTCGAGATGGCACTCGAGCCCGAGGCGATCCCGCTCGACGTGCTCTTCGAAGACGAGCACCTGATCGTCCTCGACAAGCCCGCTGGCCTCGTCGTCCACCCGGCGCCGGGTCATCCCGACGGAACCCTCGTGAACGCGCTTCTCGCTCATTGCGGCGATCTGGCCGGGATCGGGGGCGTGCTGCGCCCGGGAATCGTGCATCGCCTCGACCGAGGCACCACCGGTGTGATGGTCGCGGCGAAGGACGACGAAACCCACCAGGGTCTCGCGCTCCAATTCGCAGAGCACACGATCGACCGTCTCTATCGAACGCTCGTGCGGGGCATGCCGCGTGCAGACGAGGGGCGCATCGATCGGCCGATCGGCCGCCATCCCCGCGATCGGAAGCGCATGTCGGTCGAAGCGAAGGGGGGCAAGGCGTCGATCACGAATTGGCGCGTCCTCCGCCGGTTCCGCGAGGCGATGACCAGCGAGCTCGAGGTCCGCCCTCAAACGGGACGCACCCACCAGATCCGCGTGCACCTTTCTTCGGCGGGGTTGCCGCTGGTCGGGGATCCCGTCTACGGCCGCGCGCGCGGGAACGACGCGCGCCTGGGTCGACCGGCGCTTCATGCGGCGCATCTCGGCTTCGATCATCCGGTCACCGGGCGCCGGCTCTCCTTCGAGCCGCCGCTTCCCGACGATCTGATCGAGTGGATCGCCGATCTCGGCCCGGACGAGGTCGTCGAATGAACGCGCCGATCGGTCGGCCGCTGTCGGATCCGCTGCTCGATGCGCTCGGGATCGAGCACGGCTTCGGACAGCGCGGCACGGCAGCACCCAAGGGCTGCGCCTTTCCGAAGCAGGTCCACGGCATCGACGTGGTCGAACTCGGATCCGGGGAGACCGACGCAGCGGCCGCCGGCGTCTCTGCCGACGCGATCCTCACGCGCGTCTCGGGCGCCGCGGTCGGGATCGTGACCGCCGACTGCGTTCCGATCCTCGTGGGGCATTCCGATGGTTCGGCGGTCGGCGCGATTCACGCAGGATGGCGCGGACTCGCTGCCGGGGTGATCGAGCAGGGCGTCGCGGCGCTGGGCGGGGCGGCAGCGATCGACTGTGTCGCTGCGATCGGTCCCGCTGCCCGCGGCTGTTGCTACGAGGTCGACGAGCCGGTCCGTGCCGGCCTGGCCGAGCGCTACGCCCCCCTGCTGGACGGAGTGCTCGTCCCAGGGCGATCCGGTCGGTTCCAGCTCGACCTGCCACTGCTGGCCGAGCGGGTCCTGATTTCGATCGGGGTCGGCTCCGAGCGAATCGGGACCACGGCCCGCTGCTGCACCATCTGTGATCCGGAGCGATTCGAGTCCTACCGGCGCGATGGCGCGGACGCGGGACGTCTCCGCCATTTCATCCGGCTTCCCGCGGCGATTCCGCAGCGAGCTTGACAGCCTCAGGCCCCCCCCGTAGATTGATCGGACTTTGACCCGTCCGGGTCCCGGGCGGCCCGCCCGCCTCGATCCCCACGCGGATCCCCTTCCTGGCCCCAACGGCACATCCAGCCAAGTCCCTGATAACAGGACGGTTTCAAGCCGCCGGATCCAGCTCGATCCCCCCGGACCGGTTTCTGCTCCCCACACCCAGGTCAACTTCGGACGAAGTCTCGTCGATGGGCTCCCTGGAACTCCAGGCCAGGCCCTCTCAAACGCCCTCACCGGCACGGCCGGTGATCGAGACCCCGCCCAAGGCGACTCGAAGGCCGTCTCCCTAGTACACGCCCCCTCCGAATCCCTGCCCGTCCGATGCGCATCCGCTCCGACCCGGCGTCGAATNCCCTCCCTTCGNCTTNGGACGAACGTCGNGCNCNCGGACGACGNCTTCCNGAACCCCACTCCCCTTTCGAAGCTCGACCGACCCAGCACTTCCTCCCCGATCATCAGAAGAGAGACCGCCACGTGAGCAGCGAGCAGCGCGCGCCCGAANCCAAGGACGGATCCGGNTCCTCCCAGAACCGCAGCAATCGCCGTGGCCGCGGNCGTCGGTCACGGAGTGGCGGGGGCGGCAACCGNGGAGGGCGNGGCGCCTCGGGTGAGCCGAAGCGGGACTACCTGCCGAGTGACGCGGANCTCGCAGAAGAGGAAGCCTCTCTCGAAGCCCAGCTCGACGACGATGCGGAAACGATCGTGGTTCGCGAGCTCAAGGCGAAGGCGATGCCCGAGCTCCTNGAGTTGGCGCAGGAGATGGACGTCGAGAACGCGGGCGGTCTGCGGAAGCAGGACCTGATCTTCGCAATCCTGAAGTCCCAGACCGAGAAGCGTGGGAAGATCTTCGCCGAAGGCGTGCTCGAGATTCTGCAAGACGGCTTCGGGTTCCTTCGCGCCCCCGACCAGAACTACCTCGCAGGTCCCGACGACATCTACGTGTCGCCTTCGCAGATCCGCCGTTTCAATCTGCGGACCGGCGATTCCGTCGAAGGGCATGTCCGCCCGCCGAAGGAAGGCGAACGTTATTTCGCGCTGCTCAAGGTCTCGTCGATCAACTTCGACGACCCGAAGGCCGCGAAGCAGAAGATCCTCTTCGACAACCTGACCCCGCTCTATCCCCAGGAGAAGTTCAACCTGGAGGCGAAGACGGGCGGTATGACGACGCGCATCATCGATCTGATCGCGCCGATCGGGAAGGGCCAGCGCGCGCTGATCACGTCGCCGCCGAAGGCAGGCAAGACGATGCTGCTCAAGGACGTCGCCAACGCGATCTCCGAGGGCAATCCCGAGGCGTACCTGATCGTGTTGCTGATCGACGAACGCCCCGAAGAAGTGACGGACATGCAGCGGACCGTGAAGGCCGAGGTGATCTCCTCGACCTTCGACGAACCCGCTACGCGGCATGTTCAGGTTGCGGACATGGTGATCGCGAAGGCCAAGCGCTTGGTCGAGCACGGTCGCGACGTGGTCATCCTGCTCGACTCGATCACGCGCCTCGCCCGCGCCCACAACACGGTCGTTCCGCACTCCGGCAAGATCCTTTCCGGGGGTGTCGACTCGAACGCGCTCCACAAACCGAAGCGCTTCTTCGGCGCGGCCCGCAATGTCGAGGAAGGCGGGAGTCTGACGATCATCGGCACGGCGCTCATCGACACCGGCTCGCGCATGGACGAGGTCATCTTCGAAGAGTTCAAGGGAACGGGGAACTGCGAGATCGTCCTCGACCGGAAGCTCGCCGATCGACGCACCTATCCGGCGATGGACATCAACCGCTCGGCGACGCGCCGTGAAGAGCTGCTCATGAGCGAGAACTCCCTCAACCGCATGTACATCCTGCGCAAGGTCCTCGCGCCGCTCTCCCCCGTCGACTCGATGGAGTTCCTGATGGGGAAGATTGAGGGCACCGAGAGCAACGAAGACTTCCTGGAGTCGATGAACTCCTGAGTCTTCGCCTGCGGGCGCACGGGATGGGATCCGCGATGGATGCTTTCGCCGAAAGCCTGGGGATTAATGCGACCACGCTCGTCGTGATCACGCTTTCCGCGTTCCTCGGCGCGGTGGTGCAAGGGGCGATCGGGTTCGGGCTGAACCTGATCGTGGCGCCGACGATCGCTGCGTTCGTGCCGGAGGCGCTTCCTGCGGCGGCGATCATCCTGGCGCTGCCGATGACTCTGGGCTCCGCTGCGCGCGAGTTTTCCCACATCGATCGTTCCGCGATCCTGTGGACGACGGTCGGACGTCTGCCGGGGATCGCGGTCGGACTTTGGATCGTGATTCGGCTCGACGCCGAAGCGCTTGCGACGGCAACCGGGGGGATGGTGCTCTTCGCCGTCGTGATGAGCATGTCGTCGCCCCGGATTCCGATCACGCCGGCGACCCAGGCGGCGGCAGGGTGGCTCGGCGGGGTGATGGGGACCTCGTCGTCGATCGGGGGGCCGCCCCTTGCGCTGCTCTATCAACACTCGCCGGGGCCGGTCGTCCGCTCGACGCTCGGTGCCGCTTTCCTCGTTGGGACCGGCTTCTCGTTCGGCGCCTTGCTCGTCGCGGGGGAAGTGCAGGCTCTCCATTGGAAGATGGGGGGCGCGATGGTCCCCGCGGTTCTGGCGGGACTCTTCGTGAGCCGCGCGCTTCACGGCTTCCTCGACCGGGGCTGGCTGAGGACCTGCGTGCTGGGGCTCTGTGGACTCGCGGGTCTGGCGGTCGCGCTCGAAGGGCTCGCGGACTGACGCGTGCTAGGCGGTCGGGCCCTGCGGGTCGAGGCGGATGAAGAGCCGCGGCGGGAAGCCGGTGATGAACTTGAAGAGGAAGGGGTGGGCGAACTTCGTGTCGAGCCGCTCCCACTCTCCGCCGTCGTCGATCGGGACTGCCAGGTAGGCGCCCTTGTCGCCTTCGATCGAGACCTCGACGTTCGGGTTCGCGAGTGCCTCGTTGTACCAGGCGCGCGGCCAGTGGTTGGCGCTGACGAAGACTTTCCCGTCGTCATCGAGCCAGGCGAGGACGCGATCGTTCGCGACGCCGTCGTCTCCGGTCGTGGTGATCGTGAGAGTCTGTCCCTGGTCGGGCTGCAGGATGCCGATCAGCGACTCGAACGCGACGACGAGGCCGACGTAGCCAATCAGGATTCCGAGGAGGATCTTCGCGGGCTTGGGCATGACGGCTCCCTATTGTCGCTCGAGGTGTACGCGCAGAGGCTCGCGCGTCGCCGGTCGTCCCGCCAGCGTGCTCACGGGGCTTCCGCGGCGGGCGGCGGCGCGGCCTCGCCCCGGAGCTGACGGAGGAAGTCGATGAAGTGGACGCGATTCTTCTCGTAGGGCCCGGGTGCGCCAGCGTAGTAGACGACCAGAGGGCCGTTGTTCCCGGCCCAGGCGACCATCTCACTGTGGATCCTGGACTCCTCATCGAAGCGCTTGCGGGCGGAGAGGCCTTCGATCGGTAGATCCCGTCGCTCGCTTTTCGAATCGAAGCCCAACGCCTTGCTCCAGTACTTCTCGAAGTCGCCGCCGATCTGACCCGGCCCCGCGAAAAGCCGCAGGGTCGACTGGGAGTTGCCCGGAAGGCCCTCGTGTTTCGATGCACCGGTCGAGAGCATGACGAGCTGGGTGCGGGGCCCGTTCTTCGTATCGAACTCCGAGACCGCGAAAGGCATGAACCAGTAGGGGATGCGGAAGCTCCAACCACCGCGCGTGGAGCGCATCGAGAGCAGGTCGTCCTCGAGCGCCGTCTCGAAGCCCACTGGGAGCGGAGCCAGCGCAGGCATCTCGGGAACGCCTTCGACGTCGCTTCGTGAGATCAGCTCGTTGTAGATGTGATGGGCTCCATAGACGCCGAGAGGTTCCGACCAGGAGAAGATGGACCGCATGATCAGATCGTCTTCGGCCGGGAGGAGGGGCTCGCCCCTCTTCTGACGGTGGGACACATGGGATCCGAGCAGCGTATAGAGGCCTTCCCGTACGAGCTGCCGCCGGTCCGGGTCGAGTTTCGCGTGGTTGTCGATCAGCCAGTTGTTGAGGCGCGCAACTTCGGTCGCGACCTGCTCTTCGGTGAAGATCGGGTCGGCGAGCGGGGCAGCGTCGAAGCCGTTCGCCAGTCGGTCCGCGGCCGAGACGCTCGGAACAAGAAGAAGCGAGGCAAAGGTGATCGCCACGCCCTTCCAGATCCGTCGGAACTCGGGGTGGGCCGAAGCCCGTGCCTGTCGCTCGGAGGAGTGGCGCGGCGGCTCGATCCCAGCGCTCGCCCGATCCGCTTTCGTACCGTGCCGGATCGGCTCGTCGAGACAGGTGAGGGTCGCGCTCGCCGTGATGGCGGCGCTCAGCTCGCCGAGGCTGCCCAGCTCCTGGATCGGCACGCGAATGGCTCCGTTCGGGACCTAGGGTTCGCCTCGGTCGGGAGCACGGACGTTATCCCAGCGGGCGGGCTCGTGAGCCCCGCCAATCGGCCCCCTCGGTCGAGGGCGTCCTTGCACCCGCCCGCCCCCCCGATTAATCTCCGCCGCGCCCGCCAGGCCCCGGAACCCCCCGGAATCGCAGCAGGAATCCGGCTTCCGGCGATGCTCCTGCGCGCGTCTCCCCTGCCCGCCGATGTCCCTCAGAGAGCTACTACCGTGCCCGACTTCCTCGAAAGAATCGCCGAAGCCGAAGCGCGCTCGCGCGATCTCGAGAATCAGCTCTCGGACCCTGACGTGGGAAAGCAGCCCGGGGCGATCGAGAAGATCGGGAAGCGCCTCGGCGCGCTGCGTCCGCTGATCGAGACGGGCGAGAAGTACAAGGTCGCGGTGGCCGAGCTCGATGATGCAAAGGCCATGCTCGAGGACGACGATCCCGAGATGCAGGAGCTCGCGCGGGACGATCTCGAGCGTCTCGAAGCGCTCGTGCCGGAGCTCGAGACCGAGCTCCGCGTCCTCCTCACGCCGAAGGACCCGAACGACGAGAAGAACGCGATCTTCGAGATCCGCGCCGGTACCGGAGGAGACGAAGCCGCGCTCTTTGCGGCGGACCTCTTCCGGATGTACTCGCGCTATGCGGAAGAGCTCGGCTGGCGAATCGACGTCATGTCCTCCTCTGAATCGGCGCAGGGCGGCTTCAAGGAGGTCATCGCCTCGATCTCTGGAACGGACGTTTTCAGCCGCTTCAAGTACGAAAAAGGCGTTCATCGCGTTCAGCGCGTGCCTGCCACGGAGAGCCAGGGACGCATCCACACGTCGACGGTGACCGTCGCGGTGATGCCGGAAGCGGAAGAGGTCGACGTCGAGATCAAGAACGAGGACCTGCGGATCGACGTGATGCGTGCCGGCGGTCCAGGGGGTCAGAGCGTCAACACGACGGACTCCGCCGTACGGATCACGCACATCCCGACGGGGCTCGTCGTCCAGTGCCAGGATGAGAAGTCGCAGCACAAGAACAAGGCGAAGGCGATGACCGTGCTTCGCTCGCGACTCTACGACGCCGAGCAGGAACGTCTCGCGGCGGAGCGCTCGAGCGAGCGGCGAAGTCAGGTCGGAACCGGTGAGCGTTCCGAGAAGATTCGGACCTACAATTTCCCGCAGTCCCGGGTGACCGATCATCGGGCGGGAGTCACGCTCCACAAGCTGGATGCCGTCATGGCGGGCGAGATGGAAGAGCTGCTCACCGCGGTCCACGCGAACATCGCCGCCGCCAAGGAAGGCGAGGTGGCGCCGGGTGGCGACGAGGCCTCCTCGTGAGCGCTGCCGGCGCGGGGAGAGAAAAGACCTGGACCGTTCTCGAACTGCTCACCTGGACCACCGACTATTTCAAGCGGGCCGGGATCGACAGCGCGCGGCTCGACGCGGAGGTCCTGCTCGCCCACGCCCTCGAGACCGAGCGGCTGCGCCTCTACATCGACTACGAGAAGCCGGTCCTGCAGGAGGAGCGCGATGCGTATCGGGTGCTGGTCCAGAAGCGGGCCCAGGAGCGGATCCCGGTCTCCCAGCTTCTCGGCGAGCGGGAATTCTGGTCCCTCGGCTTCAAGGTCACGCGCGACGTTCTGACGCCGCGGCCCGAGACTGAGACCCTGGTCGAATGGGCGCTGTCCAAGGCGACGACGGACACGCAGGAAGGCGGCCAAGCCTCTGAACAGCCCGGCGACCTCCGGATTCTGGATCTCGGCACCGGATCGGGGGCAATCGCCCTCGCTCTGGCGTCGGAGCTTCCCCACGCTGCGCTGACGGCCACGGACCTCTCGCCCGCGGCGCTTCAGGTCGCGGCCAAAAATGCCGATGAGTTGCGTACGGGAGAGAGGATTCGCTTCTTGGAAGGCGACCTTTTCGAGCCGGTGGCAAAGGAAGAATTCGATCTGATCGTTTCGAATCCGCCCTATGTGGCGCGCGAGGACGAGAGTTCGCTTCCTCCGGAGCTGTCACACGAACCCGAGATTGCGCTCTTTGCGGGGCCCGACGGGCTCGACGTGATCCGGCGATTGGTGGCGGAAGCGGGCGATCATCTCTCCTCGGGTGGCTGGCTCGGGATCGAGCTGTCCTCCGAACAGGCAGATGAAGTCGAAGGGCTTTTGACGGAAGCAGGATTCACGGACGTGGAGCGGAGATTCGATCTGGCGAGCAGGGCTCGAGTGGTCGGCGCCCGCTGGCCGTAGGCGAAGGATCGCTGGAGAAACCGCCGGGATACACCGGAAAGACACAAGGCACCTCGCCGCGAGCGGGTGCCGTCGCGTGACGGGGCATTGAAGGAGAGCTGGGCGCCCCGCCGTGACAGGAGGTACGCAAGATGGCCGCCAAAGCGACGAAGAAGTTGATGCGCGTCTTCAAGAGCGACGCCGCGAAGTTTACGGACGACTGGGCTTCGGTTTGCAACCGACGGGTCGACTCCGTGCTCGATGTCGAAGAAGACGTCGCCAAGATCCTCGCCGCGGTCCGCAAGGACGGCGACAAGGCCCTGCTCGGATTCGTGAAGAAATTCGACGGCGCGGACGTCGAGAACATCGAAGTCACGCCGGAAGAGTGGGAAGCCGGATGCGACCAGGTCGACAGCGCGGACCGCGCGGCGATTGGCAAGGCCGCGATGCGCGTTCGCGAGTTCCACCGCAAGCGGATCCCGTCTTCGTGGGAGATGCGTGAAGAAGGCGGCGGCTACATGGGGCAACGCGTGCGTCCCCTCGCCCGCGTCGGTCTCTACGTTCCGGGCGGAAAGGCGCTCTACCCGTCTTCCGTGGTGATGAACGCGATTCCCGCCTCGGTCGTCGAAGTGCCCGAAATCTGCATGGTCACGCCGCCTCGCGAGGATGGCACGATCACGCCCGAGGTCCTCATGGCCGCGAAGGTTGCCGGGGTCCATCGCATCTTCAAGATGGGCGGAGCGCACGCCGTCGCCGCCCTTGCCTATGGAACCGAGTCGATTCCGCGGGTCGACAAGATCACCGGCCCGGGATCCGTCTGGGTCGCGACCGCAAAGAAGCAGGTCTTCGGCGACGTCGGCATCGACAGCGAAGCCGGTCCGACCGAGGTCTGCATCGTCGCCGACAAGAGCGCGACGCCCGCGTGGCTCGCCGCCGATCTCATCTCGCAGGCCGAGCACGACGAGCTCGCGCAGGCCGTTCTGATCACCCACGTGAAGGGACTGATCACGCGCGTTCAGGATCAGCTGACTCGTCAGCTCAAGGATCTCGATCGCGCGGACATCGCCAAGAAGTCGATCAAGGCGCGTGGCGCGATCATCCAGACGAAGAACCTCGCGGAGTCGATCCGGCTTTCCGAGGAGTACGCTTCCGAGCATCTCGTCCTCGCGGTCGAGGATCCCGAGAAGGTCTCGAAGGAGATCGAGAACGCCGGCGCGATCTTCCTGGGGCACTACACGCCGGTCGCCGTCGGCGACTACATGGCCGGGCCGAACCACGTGCTGCCCACAGGCGGCACGTCGCGTTTCTTCTCCCCGCTCGGGGTCGAGGATTTCATGAAGCGGACCAGCTTCATGAAGTTCGAGCCGCCCAAGCTCCGGGAGCTCGGCGCAGACATCGTCCGGCTCGCGAACGTCGAAGGCCTGACCGGCCATGGCGCCTCCGTCGAGCTCCGGCTGGCCAAGATCCGCCGGGCTCGCCGGGAGCGGGAAGCCGCCCGGGACCTCGAGCTCTGACGCGTACTGCGTGACCCGATCTCGAAACCAGCGGTGTCCCTCTCGGGCGCCGCTGGTTTCGTTCCGGGCTCGGCCGCTTTCCTGAGCTGCCCCGCTCGTCTTCGATCGGAGCGTTCGGACGCCCCTCTCTGCGAGAATCCGAAAAACCTTGTAAGATCCCCACGTTCCGGGTCTCCCCCCACCTCGGCATCCGCCTGAGCCGGCCTGGATCACCTACTCCCCGCAGTACGGGCCTCCCGCCCGTCGTTGGAGCCATCCCCATGTCCTCGACTGCGCAGGGCGCGGCCGGCGCGAGCCGTGTCGCGACGATCGCCCGCAAGACGAAAGAGACCGAAATCCGGATCCGGATCGACCTGGACGGGACCGGCCAGTACGACATCTCGACGGGGATCCCCTTTTTCGACCACATGCTGGAGAGCTTCGGACGACACGCTCTCTTCGACCTCGAGGTCCAGGCCAAGGGCGACATCGATGTCGACCTCCATCACACCGTCGAGGACGTCGGGATCTCCCTCGGTCAGGCCTTCCGGGAAGCGCTCGGTTCCGCGAGCGGCATCAAGCGCTTCGGGGCGTGCCTCCTTCCGATGGCGGAGTCCAAGGTCGAGGTCGCCGTCGACGTCTCGAACCGGCCCTATCTCGTCTATCAGCTCGAGATGGAGAACCCGATGATCTCGACCTTCGACGGGACCCTGACCGAGGACTTCATGTACGCCTTCAGCCAGAGCGCCGGTCTCGATCTGCACATCGAGAAGCGATACGGAAAGAGCCCGCATCACATCGTCGAAGCCGCGTTCAAGGGCGTCGCCCGCGCGCTGCGCGAAGCGGTCGCGATCGATCCCCGGGAGACGGGGCTGCCGACGGTCAAGGGGGCGCTCTAGCTTCCGATGCCGACGATCCCCCCCCGAATCGCTCTCGTCGACTACGGCGCAGGGAACATCCGCTCGGTCGCGAAGGCCCTCGAGCGAAGCGATCTCGAGCCGGTCGTGACGGCGGATCCGGCGGTCGTGCGCGGCGCGGACGGGGTGCTGTTGCCGGGCGTCGGTGCCTTCCGCGATGCGGTGACCGCGCTCGAGGAGGCCGGGCTCGCGGACGCGATCCGTGAAGTGACGAGTGGCGGCCGCCCCTATCTCGGGATCTGCTTCGGTCTGCAGCTGCTCTTCGAAGAGGGCACCGAGCACGGGATCACCCCCGGCCTCGGTCAGCTCGGCGGGCGCGTGACTCGTTTCCCCGAAGAGGACGAGAACGGCGAACCTCTGCTCGTGCCGCACATCGGTTGGAACGAGGTCCGGTACGAGGGCGACCACCCGATGGTTCAGAGCCTGCCGGAGCGGGACATCTACTACTTCGTCCACTCGTATCGCCCCGAGCCGACCGACGAGTCGATCATCGCCGGACGCGCCGACTACGGGGGCACGTTCACCGCCGCCGTCGCCAAGGGGAACGTGTTCGCAATCCAATTCCACCCGGAGAAGAGCCAGTCTGCCGGGAAGCGCCTCCTCGACGCCTATCGCGCGTGGCTGGACCAGAGCTGATGGCGCGCTTCGAACTGATCCCCGCGATCGATCTGCTGGGCGGAGAGGCCGTGCGCCTCTCTCAGGGTGATTACGACCAGGCGACCGTCTACGACGCCGATCCGGCGAACGTCGCGAGGCGCTTCTTCGCGGCCGGAATCCAGCGGCTCCACGTCGTGGATCTGGAGGGGGCGAAGGCCGGGCGACCGATGGCGGAGGAGCCGGTACGGCGCATCCTCGGCGAAGTCGGCGACGTGCCCGTCCAGCTGGGGGGCGGTCTGCGCGACATGGCGGGGATCGAGACAGCGCTGTCGTGGGGACTCGATCGCGTGATCCTCGGGACCGTCGCGCTACGGGATCCCGAGCTCGTGAAGAAGGCCGCGGCCGCGTACCCCGAGAAGATCGTGGTCGGGATCGACGCTCGTGACGGCAGAGTCGCCGTGGAAGGCTGGCTCGAAGCGAGCGAGACGACGGCTGTCGATCTAGGCAAGCGCTTCGAGGATGCCGGTGTCGCCGCGATCGTCTACACGGACATCGCCCGCGACGGAATGCTCAGCGGTCCGAACATCCCGCAGACGGCCGCGCTGGCGGCCGCGCTCACGATCCCGGTGATCGTCTCCGGCGGGGTCGCCACCGTCCAGGACATCGTCGACTCCGCGGCGGAGCGTGATCACGGCATCTGCGGTGTGATCGCGGGCCGCGCCCTCTACACGGGGGCCGTCGACCTCGACGAGGCGCTCGCTGCCGTCGCCGCGCTCGAAGAGGGAGGCGCCTAGCATCATCATGAGCAACGGACTCAAGAAGCGCATCATCCCGTGTCTCGACGTCGATCAGGGTCGCGTCGTGAAGGGCGTGAAGTACGTCGACCACGTGGACGCGGGGGATCCCGTCGAAGTCGCGAAGCGATACGACGCGCAGGAAGCCGACGAGATCACCTTCCTCGACATCACCGCGAGCCACGAAGAACGAGGCATTCTCCTCGACGTCGTCGCGCGAACGGCGGAGAGCGTGTTCATGCCGCTCTGTGTCGGGGGCGGCGTCCGCTCGCTCCAGGACATCCGCGATCTCCTGAACGCCGGCGCCGACAAGGTCTCGATCATGACCGCGGCCATCAAGAATCCCGACCTCGTCGACGAGGCAGCGGCCAAGATCGGCAGCGCGAACCTCGTCGTGGCGATCGACGCGAAGCAGGTCTCCGGGGAGGGCGAACCGCCGCGCTGGGAGGTCTTCACCCATGGCGGTCGTCACGAGACCGGGATCGACGCCATCGAGTGGGCGGCCCAGGTCGCCGAGCGCGGGGCCGGCGAAATCCTGCTGACCAGCATGGACCGCGACGGAACCAAGAGCGGCTACGACCTGGCGATGCTCCGGGCGGTCTCGGATCGGATCACGATTCCGGTGATCGCGAGCGGAGGGGGTGGGAGCGCCGCGGATCTGGCGACGGCGCTCGATGATGGCCCCGCAGGGGGGCACTGCCAGGCGGCGCTCGCGGCCTCGATCTTCCACTTCAAGGAGACGACGGTCGGCGAGGTCAAGGCGGAGCTCCTCGAGGCGGGAATTCAGGTGCGTCCTCCCGCGGGGAGATAGACTGACCCGTCTTGCTCGAAGTTCGGGCAAATTGAGTCGCCTCGAACGCTCTGCTAGGGTCTGCGCCTTTCGCGCCGAGGACCACCTCGGGGTGGGAATGGCCCAGCCGGGGCCATGATAAGCCGATTTCACGGCCGATCGTCGACCGCGATCGACCGACACGGAACACGAACGAACGAGCAGCCGGAAGGCGGTCAGGAGGCAAGCAACACGCGACGGGGTCGAGACGCTGGGCGGGCGAACGGATTCGCCTGTCACGAAGAGAGACCCCAGGTTACTTACCCGCGTCTGAGCAAATCGAGTTCGAGACGCGTGCGTGTTGGTTGGTTCCCCGCGACGGCGAGGGAGATAAACATGCCGGTGATCAAGATCAAGGAAAGTGAATCCTTCGAAGGCGCGATGAAGCGCTTCAAGAAGTCCTGCGAGAAGGCGGGCATCCTGACGGAGCTGCGGCGGCGCGAGTACTACGACAAGCCGAGCATCCGGAAGAAGAAGAAGGAAGCGGCGGCGCGGAAGCGTGCGCTCAAGAAGATGCGGCGCAGCATGAACTAACATGCTCGCGGGGCGGGCGAGAGGGCGGATTTGATCCCGGAAGCGACCATCCAGGAAATCCGAGACAGGGCGGACATCGTCTCCCTCATCTCTCGCTACGTCGAGCTGAAGCAGAACGGTCGGAACTGGAAGGGCCTCTGCCCCTTCCACAACGAGAAGACACCGAGCTTCAACGTCAACGCCGACCGCCAGATCTTTCATTGCTTTGGATGTCAGGAAGGCGGCAATGTCTTCAGCTTCCTGATGAAGCACGAAGGTCTGACCTTCCCCGAAGCGGCGCGAACGCTCGCCGGCGAGCTCGGGATCGAGATCGAAGAACAGCGCGGCTCGGGCGACTCCGGGATCACCTCTCAGATCTTCAGGGCGAACGAACTCGCCCAGGCCCTCTACCGCGAGGCGCTGCGCACGCCGGAAGGCAAGATCGCTCGCGCCTATCTCGTCTCCCGCGGCTTCGACGGGAAGATCGCCGACGAGTTNGGNATCGGCTTCGCCCCGGCCCGNTGGGACGCGGTCGCGACGCGTCTTCGNGAGGAGCGCNTGAAGGGCGATGCGGCCGTCCAGGGCGGNCTGCTCTCCGAGCGGAAATCCGGCAAGGGCTATTACGACCGGATCCGCGGTCGGCTGACCTTCCCGATCGAGGACGTGCGGGGGCGCGTCGTCGGGTTCGGTGGCCGCGCCCTCGAGGCCGACCAGGAACCCAAGTACTGGAATACCCCAGAGACGCCGGTCTTCAGGAAGCGCCAGGCGCTTTATGGCTACCCTGCAGCCCTCGAACCGATCCGCCGGGCGGGCCGGGTGATTCTCTGCGAGGGCTACTTCGACCGAATCGCCTTCGCGCGGGCCGGGATGGGCGAGGCGTTGGCGACCTGCGGGACGGCGCTCACGGCCGAGCACGGCTCCGAGATTCGACGTCGTACCAAGGAAGTCGTTCTCGTCTTCGATGGGGACAGCGCGGGCCAGGCGGCGACGGAGAAGGCGCTGGCCATTCTTCTTCCCCAAGGGTTGCGAGTTCGAGCCGCACTCATCCCGGGAGGCGCGGATCCGGACGACTACTTGAACGAGTTCGGAACCGACGCCCTCAAGAAGCTGGTGGACGAGGCGCCGGACGCGCTCGAACTCGTGATTCGCAACGCGTTGCGTCAAGGAGTTGCGACTCCGGACCAGAAGTCGGACGTGGTCGCCCATGTGGCGCCGCTCGTCGCGCGTGTCTCGGATGCCGTATCGCGCGACGAGTACGTGAGGCGCCTCGCAATGGCGGTCGATGCTTCGATCTCGGCGGTGGGCTCCATCGTTCGTGACGCAGCGCGTGGTTCGAAGGAGGCCCCCCAGGTCGATCAAGAGGCGTTAGGTCTTTCTCGTGCACGACGAGATCAACCCGAGGAACGGCAACTTCGTGCGATCGCTCGAATTTGTTTGCAACGACCCGACCTGATTGGCGACGAAACGGCACTCACTCTCCAGGACATCCTTCCCGTTGGAGCCTGGAAATCCATCATCTTGCAGATCCTGGAAGCAGCGGATGAAGGCCTTTTGCTGGCCGGCGAGCAGGGCGGTGTCGATGCTTTTGCCATCGAATCCCGCATGGACGAGGAAGCACAGCGTCGCCTGCGGGAAATCGCAGTAGACGACACGCCCTACGACGAAGACTCAAGTGCTGAACAAGTGTTCGACGATCTGGTCGGATGGTTCGAGCGACGGCACGCGGATGTTCGTCAAAAAGACCTGAATCGCAGAATGCGTGACCCGGATGCGGATCAGGATGCACTCTTAGCTGAGAAGCAGAAACAGCTTCAGGACAGAAGGGCCCGAATGGGTGTCGGCAGCGCGAACCCGAATGGCCCTACGCCGCCTACTCACAAAAGTGGCAGCGCCTAGGCAAAGTCGGAAAACGAGATGACGAACCTGCCGGAGGAGGAGGCGGAAGTTCGGAATCGGAAGTAGAATTTTCAGAGCCTACGGAGGACCCCCCCAATGGCCTCGAATGCGCCCAATACGGAGTCTGCCGCGAAGCGCGTGCAGTCTCCCGAACTCGATGGCGATGCCACGATCGCATCGCTCGCCGACACGAACGCGATCGCGTCAGCCGCTGCGCCTCGACGCACGCGCAAGGCCCGGGGTGCGACCTCTGCCGCAAAGTCCGCCGCGTCGGCGCCGCCCACTTCGCCGCCCGCTGTTAAGTCGCCGCCCAAGACGCCCAAGACGCCCAAGAAGTCGACGACGCGCGTGCGCAAGAGCATGGCGACCTCGAAGGCGAAGTCCACCGGGAAGGCGGCTGCCGCGGCGGTCGAGTCCCGTGAGCCGAAGGCACCGCTCGATCGAGAGGCGCTGCTCGAACTCGAACCGGTTCGCCGACTGATCGAAGTCGGTGAAGAGAAGGGCGAGGTCAACCGCGACGATCTCAAGACGGCCTTCGAAGACGGCGCGCTCGGACGCGACGATCTCGACGGTGTCCTTTCGGTTCTTCGCGATCACGACATCGGTCTCGCGCGCACGGCGGCGCCCTCTGAAGACGAAGACGCACCGGCCAAGCGCCAGGCCCGACCGAAGGCCGCGCGGCAGGATGACGAAAGCGGAAGCGCCGACCCGGTTCGCGTCTATCTCCGGGAGATGGGGCAGGTCTCGCTGCTCACGCGCGAGGGCGAAGTCGAGATCGCGCAGCGGATCGAGCGGGCGGTCGACGCCCACCTCTCCGCCCTCGTCTCGAACCCGTACTGCCTGCGCCGCATGATCGAACTCGGTGCGCAGGTCCACTCCGGTGATCTCGAGTTGAAGAGGGTCGTCGACGGTCTCGAAGACGAGGACGCTCCTCCGGCCTCCGTGACGCGCAAGAAGTTTCTCAAGGCCATCAGCGGCCTCGAGAAGATCGAGCACGGCGTACTCGAATGCCGTCGCGAACTCGATCACAGTGCGATGAGCAAGGATGATCGTCTCGCCTGCGAAGCCGAGGTGGCTTCGCTCTTCGAGGAGGCGGCGAAGACGCTCCGCACCCATCGCGTGACCCGCGAGCGCTACAACGAGCTCGATCGCTGCCTGCGCGAGATGAACGAGAGCCATCGCCTCCTCGACGAGCGCGCCGGTCAGATCGCCAAGGTCTTCGAGATGTCCGCCGACGAATTCGCGGTCATGGCGGAGCAGTCGAAAAAGCGGAGCGCCGGCGGGAAGCAGGCCTTCGAGCGACTCGGCGGCGACCGCGATGCCATCGACGAGGGCGTCCACCAGCTCGCGAACGTCGAAGTCTTCCGGATGCGTCTCGAAGAGGACGCGGGCCTTCGTAGGGACGAGCTCGACCAGATCCTCGTCCGGGTCGACGCGACCTCCGCGAGTGCACAGGAAGCGAAGAGCGAGCTGATCGAAGCGAACCTCCGCCTCGTCGTCTCGATCGCGAAGAAGTACAACAACCGTGGGCTGCAGTTCCTGGACCTCATCCAGGAAGGCAACATCGGCCTGATGAAGGCCGTCGACAAATTCGAGTGGCGCCGCGGCTACAAGTTCTCAACCTACGCGACCTGGTGGATCCGCCAGGCGATCACGCGCGCGATCGCCGACCAGGCGCGTACGATCCGTATCCCGGTCCACATGATCGAGACGATTCACAAGCTGGTGCGGGCGACGCGGCAGCTGGTTCAGGTCCTCGGCCGCGAGCCCCATCCGGAAGAACTCTCCGAGACGCTCGAGTTGCCGCTCGAGAAGGTTCGGATGGTGCTGCGGATCGCGAACGATCCGATCAGCCTCGAAACGCCGGTCGGCGACGAAGACGACAGCCGCCTGTCGGATTTCATCGAGGATCCGAACGCGATCAATCCGCAGGAAGCGGTGATCGAGTCGAGCCTCGCGGAGCACACCCGCGAGCTCCTCGCGACTCTCGCCCCACGCGAGGCCCGGGTCCTCCGGATGCGTTTCGGAATCGGCGAGAAGTCGAATCGAACGCTCGAGGAAGTCGGCCAGGACTTCGACGTGACCCGCGAGCGCATCCGTCAGATCGAGGCAAAGGCTCTCCGCAAGCTGCGTCATCCGAGTCGCAGCCGCGCCTTGAAGGGCTACCTCGAGAGCTGAGCCCGGTCGAACGTGGTCGTCGAGGTGTCGGTCTAGGCGCAGCGCCGAGAGAGACGAGTCGGCGTTGCCAGGCCGCGGACGGCGCATCCGATTCGGTCCCGAGGCACTCCGACCCCCTAGTCGAAGCGTCGCGCGCTGACGACCTTTCCATCACGGAAGCCGATCACGCGCTCGAGCTCGCGGCGGGAGCCGCTGCCGACGCCCACACCACCGCCAAGGCCGCTGCCTCCGCCGAGCCCGAAGCCGCCGAGCCCGACCGAGAGCCCGGGGCGCGAGCGTGTCCAGGCCCAGGTGATCGTCTCGCCGTTCTCGTCGAGGTCCGTCGAGGTCTCGTCCGGCTCGCCGACGGCCATACGGACCTGCTCTTCGGTCATGCCGAGGGCCACATCACCGGCGCGGACCTTCGCCTGGATCTCCGCAGGCCAGGCGTCGAAGGCGTCCTGACTCTCCGCGATCCGTGAATCTGGCGTCGAGGCGCATCCGACGGCGAAAGCGAGGAGACACAGCGCGGCGATCGCCAGGTCGAACGGGAACGGAGCTCGAACGGACATCATCGCTTCCTCCTGAGTTCGCCGGCGCGACGGCGAGGCCCCCGAAGAATACGATGCCGCACGAGCACGAACCGGAATAGCCCTTCGGTCAGCAGGGATCGCCGACCTTCTGCTTCCAGCCGGCGTAGTGGGTGAAGCCCACGTTCTCGTGGAGCTTGCCGACCCGCTCGCGCAGCGCCTGGGCCGCGTGGTCCGACGGCGGGGCCGCATCGCCCAACGCATCGAGAACGTCGCCCACCGTTTCCTCCGCCCCCTGCGCCGTCAACGCGCCGATGGCGGCGTCGCGGTCGCCTTCGCCGACTCCGAGATAGGCCTCGATCGCGGCCTCACTGACCGCCGACGCGTGCTTGCGGGAGGCGACGATGTTGCCCTTGCCGGTCACGACGTTGCCGACCGAGAAGACCGTGGGGAAGCCGTCGAGGCGGCCGATGTCCCAGTCCTTGAAGTCGAAGAGCTCGCCGTTCATGCCGATGCCCGGGATCGCTTCCGGAATCGAACCGATCGAGCTGATGATCGCCGGACCACGGACCTCGTAGGTCTCGTCCTGCTTCACCACGCGACCGTTCTCGATCTTCGTGCGGCGGAAGACGATGCCGGCGAGGCGACCGTCTTCGACGATCAGGCCGTCGGGTGCGGAGAGCGGTTCGATGTTGAAGAGGTACTTGCTCGTACTCTTACCGACCATGCGGGCGCGACCCTGCTCGACCTTCTTCAAGCGCGCTTCGTCCGCCCCCGGCGGTGCGCTCATCACCGGCATGTCCTCGATACGCCGGCGGTAGTAGATCGTCGGCGGCGTGATGCCGAGCTCGTCCCATTCGAGGCCGTGCTTCTCGAGGATCCTCGGGATGCCCTTGATCTCGAGCTCCTCCACGTCGGTCTCGATCCCGCGCTCGCGGAGGACCTCGACCGTGCGTTGGAGCGTGTGGATCTTCGCGACGTCGATCGAGGCAAGTCCACCGCCCAGGATGATCGCGCCGTCGTGGAGTTCGTAGGTCGCTCCGGGCATGTCGCCCTTTTCGTGATGGTTGAACGCGATCACGAAGGGATTCTGATAGACGAGGCCGTTGCCGACGTATTCTTCCGCCCCGTCGACGGGAACGGGTCGGTCCCGCCACGCGCCGTTCGCGAGCACGACCGCGGAGAATCCCCAGTCCTCGACGAGTTCCTTGAAGTCGACGTCCTCGCCGATCTTCGTGCTCGGTACGAAGGTGACGCCTTCCTTCTGGAGCTTCTCGTCGATGACGCCGTACTCCTTGTTGCGCAGAGCGACGTGCCACCGGGGAAGACCGTCCTCGATCTTTCCGTAAGGCCGCGCGTTCTGCTCGAATACGAAGACGTTGACGCCCTTGTCTGCGAGTCGGCTGGCGACCTCGGCTCCTGCCGTCGCGCCCCCGATCACTGCTACGAAATGTCCGCTTCCATCGTTTGCCATGGCGCCGATGTTCGCACGTTCCGCCCGCCCGACAATCCCGCGTGGCTCCGCGCTCAGACGCGGTAGACTCCCCTGCGAGGGCCTGTAGCTCAGTGGTCAGAGCAATCGGCTCATAACCGAATGGTCCCTGGTTCAAGTCCAGGCGGGCCCACCATTCTCTCCGCGGCGCACACACCAGAGTGTCGCCCCGCGATCCAGCCGCATGCCGAAGCGCGCCGCCCATAAGGCTGAGGAAGCCCCCGCATGAAGCGCGCCGCCCAGAACGCCGAGGAAGCCCCCGCATGAAGCGCGCCGCCCGACAATAGGCGCCACCGCCCAACGAGCACCCCCGTCGCGATCAGCCGAAGCGCCCCCCCGGCCCCAAAAAGAAAGAGCCCGTCGCTGGGCGACGGGCTCTTGGGACTAGCCAGTGTGCGTTCTGTCTAGGTCCCGCACGGATGCTCAAGGGAGAATGGGGCCGCTCTTGGTTGCGGCCGATAGCGACCCCGCCGTCGATCCTATCACCTTGCCTCGAAACCACAATGATTCCGGTCGAATGTCGCTTAAGTTGCCGATCCCGCTCAGGGTTCTCGCGCGGGGAGGGCCTCGGGGAGAGGCTCGAAACGAGTCGTGTCGGCGAGGTCTCGGAGGGCTTCGGCCTCGCCGAGCGGCTGTATGTAGACGTTCTCGCTGACGGCGCCGCCGGGTCGTCCGGCGATGTCGAGGGCTCGCCCGGCGGGCTGGGCGCGTTCCGTAAGGCGGACGGAGACCTTGAGATAGGCGGTCTCTCCGGGGGCGATGTGGAGCCGGAGGTCGTTCCAGCCCCACGCGACGAAGGTCACGCTCCGCACCCCGGCTTCGAGCCGATGGACGCCCGGGGTGAGCTCGATCGCCGCATATTCGCCGTCGGCCAGTGTGCCGACGGGTTGGCCGTCGACCTGGAGGCGCACGGGGGAGACCGAGGCGCGGGGGTCCATCCGGTACACGTAGAGCCGTGCGCGATCTGGCGCAGGGGCCGGCGCCGCCGCGAAGGGAGGGCCCGTCGGAGGGGACGCGCAGCCGACGAGAATCATCGTGGCGAGGGCCGTCGTGGTCGCGATGCCCCGTCGACGGCGGTTCCTACGCTGGTTCTGCACTCTCTTCCTCCCCCGAACCGCGGAATCTAGCTTGTGGGCCGGGGCGCTCTCTCCCCCGACATGTGCTGCCTGGGTCCCATGAACGCCGGGTCCGGCGGATCGAGCCGCCCCATCGCTACGCTACGCTGGGGCTCGCGGCCATTGGGGCCGTGAAAGAATCTTCTGCGGCGAGCGTGGGGGCCGGCAACCGCGCGATCCCATCGGGGAGCCGCGCAGCGCCCGTCCCCCGTCCCGTTTCGCACGTCCAGACTTAGGGATCGTCCCGACCAGAGCCATGCGCAAGGACAAGGACCGCTACTGGGACTGCCTGGATCAGGCAATGGAGGCCTCCCATGGAGGCCGGATCGAGGAGGCGCTCGCCTGGCTCGACGAGGCCCTGCGCGTCCACCCCGATGGCGCGGAGGCCCACAACGGGCGCGGCGAGATCCTCTGGGACGATGGGCGGATCGACGAGGCCCTGATCCAGTTCGATCGCGCGACGATCGCCGACGGGAAGTTCACCGCCGCCCACCTGAATCGGATCGAGCTCCTGATCGAGGAACTCGGTGAGTTCGGGACTGCGGTGCGACTGGCCGACGAACTCCTGTCCGGTCGTCCGAAGCTGCCCCGACCCGACCGCGTCCTGCAGGCCGAGGTCTACTACCTGAAGAGCAAAGCCCTCTTCTACCAGGACGATCTCGAAGGCGCGCTCTTTTTGGTTCGCCGCGCGACGAAGGCGGGGGGAGAGCTCGGTCTCTACTGCGCGTTCGAGGGTCAGGTTCTCTTCGAGCTCGGTCAGTACAACGAAGCACGACGGGTGTTGGAGCGCGGCGTCGCGATCGACCCCGAGGCCGCGCATACCCTTTATCACCTCGGTCTGGTTCTCGAACGACTCGAAGACGAGGGCGAGGAGGCGGGATCCCCGGCCCTCGGGCTCGAGGGTGCGGCCCAGGCCTTCGCCCGCGCGAATGACCTCGAGCCCCAGCAGTTTCCGCTGCCGATCGAGATCAGCGAGGAAGGGTTCCGACGCGCGGTCGACGAAGCCTTTGGGAATCTGCCTCGCTCGATCCGCGAGCGGATTGAGGGGGTGAGCGTGGTGATCGAAGACTTCCCGACGCTCGAGCTCGTGCGCGACGAACGGATCTCGCCGCAGACGCTCGGCCTCTTCATGGGAATCCCGCGGACCGAGGCGCTGATGACCGACCAGCCTCTCGATCTCGACCGGATCCTGCTCTTCAAGAAGAACCTCGAGAAGATCTGTCGGGACGAAGAGGACCTGATCGACCAGATCCAGATCACCGTGCGTCACGAGGTCGGCCATTATCTGGGGCTCGACGAGGATGACCTCGAACGGCTCGGGCTGGCCTGAAAAGATCCCTGATCCGTGTCTGCTGCCCCGACTCACAACGCTCCGCCCGCCGAGGCCCCGCGACCGACCGTCGCGCCGCCGGGTCTGATCGAACGCCTGCGCCGGATCGTGGGAGATGAGAACTGTCTGGCGCGGGAAGGGGAGCTCTTCGCCTACGAGTGCGACGGGCTGACCCTCGATCCGCATCGTCCGCTCGCGGTTCTGCTTCCCGAGACGACGGAAGAGGTCGCTCGGATCGTGCTCGCATGCCGTGAGGCGGGTGTCCATTTCGTTCCGCGGGGTGCCGGGACCGGGCTCTCTGGCGGCGCGCATGCCACGCCGGGCTCGGTCCTGATCGAGTGCTCGCGCATGAACCGGATCCTCGAGGTCGACGAAGCGAACCGAACCGCCGTCGTCCAGCCCGGGGTCGTGAACGCCGAACTCTCGACCGCGATCAAGCATCTCGGACTCTTCTACGCGCCGGATCCGTCGAGCCAGCAGGCCTGTACGATTGGCGGCAACGTGGCCGAGAACTCGGGGGGGCCGCATACCCTCAAGTACGGAACGACGACCAACCACATCCTCTCGCTCGAGGTCGTGCTGCCGGACGGAACCATCACGCGCCTCGGCAACCGGACCGGTGAGAGCCCGGGGCCCGATCTCGTGGGCGCGTTCGTCGGAAGCGAAGGAACTCTCGGCATCGTCACTGAGATCACGGTGAATCTCGAGCCGATCCCCGAAGCGATCGAGACGCTGCTCGCGATTTTCGACGACGTCGTGGCGGCATGCCGCGCGGTCGGGCGGGTGATCCGCTCCGGCGTGGTGCCGGCGGCGATGGAGATCGTCGACAAGCGTACGATCGAGGCGGTCGAAGCGAGCGTCTACGCCGCCGGGCTGCCGACGAACGCCGGGGCCGTGCTGATCGTGGAGCTCGATGGCTCGAAGGTCTGCATGGAGGGCGAGATCGCCGCGATTCGCGAGGCCTGCGAAGCCGAAGGATGTCAGACGATCCAGGTCGCGCAGAACGAAGAGGAGCGACTCAAGTTCTGGCGAGCGCGGAAGGGGGCCTTCGGCGCGATGGGACGCCTCGCTCCGGACCTCTACGTGCATGACGCGGTCGTGCCGAGGGTGAAGCTGCCGGAGATCCTGGCGAAGGTGGGCGAGATCTGTGATCGCCATCGTCTCAAGCTCGCGAACGTCTTCCACGCCGGCGACGGCAACCTCCATCCGAACATCTGTTTCGACCGCCGCGATCCCGATGAGCTGGAGCGCGTGATCGCGGCCGGCGAGGAAATCCTGACCGCGTGCACCGAGGCCGGCGGCGTGATCACCGGCGAGCACGGCGTCGGCGTCGAGAAGCGCGACTACATGCATCTCGTATTCGAACCCCACGACCTCGAGCCGATGTATCGCCTTCGCGAGACCTTCAACCCGGACGGCGTCTGCAATCCGGGGAAGCAGATTCCGACGACGCGATTCTGCGTCGAATCCAATCCCAAAGCGCGCGGCTACGACGAGGTGCCGATCTGATGGGCGCTGCCATTGAGTCGCTTGGCCCGGCCGTTCGAGAGGAGCGGGTTTCCGTTCCGGGCGGCGGCGTCGAGCGGGTCGCCACGCCTGAAGACGTCGAGGCGCTCGGAGGGCTGGTCGCCGCGGCTTCCGAAGACCGCGCGGGTCTGCTCTTCCTGGGCGGCCGGACGCGACTCCATCTCGCGAATCCCGCTGCCCCGCTCGTGTTGGGCGTCTCGCTCGCCGGGTTGGTCGGCATCGACGAATTCGACCCCGATGAAGGTGTGCTCCACGCCGGTGCGGGCACTCCGATCCAGCAGATCCGGGAGACCGTCGCCGCGGAAGGCTGGGAGCTTCCGCTCGATACGCCCGGTACGACCTCGACTGTCGGGGGCACGGTCGCGACCGCTGCCACCGGTCCGCGCGCCCACGCGTTCGGTACCGTCAAGGACGCGCTCCTCGGCCTCGAGGTGGTGGGGGCGGACGGCGTCGCGACGAAGTGCGGTGGACGCGTCGTGAAGAACGTGACCGGGTACGATCTCGCGAAGCTCTACTGCGGCTCCTTCGGCACGATTGCGATCGTGACCGGGGCCTGGCTCCGCCTGCGGCCGACGCCTCCGGTCCTGCGAAGCTTCGAAGCCGAGATTGCGAACGAAGCCGCGGCGTTCGAAGCCCTCCGCAAGCTCGGCGAACGACCGAGCGTGCGCGCGGTGATCTGGCGCGCGGTGGCGGATCGATGCGCGGGAGCAAGGGTCCTGGTCGAACTCGGCGGAAGCGAAGCCGGGGTCGCATCCGACCTTGCTGCCTACCGCGAGGTCGCCAGCTTCGAGGGCGCGGACGGAACGGCGGTCGACGCGGAGCGGGATCGCGCGATCGGGTCGGCCGACGAGATCGAGATCCGCGCACGGGTCCTCGGGACGAATACCTACGAGTTCCTATCGGCCACGCTCGCCGTCGGGCTCTCGGTCTCCGCCGAGCCGGGTCAGGGGCTCGTCCGGGCCCATGGCGCCCTGCCGTCCGTCGAGACCCTGCTCGACCTGCGCGAGACCGCGGTTCGGCTCGGTGGCTTCGCGGCGTTCGAACGGCTGCCGAACGGGTGGAGACCCGAGGTCGACGTGTTCGGTGATGTCGGCGGGGGCGGACCGATCATTCAATCGCTCTCCCGGCGCTTCGATCCTAACGGGATCCTCAACCCGGGTCGCTTCGTTGCGCGGGGGCCGGTCGGGAGAGGCGTATGAGCAGCGGATCCACCGAAAACGAAGCCGGCGCTCCGGCGCTCGCGGCTCTGCTCGATGGCTCCGTCTACGGAGACACCCTGGATTGCGTCCACTGCGGCCTCTGCCTCACGAGCTGTCCGACCTACCGGGCGACGGGTCGCGAAACGTCGTCCCCCCGCGGTCGCGTCTACCTGATGCGCGGGCTCGCGGAAGGGCGACTGAAGGATCCTCAGCTGCTCGAAGAGGAAGCCTTCCTCTGCCTCGGCTGCCGCTCCTGTGAGACCGCGTGTCCGTCGGGCGTACGTTACGGGGAGATGTTGGAACACACGCGGGACGCGATTCGGAGCGGCCAGTTCGAGACGGGTTCCGGGCAGACGTCCTCCCCGGGGCTCGCCGTCCGGATCGAACGTTTCGCGCTCCGGCAGATCGTTCCGAAGGCGGGGCGCCTCGCGGCGATGGTGTCCTTGCTGTCTCTCGTTCAGAAGCTCGGTCTCGACCGGCTCGCGGCGAAGATCCTGCCCGCCCGCCTCGCCGGCATGGTGTCGCTCCTGCCGACGATCCCGCCGGCCGCGGAGCGGAAGCGGCTGCCGGCGTTCACGCCTGCGGAAGGCGAGCGTCGCGGGCGCGTCGCGCTCTTCGAGGGGTGCATCATGCCCGAGTTCTTCGGGCGGGTGAACGATGCCGCCCGGCTGGTGCTCTCGCGCGCAGGCTACGAGGTGGTCATCCCCGAGACGCAGGGGTGTTGCGGCGCCCTCCAGGCCCACAGTGGGGACCTCGACTTCGCCCGCGACCTCGCGCGGACGAACGTCTCCATCTTCGGCGGTGGTGACCTCGACGCGATCATCGTGACGAGTGCCGGTTGTAGCGCGTCGATGCGAGAAGCCGAGCACTGGATCGGCGACGACGGGGCCGAGATGGCCAGCGGGGTACGCGACATCCTCGAGTTCCTCGATGAAGTGGACGCAGAGCTCACGTTCTCGCCTGTTGCGAAGCGGGTCTGCTACGACGACCCGTGCCACTTGATCCACGCGCAGGGGATCGCCGCCGGACCGCGAAGACTCTTCGAGAAGATCCCCGAGCTCGAGCTCGTCCCTCATGCGAATCCGGAAGCATGCTGCGGGGCCGCGGGGATCTACAATCTGACCCAGCCCGAGATGTCCAAGCGGGTGCTTTCGCCGAAGGTCGAGGCCCTCGTCGCGGCGAAGCCCGAGATCGTCTCGACGGCGAATCCCGGCTGCGCGATGCAGATTTCGGCGGGCCTGACCGAAGCTGGACTCGACGTGCCGGTCTTCCACCCGATCGAGCTGCTCGAAGAGGCGAGCCGGCCGCGTTAGGTCCTGCGGCCGGCGATCCCGCCGCGCCTATCGATAGAGATAGGCGTCCGGTGTTTCTCGCGGAGGGCGCCAGCGCGGAAACGCGCCGAGGCTGAAGTCTCCGAGGCTTCCGCGGAAGACGAGATCGAAGGGGAGGAGAGACTCCCGACCCCGCACCGCACCGTATCGCTCGCGAAGACTCTGGTAGACGAAGGACGACTGTGCGGCCGCTCGTAGGTCGGGTTCGTCGGTCAGGCCGAGGTTCGCGCGTTCGAGATAGGTATCGCGGTTCGGGTCCGCATCGAAGCGGTAGTCCGCATCGATCAGGCTGTTTCGTTGGACCGCTTCCTCGAGGCTCGCGGTCAGCTGCCGCAGCCGTTTGTCCGAGAGCTCGACGTAGCGCGATGTGTAGGGGGCCTTCTCGTCGGCGCCGTCCGCTACGAGACGGATTTCGAGGACGCGACCGCCCCGAAGAACGATGCCTTCAGGGTGGAGCTCGCCGTCTCGGGGATCCTCGTTCAGAAGGAGCGGGTTGAGACCGACGCCGTCGTGGCTCGCCACCTCGGGATTCTCGAGGAGGAAGCCGCGGGTGAGGCGAATGAACTGCGGGCTGGCCTCTTCTCGCTCGCTGCGCGCCTGGAGGCCGGCGGCCCTGCCCCCTTCGCTGTCCGGAAACTCTCGAGCGACACCCCGGAGCAGGGACGAACGGGTTCCGTACTGTTCGATGCCGTCGACGAGGGCGAGGCGCTCCTCTGCGGTCTTCTCGAGGAGTTCGGCGCGTTCAGCGGGGTCGAACTCGGGCATCCAGTCGGCGAGCCGGAGCGCCCGCCCCCAGCGTTCCTGGCCCCGTTCATAGTCGTAAAGCCAGTCGAGAACCGCGCGCTGTTCTTCGCCATCGGGGTAGCGGACGAGGTAGCGATAGCCGGCGAGGGCCGGTGCGCGGCGGAAATCCGGCGTGCCTCCGGTGAAGGGCGAGAGGATCGCGCGCAGCGGAGCGAGCACGATCGTCATCGCGATCGTCGGCGCATCGATCAAATAGGCGACCGGCGCCGGGAGGTTCGGGTATCGAGGGCGGCGCACGAACTCCCCGGCCAGTCGCCAGGCGAGCTCTTCGCGGTTCGCCTTGCTTCGGAGTCGCTCGAAGGCGCCGTACGGGTTCTGCCATTCGTCCTCGAGGAGCGCCTGGGCGTGGCGCACCATCGTGTCATCCGTCCCGTCACCGTTCGCTGCGCGGTCGAGTCGCTCCCGGGCGCGGGCCTCCCGGAGGGCTTCGTGTTCCGCGAGGGCGCCCAGGAAAGCGAGCCGGGCATCGGCGTGCGCCGCGAGGGTCTCGTCGATCGCCGCTTCGCGGTAGGCGGCGACCGGCATGGCGAGCTGCTCGGGGGTGATCCGGGTTTCGAGGAGGAGCGTGGCGGCGAGGGCGTACTCGCTGAAAACGAGGGCGGTAGGCGTGGGGAGCGCCCCGATGGCTTCGAGGGAACGTGCTTGCGCCGCGTCCCGCGCGGCCCGGGCCTCGACTTTGGCGCGCGCGGCTGCGCGCCGGGTCGAGGCGTTCGCCTCGGGCAGGGCTTCGAGGATCGTCAGCGCCGCTTCGGCATGGTGGAGGGCGAGTTCCGTCTGTCCTTCGCCTCGGGCGCGTTCGCTCGCGCGGAGCCTTCGTTTCGCAAGGGTCTTTGCCAGCTTCGGTTCGTCGCGGCGGATCTTCCTCTCGACGTCGCCGCGGATCGGGCTTTCGGGGTGGCGCGCGAAGAACTCCTGGCGGAGCGCAAGCGCCTGGCGGTCGGTGAAGGAGAGCGGTTCGCTGTTCGAGAAGCCGGCGAGGTAGTGGATCAGGCTGTTGGCGAGCTGGTACGGGGCCAGAATGAACCCGGTGATCGCCGAGCTTCCGATCGGCTCGACGACGGCATTGAACGTGCGCGCCCAGAGGCGATGCCAGCCTTCGAACTCGCGGCGACCGGCGAGCGCGAGGGGATCGTCTCGGATCTGTCGGTCGAGTCGTGATTCGAGCCGCGGATCGAGGTTCCGCCGTCTCGCCAGGGCGCGCGCGCCCTCCCGATCGGCGATCGGGTCGTCGAGGGTCGCATCCCGCAGATCAATCGCGAGGGGCACGAGGTTCGGCTGCTGCGTCGCCTCCTGCGAGACTTCGATCACGCGGAGGGCCTCGAGCGCCTCGACCACGTCCGGGTCGGCTTGCCCGTCGACCGTCGGGGTGGCGACCAGGGCGGTCCGTGCGAGGCGGGCGGCGGCGAGGTCCTCCGGCGCCGGAATCCAAGGCCGCGGCGTCGCCAGCGGCTCCAGCAGATCTTCGTGCAAGATCGCCGTCTTCGACGCGCAACCCGCCGAGGCGAAGAGCAGGAGCGCGCCTAGCACGATCCAGAGTCGGGGGTCCGCGCCGATCCGCCTAACGCTCGACACGATCGGCATCGATTCCGAGCCCGAGGGCCAGAAAGGCTTCGAGTTGACGGGTCGCTTCGAGCTTCTCCGGGCGTCCATCGTGGCTGCCGACGAGCTCGAAGAGTCGGATCGCCGCGTCGGAGATCTCGGCGAAGCGCGCGGGATCGAAGTCGAGACTCGCCGGAGGGATCGCGGCGACGTACTCGCGAGCGAGCACGACGTAGAACTCGGCGAGGTCGAGGAGGTGGCGGAGTCGAAGCTTGCTCGCGCCGTGTCTCGCCGCGACACGTTGGAGTTCCTGGAGCGCGACGAGGGTGCCGTCGGGATGCACGTTCCGGGTCGCGACGAAATACGCCGCGCGGGCGCGGTCCGCTCGCTCGATCTCCTCCTGGGCGATCCATCGATAGTGGGAGCCCTCCAGCTCGCTTTCGAGCAGCGTAAGCTGCGCGACCCGCTCGTCGAGGTCGGCGCGAATTCCCGTTGCATCGAGCGGGAGCGGCCCGCTGGCTTCCGCGAGGGGGTCCCGCAGGTCGAAACCGATCGCGACGGCGTCGGCGAGTCGGTCGCAGATCGCGGCGCTGGAGAGCGCCTCGTCCCGGAGCGCGTTCGAGAGCCGGGCGCTCTCGCGGTAGTGCTGCGCGGCGAGGTCGTAGCCACGCAGGCGCTCAAGCGCGCGCGCCTTCGCGAAGAGCACGACTGCGTCCATGTACCCCGTGCGAAGCGCTTCGGCTTCTGCCCGTTCGAGACTCTCCAGGCGAAGCAGCGTCGCGCGGTAGACGTTGCGTCCGCTGAAATCGCTGGCCGGGGGGAAGCGATACGTGTCGTCAGGGACGTGCCGGCGCAGGACGGCGACGGTCTCCAGGATGCCTTCGCTCGGGCCGTAAAGGGACTCGGCGCGACGCGCGGAAAACGTCTCGCAGCCCGCGGTGAGAAGAACCGCGAAGAGAACCGCGAGCCCCCACCCGCGGCGGCCGCGAATCAATCGCTCGCTCTTCGCCGCGGCGTGGCGCGCTTGGCGCTCTTCTTCGCCTTCGGCTTGCCGTTCCGCCGCGTGACGACGGCGTTCAGCATCTTCTCCGTCGCGATCACGGCGGCGGCGAGCTGGTCCGAGTCGACGCCAAGCGTCGTGAAGGTCTCGCCCTGCTTGCGGCGGCCGTTGCCTCCCGCGTCCTTGCGCCATGTGATCGTCGTCTCGACGAGCGAGCTGGTGCGCCCGCCCGGAGGAATGCGTACGCGGTAGTCCGCCAGGATCGGAACGTCGATCCCGTGCTGCTTTGCCGCTTTCTTGAGCGCGTTCATGAACGCGTCGTAGCCGCCATCGCCGCTCGATTCGGCCTTCTCGACCCGCCCGCGATAGGCGAGGGCGACCTGAGCCTGGGGCGGCTCCCCGCTCGCCACGTCGACACGGTAGCTCTCGATCTTGACGAGCTGGTCTTCCGGGGTCTTGAGGACGTCTGCTAGGAGATAGGGGAGGTCGTCTTTCGAGACGATGTGCTTCTTGTCGCCGAGGTCGATGATCCGTTCGAGAACGAGGTCGCGCTCGGCGTCGGTGATCTCGATCCCGAGCTCGACGAGGTTCTGATCCAGGGAGGCCTTGCCCGACAGCTTGCCGAGGGCGTAGCGCCGAGCGCCGCCAAAGCGGGCGGGGGCGAGCTTGGTGCCGTAGAGGTCGCCCTTGGCGTCGCCATCGGCGTGGATGCCCGCGGTCTGGGTGTAGACGTCGCGGCCGACGATGGGGGTATTCGCGGCCAGCTCTTTGCCGGAAAAGGTCTCGACCATGCTCGCGAGGGCGGTCAGCCGGTCCTCGCGGATCGCCGTCCTCGCGTCCGAGTGATCGTGGATCGCCGCCACGACTTCGGCGAGAGAGGTGTTGCCTGCGCGTTCACCCATGCCGTTCACGCTGGTGTGGACACCGCGGGCGCCGGCCTGGATCGCCGCGAGGCAATTCGCGGTCGCGAGGCCATAATCGTTATGGCCGTGATATTCGAAATCGACCGCGGGCCAGGTCGCCGTCATGAGACCGACGTAGCGGGCCACGTCCTCGGGCGAGAACTGGCCCAGCGTATCCGCGAGGTAGACCCGGGCGACGCGGAGGTCCCGCAGGGCCTCCACCATGCCGAAGACGTAGTCAAAGCTGTCGCGTACGCCGCTCGACCAGTCTTCGAGGTAGACGTTCACCGTCAGTCGCTTCCGGCGGGCGTACCGAACGGTCTCGGTGATCTTGTCTCGGTGTTGTTCCGGGGTGAGTCCGAGCTGTTCGATGCAGTGCTTCTCGGAGCCCTTCGTCAGCAGGTTCAGGACCTTGCCGCCGGCCTCGCAGATCCAGTCGACGCTCTTCTTGCCGTCGGTGTAGCCGAGCATCTCGACGCGCTGGATGACGCGCGCCTTGCGGGCCCACTTCGTGATCGCCTGGGCTCCTGCCATCTCGCCCGCCGAGACGCGGGTCGACGCCATCTCGATCCGGTCGACGTCGAGGTCGACCAGGAGCATCCGCGCGAGCTGGAGCTTTTCGGCGGGGGTATAGGAGACGTTCGGCGTCTGTTCCCCGTCGCGGAGGGTCGTGTCCATGACCGCGATGTGGCGGTTGGATTCCGCTCCACGGGGGGCGCTCGAATTTCTGCTGGCGGCGGGCATGGGGATCGGGTCGTCTCGGGCCGAGGGGCGTCGCCCTCGGGAGGGGCCGGCCGGTCAATGGGGGGAGTACGGCGGAGGCGGGAGATTACCCCGCGGCCCGGGTGCTCGCGACCGGGGAGGGGGCGTCGGGCGCTGTGGGCGCCTCCTGCTAAGGTCGGCGCCCGCATTGCCGGTGGATTGCGCACCGGCGAGCCGACGGCGCCGCCCCCACCTCCGGGGGTGGCCCGAACTGCGAGGAAGCGCTGCCTGTGCCCCCGGAAGCCCCGGACGAAGAAGCCCACAACGTCGAGATCCTGGACGCCGACGCCGGGGGGCGCCTCGACCGAGCGCTCGCGGACCATCTGGGGATCTCCCGCGCCCGCGTACGGCACCTCCTCGAAGTCGGCCGAATCTCCGTCGGTGGGCAGCCTCTTCAGCTCTCGGACAAGTCCCGGGCCGTCGCGGCGGGGGAGCAATACGCGGTCGACGGCGCCCTCGAGGCGGGCACCGAGGTGCCGACCGCGCGTCCGGACCTCTCTCTGGAGATCGTCGCCGAGGGCGAGGGGTGGGTCTGCGTCGACAAGCCGGCTGGCTGTGGGGTCCATCCGCTGCGGCCGGACCAGGACGACACGGTCCTGAATGCCCTCGTCGCGCGGGTTCCCCGGATCGTCGGGGTGGGCGAGGCCGGCTTGCGCTCCGGCGTCGTTCATCGCCTCGACGTCGGGACCACGGGCGCGCTGCTCTTCGCGACCGAGGAGGAGAGCTGGCGCCGATTGCGTGGCGCCTTCAGCGCCCATCGCCTCGACAAGCGATATCGCGCGCTGGTCGCGGGTCGTTTCGAGGAGCGGGCCCGTGTGGACCTGTCCCTCGCGATCACGCGTCATCAGCCTGCCCACGTCGCGGTTCGCGACGATGGCCGGCCGACCCGGCAGCGGGTGACGCCGATCGAGGTCTTCGAGGACGCGACCCTCGTCGAGGTCCGACTCGAGACGGGCTTCCTTCATCAGATCCGCGCTTCGATGGGTCACGTCGGCCACCCGCTGATCGGGGACGCCGAGTACGGCGGACCGACGCCGGACTTCGCGCCTCGACCGATGCTGCACGCGGGGAGCCTTCGCTTCGAGGAGATCGACGTGGCCGTTGCTCCGCCGCCCGATTTCGAGGAGGCGACGGAGGCCCTCCGAAGAGCGTCTCACTGACCGGCGTATGGGAGCGACGGAAGGGCGCGGCGGGTCTATCCTATCGCTGATGCCGTCCGCCGCGCGCGTAGAGCGATTCCACCGCGACCTGCTCGAATTCCTGCTCGATGCCCATGAGAAGGTGATCACCGAGCAGGACGGCCCCGCTTTCGCGAAGCGGATCGCCGAGATCCGCGCGCTGACCGAACGATTGCGCGAACGTTATGCGAGCGCAGACGAGAAGAAGCTGCTTCGCAAGCTACGCGACATGCGCGCGTCCGAGCTTCGGGAAGTCGCGCGCGCATTCACCCTCCTTTTCTGGCTCCTCAACCTGGCGGAGGAGCGCCACGCCGCGGCGCTCCGGAGCGCCAAGGAGAGCGACGCTTTCCATTCGTTGTTCGAACGCACGCGCAAGGCCGGGCTCGACGCTCAGGCCATCGCGGATCGGATCGGGGATCTGCGCGCGACGATCGTCCTGACCGCGCATCCGACCGAGGCGCTTCGCTGGTCGCTCCGTGAGACGCTCGATCGGATCGACGGGCTGCTCACGCGACGCGAGGCCAGCAAGGGGTCGGAGCAGGCCGCGATCGAAGAGGAGGTGCTCGGCGAGATCACCGGCCTCTGGCTCTCGACGACGCTGCGGACACGCAAGCCCACGCCCCTCGACGAGGTGCGTTACGCGACCCACGTGCTGCAGGAAGTGCTCGTCCATGCCGTGCCCGAGACGACGGCGAGGCTGCTGACAGCGCTTCGCGACGTCTATGGCGCGTCGGAGGCGACGACTTCCGCCGCGGTCGAACACGCGGCGCACC
>PAQX01000036.1 GCA_002709835.1 Deltaproteobacteria bacterium
CGTACTCATGCAGTTCGGCGCCTGCCTCGGGATCATCTACAAGCCGCTCAAGACGCTGATCCAGCACTATCCGAAGATCATCGAAGCGAGCGCAGGCGCCCGGCGCGTCTTCCAGATCATCGACCTCGAGGACGAGCCGGCAGATCGCCCCGGCGCGCGCGTCATGGAACGCCTGGGACATCGGCTCGCCTTCCGCGACGTTCACTTCGACTACGGCGGTGCCCCGATCCTCCAGGGAATCGATCTCGAGATCGCTCCCGGCGAAGTCGTCGCGTTCGTCGGCCGGACCGGCACGGGCAAGTCGACCCTGATGGATCTCGCGCTGCGGTTCCACGACCCGACCCGTGGCGCGATCGAAATCGACGGCATCGACCTTCGCGACTACGCCCGACGCTCCTTCCTCGATCAGGTCGCGGTCGTGACCCAGGAGCCCTTCCTCTTCGACCTATCGGTCGCGGAAAACATCCGCTACGGCCGACGGGACGCTTCCGACGACGAGATTCGTGCCGCGGCCCGGGCCGCCTCGGCCCACGAGTTCGTTCAGGAACTGCCCGACGGGTATGACACGACGGTGGGCGAGTTCGGCCTCCGCCTCTCAGGCGGCCAACGCCAACGGCTCACGATCGCTCGTGCGATCCTCGCGGACCCGGCGATCCTGATCTTCGATGAGGCGACCAGCGCCCTCGACGCGCGAACCGAAGCGGCGGTCCAGGAAGCGATCGAGTCCCTGCGCGGCGAACGCACGATCTTCCTCGTCGCCCACCGCCTCTCGACGATCCGGCGCGCCGATCGGATCGTCGTCCTCGACGCCGGACGCATCGTCCAGAACGGCACCCACGAGGAACTCGCCGCGACCCCGGGCGTCTACCGCGACCTGATCGGCGCCCAGGCGGCCTGAAGGGCGGCTTCGGGACGGCGTCTATCCGCGAACGCGCTCCACGCTCCGCACGCCCTTCACCTTGCGAATCTCCCGCATCAGGTTGCCGAGGGTCTCGACGTCCTGGACCCAGAGCTCGAAGGTGAGCTCCGCGCCCTCTCCGGTGGACCCTCCGGCTCCGTCGGTCTCGTTCGTCGAGACGCGGGCGGAGCCGATATTGATCCCCGCAGCGGAGATCGTGTTCGTGATCTTCGCCAGGATCCCGGGCTCGTCGCGGCACATCACGCGGATGGCGATCGCGCGGCGGGTGTCCGTGCCCTCGTCCCAGTCGACTTCGATCCGGCGGTCAGGGTCGAGGGCGAAGACCTTTACACAGCCACGGGTATGGACCGTGACGCCGCGGCCGCGGGTCACGAAGCCGATGATCTCGTCCCCGGGGAGCGGTTCGCAGCATCCGGCGAAGCGGACCATGACGTCCGCCGTCCCGGACACGCGGATGCCGGAGTCCGACTCGCGGCCCTCGCGCTGGAAGAGCCGCCGGATCCGCTTCGGGACGACGTTGGCCGCCGCGCTGGCGGTGGCCAGCTCGGGCTCCGGGGTCTCCTGCCCCGCGAGTTTCCGGACGAGGGCCCCCGCGGCGACCTTCCCGTAGCTGACCGACGCGAAGAGATCGTCGACCGACTTCCCTCCGAACTCGTGTTCGACGTAGCGATCGAGGGATCCGTCCTCGTGAACGCGCGCGAGGGTGAGGTCGACCTTCTTGAGTTCGCGGACCAGAATGTCGCGTCCCAGGTTGACCGCCCGCTCCTTGCCCGCCTGTCGAATCGAGTGGCGGATGTGGTTCCGCGCCTTGCTCGAGACCGCGAACTCCAGCCAATCCTTGCGCGGCACCTGGTTCGCGCGCGTCTGGATCTCGACGGTATCCCCATCGCGGAGTCGGGTCCGGAGCGGCACGAGCCGGCCGTTCACCTTCGCACCCGCGCACTGCGACCCGACTTCCGAGTGGATCGCGTAGGCGAAGTCGACCGTCGTCGCCCCGGCCATCAGGTTGATCACCTCACCCGTGGGCGTGAATACGAAGACTTCATTCGGGAAGAGGTCGAGCTTCACCGCGTCCAGGAACTCGTGCGGGTCCGAGAGTTCCTTCTGCCACTCGATCAGCTGCCGCAGCCAATCGAACTTGGAATCGTCCCCCTCCGGCCCGATTCGCCCTTCCTTGTACTTCCAGTGCGCCGCGATCCCCAGTTCGGCGTCGCGGTGCATTTCCCGGGTCCGGATCTGGACCTCCATCCGCTCACCGAACTCGCCGATCACCGTGGTATGGAGCGAGCGATAGCCGTTCGCCTTGGGGAGGGCGATGTAGTCCTTGAAGCGGTTCGGCACCGGCGGCCACATCGCGTGGATCTGCCCGAGCACCGCATAACAATCCTCGATCTTCTGATCGACGACGACCCGGAACCCGATGGCGTCGTAGATCTGCTCGATCTCGAGATCCTGGCTCTTCATCTTCGCGTAGATCGAAGAGATGTCCTTCACCCGACCGAGGACCTCCGCGGAGATCCCGACTTCGGCGAGCTTGACCGAGATCACCCCGATCACGTTCTCGATGTAGGTCTCGCGCTCGTCCCGCGAAACGTGGAGCTGAGCCTCGAGCTCCGAGGCCGCGTCGGGCTCGAGGCAGCGAAAGGCGTGGTCCTCGAGTTCCTGCTTCATCCAATACACGCCGAGCCGATGGGCGAGCGGGACGTAGATGTCCATCGTCTCCTGCGCGATGCGCCGGCGACTCGACTCCTTCATGTACTGGATCGTCCGCATGTTGTGCAGGCGATCCGAGAGCTTGATCATCAGAATGCGGATGTCCTCGGACATCGCGATCAGCATCTTGCGGAAGTTCTCCGCCTGCTGTTCCCGAGCGCTGCGGAACTCGATCCGAGCGATCTTCGTCAGCCCCTCGACCAGAAAGGCGACGCGTTCGCCGAAGAGCCGCTCGATCTCCTCACGCGTCGTGAGCGTGTCCTCGAGGGTGTCGTGGAGGAGGCCGGCGATGATAGTGTCCTCGTCGACGCGAAGATCGAGGAGGATGCCAGCGACCTCGAGGGGGTGGATCAGATAGGGCTCGCCCGAGAGCCGCTCCTGCCCGTCGTGCACCTTGGCGGTGAAGACGTACGCCCGCTGAAGCCGCTCGATGTCCGTCTCCGGAGCGTATTCGAGCATCTGATCGACGATGTCGTTGACGCGCAGCATGCGAGCGGGCTCGCCTCGGGGAAGTGCCGGCCCCGGACGGGACCGCCGAACTTCGCAGGTTTTGTGAGGGAAACCAGGCCGTTAGCGCCAACCAACCTCACTAGAAGGTCCACTGGGAGGGTACCCGCCGCTCCGACGCCCGGCAATTGCAGCGGGCCTATCGACCCGGCTGCGACGCCTCCCATGCCGCAAGGACCTGCGCGCGTCCATGTTCCGACTCCGCCTTCTCGCGCTCGCCGTTCCGGATGGCGTTGATCACGTCGAGCACCTGACGAACGGCGATCTCGAGATCGTCGTTCACCACCGCGAAGTCGAAGAACCTCGCCGCCGCGAGCTCGCGATCCACGATCGCGAGACGCTTCGCGATGACCGCGTCACTGTCCGTCGCGCGCCCCCGCAGTCGCTCCTCGAGAACCACGAGGTCCGGCGGCAGCAGGAAGATCAGGATCGCCTCTTCCATGCTCTCCCGAACCTGTTCCGCTCCCTGCACTTCGATCTCGAGAACCACGTCCCGCCCATTTCCGAGGGGCGCCCGGATCGCCGCGAAGCTCGTGCCGTAGTTGTTCCCGTTGTACATCGCGTGTTCGAGGAAACCGTCTTCCCGGACCAGCGCGAGAAACGCCTCTTCGTCGACGAAGTGGTAGTGGACTCCGTTCTCCTCGCCTTCCCGCGGATCCCGCGTCGTGTGGGAAACAGAGAGCGTGAGGCCCGGATCTTCTTCGAGCAGACGCGCACACAGCGTCGTCTTCCCCGTGCCCGACGGAGCGGCAACGACGAAGACGTGCCCCTTCTCCCCAAGCGCGCTCATTCGTTCGACTCTCCATCGAAATCTGGCGCGAGACGGGTCGCGATCGTCTCGGGCGTGATGGCGGAAAGGATCACGTGGTCGCTGTCCGTCACGACGATCGATCGGGTTCGGCGCCCCTCGGTCGCATCGAGCAGCTTTCCATTCCGGCTCGCCTCTTCCCGCAGCCGCCGCATCGGCGACGAGCTCGGGGACACGATGGCGATGACCCGCGCTGCGGTCACGAGGTTGCCGTATCCGATGTTCACCATCGTCGGCGCGGCGGCAGCGTGGCGATCGCGGATCCCGGGCTCCGGGACTCGGCTCTTCGGGGGCGGCTTCTCGGCGCTCACCGCTTCGTCCTACTCGACATTCTGGACCTGCTCGCGGATCCGCTCTAGCTCAGTCTTGAGTTCGACCACGTCCTGGGCCAACGGCGCGTCGTTCGCCTTCGAGCCGACGGTGTTGGTCTCCCGACCGAGCTCCTGCAGCAGGAAGTCCAGACGCCGACCGACGGGCTCNCCGGNGCCGGCGGCAGCGAGGGTCTCGCGAAACTGATCNACGTGGCTNCGCAGCCGCACGAGTTCNTCGGTGATGTCGAGCCGGTCGGCGGCGATNACGATCTCCTGATGGAGACGAGCCTCGTCCATCAGNCCCNCCTCGCGTTCGATCTGTTCGGCGCGCTTTCGCAGCCGCTGCTTCGCGACCTCGACGACCTCGTTCGCCCGGGCCTCAAACGCATCCGCCAATCCGGAAACGGTCTGGAGCCGGCCTTCGAATTCGGCTGCGAGGGACTCGCCCTCGGTGACGCGCATCGCGATCAACGCCCCGACCGCTTCGTCGATCGCGGCTTTGAGCGGCGCCACGAGCTGCTCCGGATCGACCTCCGTTTCAACGAGGTTCGTCACGCCCGGAAGCGAGAGCAGCGACGAGACGTCGAGCCCGTCCCCGAGCGCATGGGCCGCGCGCAGCCGTCCCGCGGCCTCGACGTACTGTGCCGCGATCGCTTCGTCGATCTCGAGCCGCGGCGTCGCGGTCCCCAGCACGAGGTTCACCGTCACGTCGACCTTGCCCCGGGAAAGCCGGCTCGCGACACGCTGCTTGAGCCCCGTCTCCTGATCGGCGAGGGCGCGGGGCAAACGGATCCGAAGATCGAGATGGCGATGATTGACGCTGCGGGCTTCGACCTCGAGGCCGACGCCGCCCTGCTCGCGCGTGGCGCGCCCGAATCCCGTCATGCTGTGGATCACGACCCTGTCTCGTCCTCTTGGCCTGCGACGACCGCTTCGAGCACCCGCAACAGGCGGGCGCGGAGTTCTCCGGAGGTGACCGCCGTGGTCCCGAACTTCGTGACGGCGACCGAGGCGGCGGCGTTCGCGACGATACAAGCCTCCGCGAGAGACGCACCTGCGACCCGCGCGAGCGCCAGCGCCGCCACCGTCGTATCCCCCGCGCCCTGTACATCGAAGACGGCGCGGGCCTCTGTCGGCACGTCGATCAGGGCCCCCGCGGCATCGAGAGCCCGCATGCCCCCGCTCCCCCGCGTCACCACGATCTCGCCGCCCCCAATCGTCTCGCGAAGCTTCTCGAGAAGCGCACGATCGATCCCCGGGCCGGCCCCCAGAGTCGCGCCAAGCGTTTCCGCCTCGGCGGCATTCGGCTTCGCGAGATCCACCCCGCGGAAACGCGCGAGATCCTGTTTCGGATCGGCGACGACGGGAACACCGCGGTCGCGCGCGAGCGCAACCAGCCACTCAGCCATCCCCCCCGAGAGCAATCCCTTTCCGTAGTCCTGCAGGATGACGACCTCACTCTCCCCGATCGCGTCGACACACGCGGCCCGCAGCCGCGCCGCCTCGTCGTCGGCGAGGGGCTGGGTCGTCTCCCGATCGAGTCGAACGACCTGGCGGTCGCCCGCGGCCACCCGGAGCTTGTGCGTCGTGGGCCGGTGCTCGAGTACCTCGACCGACGTCGCATCGATCGCCGCGTCCGCGAGCCCCGCGCGCAACGCCTCGCCCTCCGGATCCTGCCCGACGACCCCGACCAGCCGGCACAGGGCACCGAGCGAGGCCACGTTGCGTGCGACGTTCCCTGCGCCCCCCGGCGCGGTCCGGTGCGAGGAGACGTCCACGATCGGAACCGGCGCCTCCGGGCTCATCCGCTCGACGACGCCATTCCGGTACTCGTCCAGCATCAGATCGCCCACCACGAGGACGCGTCGGTCCTGCCAGCCGGCAACGACCGCCTCCAGCGTGGCGACTTCGGCGGAAAAGGTCGCGCTCATACTCCTCCCGGCCCCGGCCGGTCGAGCAGACCGTCGCCAGATGGCGCCTCGAGGAGGGCCTGCGCCAGCGAGGGCTCGAGCGGTCGCCCCCGAAGATGCCACAGCATGAGCCCGAGCCGCTCTCGCAGACGCCGACGATCCCTGGCAGACACCGGCGCGAGGCCGAGCGCGAGCAAGACTCCGCCCGCCGCGCGGGCGAATCGGATCCCCCGGACCAGCGCCGCGACACGCGTCCCGCGATGACGACGAAGCGCGCGGTCGAGTGCACGCTGATACTCGATCCGGGTGGCGACCGGCGCCCGCCCCTTGCTGCTGGCGCCCAGTGCGTGCCCGACCGGGACCCCCGGCAAGAAGGCGACCCGATGCCCCGCGGCGCGGACCCGCGCGCAGAAGTCCGTTTCCTCCAGGAAGAAGAAGAATCCCTCGTCGAGCGTTCCCACCTTCTCAAGGATCGCCCCCCGCACGAAGAACGCCGCTCCGCGCACTGCTTCGACCTCGCGCCAGGCAACGGGAGGGCCCTCGTGATCGCGCTCCACGCCGCGCAGGTGCCGCACGAGGTCCTCGCCGAGAAGCTCGCTGTCGAGGCCCGGAAGTACGTGCACCGACCGCTGAGGCCTCCCATCCGGATGCGAGAGCGCCGGGCCGACGACACCGACCCGCGGCTCGGCGTCGAGGAGGGTCAATCCGGCGCTCAGGGCCTCCGCCGTCAGCTCGACGTCGCTATTCAGCAGCAGCACGTGACGCCCCCGCGCGAGGCGCAAGCCCGCGTTGATCGCCGCCGCGAATCCACGATTCCGGGCGAAGGCGACGACCCGCGCGCCGGCGCGGCGAGCGTAGTCCGCGCTGCCATCCCGAGAGCCGTTGTCGACGACGAGGACCTCGGCCAGCACCTCGGGACAGGCGAGCGCGGCTCCTGCGACGGCCTCGAGACAGCGCGCAAGCAACGCTTCCGTCTCGTAGCTCGGAATCACGATCGACAGATCGAGGCTGGGCCCGCTCACACCGCCCCCCCCCCGAGCGCGCGTTCCGTCGCCTCTTCGGCGACCTCGACCGGGATCCCGCGGAGACAACGGTGATCGATCGGGCAGGTCCGGCGATAACAGGGCCGACAATCGTGGGCGGTCTCGAGCACTTCGATCCGATCGAGATTGTCGGCGGTCTTGGCGACCGACGTCGGGCCGAAGAAGATCACGCTGGGGACCCCGAACGCTGCGGCTACGTGCCGTGCCCCGGCATCGTTCGCAACCAGCGCACGCGCGCCGCGCAGCAGGACCTTGAGCGCCCCGAGGTCGAGCACCCCGTCGAGCACCGTCGCCTCAGCCTTCATCGTCTCGGACACCGTTTGCACGCGCGCCGATTCCCCGGGCGCGCCGATCAGGACCACCGGGTGACCGCGGCCCGCGACGCGATCCGCGAGAGCCGCGAAAGACTCCGGGGGCCAGCACTTGGCACTGCCGAAGCTCGCCCCGGGCGCGATCACGACCGGGGGCGTTTCCGTCCAGCCGGAGCGCTCCGCGTGTTCGTCACGGAGCGCCTGATCGAGCCGCGCCTCCTCCTCGTTCGTCACCCCGAGCGTGAGCCGCAGATCTGGCGAGCCGACGCTGCGCGCCTCCGGCACCGCCGCCTCGACCAGTCTGAGCGCGAATCGCTCGCGCGACACGAGCCTTCGACGCCCCCAGCTTTCCGGGGCCGGAAGCACGTCGTGCAGCAACGCGCGCCGGAACGGGTCCCGCGCGAAGCCGACGACCCGCCCCACGCGGCCGGCGCGCAGGAGCCACGCCGAGGAGACGGACTCGGGGATGGCCAATCCGAGCGTGAAGCGCTCGGCCGCGATCCGCGTTCGATCTCCCCACCAATTCCGGAAGCCGCCCTCGCCGCGGGACGCGAGCGGCCAGACCTCGTCCACCCATTCGCTGCCTTCGAGGAGGGGCACGAGGGGCGGTGGGAGCAGTGCGACGATCCGCGCCTTCGGCTTCGCACGTCGCAGAGCCCGTAACGCCGGCGTCGTCATAACGACGTCCCCCAGCCAGTTCGGGCAGCGTACGACGATCCGTTCCCTGTGCGGCATCCCGTTCACGCCCTGGACTCGCTCGAAGCCCGCGACAGAGCCGGCGTCGCGTCGAGGAGCGCCTCGACTTCGGACACGACCGAGGCGGGAGCAATCGAGCTCATGCAGACCGGGCGCGCGCAGCCGCCTCGACAGGGAGAGCACGGCGCGGGCACATGGACCCGCCGATGCGGCGACGCCGCCCAGGGGGCGTTCTGGCGCGGATGAGTCGGACCGATCAGCTGTACGACGGGGACGCCGGCGAGGGATGCCGCATGGAGCGGTCCCGAGTCCGCGGCGACGAAGACCGAAGACCGCGCCTGAAGCGCCAGCAGGTCGTCGAAGGAGCGCGTCTCGGGGGCGAGCACGAGGTCCCCGCCCGCGCGCCGAACGATGTCCTCCGTCAGGCTGCGCTCGTGTCGGTTCGGGCCGCACGCGATCCAGACCTCCCGCCCTTCGGCGGCGAGTCCTCGTGCCACCGCCGCCCAACCCTGCGCGGGATACCGCTTATGCAGGGCACGAACGCTGCTGCCAGGATGGAGCAGGACGAAATCCTGAGCGCGCTCCCGGCCGGCGGCGCGCAGGCGGGCGGTCAGCCGCGCCTGCGCGAGGGCCGAAGGCCTGAGGAGCGGCGTCTCGGGCACGCCCGTGCCGGGGAGCACGGCTTCGACGAGGGACGCGTTCCGAGCGAAACGCGACGCCTCCGGATCATGGAGCGCCGCCTGCCGGTTAGCGAAGAGCGAGGCCATCTCGCGCGCGATCGGCGGGGGGTAGCCGAAGCGGATCGGCGCTCCGGAAAGCCAGGCGAGCCAGCCGCTCTTGAGCAGGCCGTGAAAATCGACCGAAATCTCGAAGCGTCGGTCTCGCAGGGTACGGAGGAACCGGCGAAGACGCCGAACGAACTCCCTCGGATCCCCCTCCCGGAGCGACTCGACGAGCAGGCGGCGCGGAAAGACCAGGACTTCGTCCACGATTCCCGAGGCCTCCACCACCCCGGCGCTGGCCGGCTCCACCAACCAGGTGAGATGGGCGCCGGGATAGATCCCCCGCAGCGCGGCGACCGAGGGCAGCGTTCGAATCACATCGCCCATCGCCCCGAGGCGGAGGATCAGGATGCGATCGGCAGGGGGCGGGTTCGGCATGGGCGAAGTCGCGAGGCACCTGGCGCGGTCGGCGATCGAAGAGGTCCCACGGCGTGGCGACGCCGCGCGGCGTCGGTCTCCCAGCGCCGGAGCGGCGCCGATCCGACACGCCCGATACGATAAGGAGCATGCGAATCGCGCGCACCCTTTCGGTCTACGTGATGCGCGAGGCCCTGCTCTATTGCGCGCTGACGTTCGTGGTGATCACCCTCGTGCTGCTCACGCAGAACGTGATGCGTCGCCTCGACACGCTCGTCACGGTCGGCATGACCGGCGCGGACTTCGTAGCCGCCCTTCTGTGCATCCTGCCGATCGCCCTCTCCTACGCGATTCCCCTGGCCTTCCTGATCGGCATGCTGCTGGCGATCCGTCGGCTCGCGAGCGACGGCGAGCTGCTCGCGTTCCGCGCCAGCGGCTTCGGCCCCACCGCCTTCCTCTCTTCGTTCCTCGTTCTCGGCCTCGGTGCCACGGCCCTCTCGATGTGGCTTCTCGGCAGCGTCGAGCACCAGGCCCGGCGCGACCTCGTCGAACTCGTCGAGCGGATGGCGGCCCGAGGTGCCGTGGTCGAAGCCGGCAAGTTCCGACACACCGGCTCCCAGACGATCTTCGTCGAGGACCGCGATCGCGAGGGCACGCTGCGCGGTGTGATGATCTACGACCAGTCGAGCCCGGACGTCGCCCTCCGGATCTTCGCCGCCCGCGGGCAAATGGCCTTCGACGAGGCCACGCGGGCGATGCAGATCGAACTCGAGAACGGCGAAATCCACGTGGAGCCCCAGTCCGACGCGCCCGAACGCTACGAGCGAATGCGTTTCGAGTCCTTCTCATACCGGATCGACCTGCGCCATCTCCTCTCACGTCAGCTCGGTCCCGTTCGACCGAAGCAGATGTCGGTGCCCGAGCTGGAAAGGGTGCTCGAACGCGCGGAGCAGGGAGACCCGCTCCTCGATCTCGACGAGAAGGACCCGCGCGAGTACGCCCTCGAGATCCACCGCCGCCGCGCCCTGCCCTTCGCTCCGCTTCTCTTCGCCGGCCTCGGGGTCCCCATCGCCCTGGCGAGCGAGCATCGGCGCCGCCATCTCGGGCTCTTCCTGGGGCTCCTCTCCGCCTTCGCCTACTACGGTCTGGGCTCCGCCACCGAGTCCCTGGCGCTCTCCGACCGACTCGATCCCGCGATCGCGCTCTGGCTCCCGAACATCGTCGCCGCGGCCGTCGCGCTCGCGTTGATCCTCCGTGGCCGGGATCGGATCCCGTCGTGAAGCCCGACGCGGCGCCCCCGACCTCGGCGCGTCCGACCCGAGCCCATCGCGTCACGATCGCGAACGCCTTCCGCACCTGCCCCGGTGCCCGCTCGCTCGAAAGCGACCCCGAAGCGCTCCTCGACCGCGGTGAGCCCGTTGCCGGCGGACGAAGGGCGAACGTCCTGCTCTCGCCGCGGGAATGGGGCCAGCCCGTACGCGTGCGACCGGGACAACGAGGAGGCCTGCTCGGGCCACTCCTCGGGGCGCGCTACGCCACGCCGACGCGTCCTCTGCGCGAACTCGCGCTGGTCGAGGCGCTCCACGCGGAAGGCGTTCCGGTCGCTGCCCCCGTCTTCGCCGCCGCCTGGCGTCAGGGAGTCGGATGGCGGACCTCGTTCGCGACGGTCGAGCAGGAAGGGGCCCTCGACCTCGCCGCGTGGCTCGCTCGTGCGCCCGACGAGGGCACGCGCGTCACCCTCGCCGTTTCGATCGCGCGGGCGCTTCGCCGTGTGCACGACGCCGGCGTCGTCCACGGCGACCTCCAGATCCGCAACCTGCTCGTCGACGCACGGAGCGATCCGCCGACCTGCACGGTGATCGACTTCGACCGAGCGCGGCGCTCCACTTCGGTCTCCGCGGCCGCCCGCCTGCGGGAGTGGATGCGGCTCGTCCGGTCTTGCGAGAAGACGGGCCACGCCAGGCAGCTCACGCCGCGAGTCCAGGCCGCCGCTCTCTCGGCCTATTGTGGGGGAGACCGCGCGCTGCGGAGGGCCCTCCTTGGCCGGCTCCCGAGGGAGCAGGCGCGGATGAGGCGCCATCGCCTCGGCTGGCGAATCGCCGAGTTCTTCTGCCGCGGCGCGGGCTAGCCGACAGCGCGGGCGGCGCAGTCGCCCCAGCGTCGGCGCGCGTCAGGCGGAGCGCCCAGCACGGCGGTCGAGCCACGGCGAGATCGCTGTCACGATGCGATCGACGAGCGCTTCGGCGTCTTCGAACTCGAGGGTCATACGCAGCACAGACACGCGCTCCCCCTCGAGCCAACGCGGCAGGATCTTGTACGCGTCCTTCTCCGTCGTGATCCAATGCACACCAGCGAAGCCCGCGTCGAAGTCGCGATCGGCATAGGCGTGGTGATCAGGGAAGATCCGCTCCGCCACGACCCTCGCGCCGAGGGCCTCGAGACTGCGGCGAAGGGACGCAGGACGCGCGATGCCGGCCAGGAGGCCCACCTCCACTCCCGCGATCGATCGAGGATCCTGGACATCCCCGACGCCGAGCGGCGTGAGCGATTGCGGCGCGCGGCGCCCCCGAAAGATCGGGACGTCGTCCGCGACGACCTTCGCGAGTCCCAGGTCTTCCCGGGGATCTCCCTCCCCGATCTCGCCGTCGACGAGGATCAGTGCATCCGCCGCTCGCAGCGCAGCCCGCGGCTCGCGAAGCGGCCCGGCCGGCACCACTCGACCGTTGCCGAGCCCCTCGACACCGTCGAGACAGACGAGATCGAAGTCACGCGCGAGTCCATGATGCTGGAAGCCGTCGTCGAGGACCAGGACGTCCGCGTCGAAGCCCGACACTGCACGGTGTCCCACGACGACCCGATCGCGGCCCACGAGCACGGGGACCCCCGGCGCATGGGCCGCGAGGACCAGCGACTCGTCGCCCGTCCTCTCGGCGTGCCCCCGAACGTGGCGGCCATCGGAGACCACCGTCACCGGGTCGCGCGTCGACCCGCCATACCCTCGGCTCGCGAGCACGACCCGCAGCCCGCGCCCTTTGAGTGCCCGCGCCACCGCCGCGGCGGTCGGCGTCTTTCCGGCTCCGCCGACGGTCAGCCCCCCCACGCTCACGATCGCGCAGGCAGGACGCCCCCGGACGAGGCGGCTGCGGGTCGCGAAAGCGCGATGCCCCCGGGCGGCCATCGACCACACGAGCGAGATCGCTCGCGCGGGGATCGCCCGAGCTGCGGAGGCGACCGCGCCCTTCGCTTCGTCGTCAGTCGGCAGAGCCGGCACGTCGCGCTCGGACCTCCTCGATCAGCTGTCGCGTGGCCTCGACGCTCCCGCGATGGGCCTCGAGGGCCTCTCTCCCGATCTCGCCGCGGACACGACAGGCCTCCAGGTCATCGAACGCCGCAACGATCTCGGCGGCCAAACCGGCCGGATTCTGCACCTTACGCCCGGCGTCTCCGAGTTCCAGGATCTCCACGATCTTCCGCACGTTCTCGACCCGCGGACCGAAGAGCACCGGGCACCCGGCATGCACCGGCTCGACCAAATTGTGGCCGCCGATCGGAGCCAGCGTGCCGCCCACGAAGGCAATCGAGGCGGTCGCATAGAGCGCGGGCAGCTCCCCGATCGTGTCGAGGACGAGCACCTCGCCCGGGACCAGACGGCGCCCCTCGAGTTCGCTGCGGCGGACCACGCGCCGGCGGCGGTCCTTCGCAAGCGACACGACTTCGCTGCAGCGCGCGACATGACGGGGCGCGAGCGCCAAAACGAAGACGTGCCCGGCCTTCTCCGCCACCTCCATCGCCTCCAGGAGCGCGCCCTCCTCCCCCTCGTGCGTACTGCCCCCGACCACCACGGGGCAGTCCGCAAGGGCCCGGATCAGATCGATCGAGAGCGCGGGCTGATCCGGCGGTGGATCGAGCTTGAGGTCCCCGGTCACCGCGACCCTCGACTCGGGGACCCCGAGTTCGATGAAGCGCTCGGCATCAAGCTCCGTCCGGGCGCCGACGGCTTCGACGCGAGACAGTGTCGGCCGCAGCAGACGCCGCACGCGGCGGTAGCGCGGAAACGACCGGTCCGAGAGGCGGCCGGAGGCGACGACGACCGGAACGTCGTGCCGCGCACATCCGGCGATCCAGTTCGGCCAGAGCTCGGTCTCGATCAGCACCGAGATTGCGGGGCGCACCCGCCGAAGCAGACGTTCGATCGCCCAGGGATGATCCAGGGGAAAGAGATGCGAATCCCCGTGCGGCCGATCGCAGCGCAACACGTCGCGGCCGCCGACGGTCGAGGTCGTCGCGACCACGGGATGCCCCAGGGCTTCGAGTCCCTCGATCAGGCGGATCGCCGCTTTCGCCTCGCCGACGCTCGCTGCGTGGACATAGAGGGGCGCCGGATCGCCGGACAGCGCCCTGTCCAGCTCCGCGGGCAGGCGACCGAATCGCTCGCCGAAGTGGCGACGCAATCCCGGGCGCATAAGCCACGCGAGCGCGACGGCCGGCGAGAGCCCCAAAGCGAGCAGGAAGGCCAGACTATGCGCGATCGGACCCAAGCATTTCCTCCGCGATCTTCGCCGCCCGGACCGACGCGCCGGGCGTTCCGAGACGCCCCCGGGCGTTCCGGAGCGCTTCGACCTGCGCGACCGCTGCCGGGGACGGCCCGTGCGGACCCGGCAAGAGTGGCCCAAGTGCGGCCGCGATTCGATCCGGCGTGACCTCGGCCTGAAGCAGCTCCGGCACGACCTCGGCCTCGGCGATCAGGTTCGGCAGCGCGACCCGTGATCCCACGAAGCTGCGACGCGCCAGCGCCACCGAGAGGCCATGGGCGCGGCCGACGACGACCATCGGGCAAGCCCGAAGCAACAGCTCGAGGGTGATGGTCCCGGGCTTCGCGAGGCCGACGTCGATCGCGTCGAGCCACTCCGGCCTCGACTCGACGACCCGAACCTCCCCGGCGGCCCCCGCTTCGGCGAGCAGCGCCGCGATCCGTTCGGCGTCGACGGACGGGGCCTGGACGAGGACGGCCTCGAGATCGGGGCGGTTCGCCCGAAGCGCTCGAAGCGCCCCCACCATCGGCGGCAGATGGCGCAGCAGCTCATTTCGACGGCTCCCCGGGAAGAGACCGATCAGCGGTCGCTCCGGGTCGAGTCCCAGCTTCGAGCGGGCCTCGCCTCTCGCGTCCGTGAGCGGGGCCTCGGCGATCGTCCGATCCAGGATCGGATGCCCCACGAAATCCGTGCGGACACCGCGCTCCGCCCAGAACGCCGGCTCGAAGGGCCAGACGACGGCAATCCGGTCGGCCCGCGCCGCTATGCGGCGGACCCGACCAGCGCGCCAGACCCAGACCTGGGGCGCCACGTAGTAGAGGATCGGGGCGTTGCAGAGCGCGCGGGCCACGCGCATGAACGGCAGGTGGAACCCCCCGGAGTCGATAACGATGACCAGGTCCGGCGAGGTCTGCCGCAAGCCGCGGATCACGCGCCGCCACGTACCGGCAATGGGCCCGAGGCTCGGGATCCACTCGAGCAGCCCCCCGATCGCCAGGGCCTCCTGATCTGCGAATCGTTCGAGCCCTGCGGCGACCATCTCGGCCCCCCCGAGCCCCACGAAGCGCGTCTCCGGGCGCGCAGCGGCGAGCGCCCTCATCAGGTCCGCTGCGATCGCGTCCCCGGACGCATCACCCGCCGATACCCAGACCGTCGCCACCTCAGCTCCCCCGCTCGATCGCCGCCCGGACGCGATCGACGAGTTCGAGGGTCGCGACGCCTTGCTCGCCGTCATTCACCGGCCGGCTCCGGTCGCGACAGGCCCCGAGAAAATCGGCGAGCTGGCGATCGAGCGGCTCTCCGAGCATCGGATCGGACGGGGCCACGACGCGCACGCGACCGCCGGGCTCCATGATCTTCCCCGTCACCAAATCACCCGTGACCCGGCCGCAGCGCCCCTCGATCTCGATGCGGCGGCGTTTGCTCGCGTGCACCCGGCTCACCGCGAGCTCGACCCGCAGCCCGTCGGCATATACAAGCTCGACCTCGGCTTCGTCGAGCAGGGCGTTCGCGACCCGCCTCCCCTTTGCGACGAAGCTCACGATGTCACCGGGCACCCGCCGCCGAACGCTGTCGAGATCGTGGACCATGAAATCCTGCACGACGTCGATGTCGAGTCCGCGATCCGTCGGCGGATGAAAACGGAACACGCGCATGTGCTTCGGACGCCCGGACGCTTCGAGTGCTTGCGGCCAGACCGGATTCCACCACTCGGCATGCCCGACGGCAAGCACGCAACCCCGCTGATTCGCCGCGGAGAGGAGCGCGCGGGCCGAGGCCGCTGCCCCGGTCATCGGCTTCTCGACGAGCAGGTCGACGCCCTGGGTNAGGAGCGCCTCCGCNACGCGCGCATGCTCNGCGGTNGGCACCGCGACGATCGCCGCNTCGGCNTCGACCTCGCCGAGANGGCAGGCNGGGGCGCCGAACTCCTCCGCGACGCGTTCGCTCCGNGNCTNGTGCCGATCNACNACNCCGACGAGACGGCAATCGCCACGGGCCTCCGCCCGACGCGCGACCGCCCGCGCGTGCAACCGACCCATCGGCCCCGCTCCGACGACGGCGATCCGCAGCACGTCAGTGCCCCCCCGCCGTCTCGTCAGGATCGAAGGCCCAGACGATGACCCCGCACCGGTCCGCCTCCGCCGCGACCCGCGGCGCATCGATCACGATCGTCCGCCCGGCCTCGATGGCGAGGCCCACTCCGCCGGCCTCGGCGAGGGCAGCGATCGTGGTCGGACCGATCGCGGGCAGGTCGAGTCGCGGGTCCTGTCCCGGTCGCGCGGCCTTCACGATCAAGAATCCGGCGCCGGCGACGAGACCGGCTTCGCGAATCAAGGCATCCGTGCCGGCCGGCGTCTCCCGCGCCACGACGACACCCTCCTTGATCGCAACGGCCTGCCCGAGGACGGAGGCCGCCTGCGCGCTGATCTCACGGCGTCCCGCTGCGAGGTCGCCCTGATGCGACGCACCGGGCATCGAGGCGCCGATCGGTCCGCGGCGCGCGAGGAGTGGGGCAAGCAGCACGTCCTGACGCGCGAGCGGAAGCCCCTCGGCCTCCAGGAAATCCGCGACCGCCGACATCCAGGCCACGTGCGCCCCCGGCACCATGCCCTCGAAGAGGCGCCGCGCTGTCGCATCAGGGGCCAGGCGGGCGGCCGACGCCTCGGCGAGGGCGGGATCGAAGTGCCCGACCATCAGGAGTGAATCCACCTGCGCCGTCTGCATCCGCGCGACCAGCGCTTCGACCTGACCGAGCCGCAGGTGTTCCGCGGGCGCCACCAGGGCGGGCTCGGTGATCCCCTCCAAGCCCAAGACCGCGACGTCGAAGCCGGCGTCGACCAGACATCGCATCGCGAGAGCGGGCAACGCCCCGCCTCCCGCGATCAGACCGACCCTGCCCTCTGCCAACGGCGGCCCCTCCGACCCTGTGCTCCCTTGCGACCCGACCTAACGACAGAAGCCGCGTTCGGTCTTGCGCAGGAACGTGACCAGTCGTTCCACCTCGGCGACGGCCCCGATCTCGCCGTCGACCCGCGCGAGGGCCTCCTCGAGCGGCAGCTTCGACTGGAAGATCAGATGGAACGCGTGCTTGATTTCACGGCGTGTCTTGACCGTGAAGCCGCGTCGACGGAGACCGACCGAGTTCAGACCGACGATCTTCGCGCGATCCCCCGCCACCATCGTGAACGGCGGCGCGTCTCGGGACACCTTCGCCCCGCCCGCCACCATCACCGACTCGCCGACCCGCGCGTGCTGATGAAGACCGGTATAGGCGCCGAGGACGGCGTAGTCCTCGACGAGCGTATGGCCGCCCAGCCCGCAGAAGGAGCTGATGATCGTGTGATTCCCGACCTGGCAGTCATGCCCGACGTGGGCGCCATTCATCAGGTAGTTGTCTTCCCCGAGGCGCGTACAGCCGCCGCCCCGGGCCGTCCCGATGTTGACGGTGACGTGCTCACGGAGAACGGTGCGCGCCCCGATCTCGAGGCTCGTTTCCTCCCCTGCGAACTCGGTGTCCTGGGGCTCGCCGCCGAGCACGACGTGGGGAAAGATTCGGCAGTCGGCCCCGACCCGCATGCGACCCATCAGCGTCGCGTGCGGACCGACCTCGACTCCGCGGGAGAGCTCGACCTCGCTTCCGATGAACGCGAAGGCCCCGACAGAGACCCCGGAGCCGAGGATCGCACCGTCTTCGACGCAGGCCGTCGGGTGGACGGTCGCGGTCAGATCGTGCGGCGAGGCTTCGTTCGTCCAGGACATCGGGTGTCTGCTCCGGTCAGCTCTTCCCGTCGAAGGTCTTGATCACGAGGTCAGTGACGTCGAGCGCCTCGCGTCGGTAGATCAGGCTCGGCGAATTCGACAGCATGATCGCGGAGAACCCGTGATCCTGACCGACCTCGCGGACGACCTCGAGGAATTTTTCCTGCACCGGACCGAATAGGCGCGCCTGATCGATCTCGAGCTTCCCCTGCGCTTCTGCCTGCATGCCCTTGATCCGGTTCTCGAGGGCCTGGAGGTCGAGCACCTTCTCCTTGAGCGCATCTTCCGAAAGCGCCATCCGACGGGCTTCGAGCTCCTGGCCCTTCGCCTTGTACTCCTCGATCAACGGACCGAGCTTGGCTTCCGCTTCGCGACCCTTGCGCTCGAGCTCTTCGCGGGCGCTCTTGCCTTCCTTCACGGTCAGAATGACCTGCTCGGCGTCGACGAAGCCGATCTTGGTCGGCTCGTCCGTCGCCCCGAGGCCCCAGCCGATCATCAGACCGAGGGCGAGGAGCAGTGCGGCACGTTCGATTTTCATGTCTTGGATCTCCCGAGCGCCGCCGGAATCGGGGGGCGCTCTCGTGAGTGTCTTTCCTGGTTGGAATCGTTGGAGCGAACCGGCCAGGCTCGCGTCAAATCGCTTAGAGACGTCATCCCGGGGCGGCGAGGGTCCCGGGCGGGGCCCGCTCCCGAGGGAGCCCGTACTTGAAGATCAGATACCGAGTCCGCCCACCGAGAACTCGAAGACGGGGCTCGACTCATCGGACCTCGGGTCGATCGGGAAGCCGAGCACGAGTTGCAAAGGGCCAAAGGGGGAGAACCACAACACGCCGCCACCGTAACCGTAGCGCCACTGCGATGCGTCGAACAGGAGTTCGCCTTCCTGGAACGCGTTGCCTCCGTCGATGAAGCCGATGCCCAGGAGGCCGATCTCCTCGGAGATGGGGAAGCGGTACTCGATGCTGTTGCTGATGTAGGCGCTACCGCCGATCACCTGCGCCTCGTTGATGTCGTCGAAGTCGTCGTATTCCTTGTCACTGGTGGAATTGCAGCGACCGTTCCGGTTTCCGAAATTGACCGGCGTCGTTCGGTTGGTGTCGTCGCACACCGCGATCAGCTGACCTGTTGCCGGATTGCTGCGAAGGACGGTGCCTACCGGGTGGAAGACGCGTCCGGTGGCGAGTTCCGTCGACTGGAGACGCGCACGACGCGGACCGAGGGAGCGGCCCTCGTAGCCACGCAACTGTTGTCGACCGAGACCGCCCAGGAAGTAGCGCTCGGTCAGCGGGAGCCGGACGTCGTCGTCGATGTGCTCGAGGTTCCCGGCGTTCGTGCAGTTGGAAGGATCCTCACAGACCGCCGAAGGCCTGACGCCGATGTCGTAGTCGGCGATGTCGTTGAACGGGAACGCGTGGCCCAACCGCGTCGCGANNACGAAGGTCGANCGATCGAAGAGCCAGTCGGGCGCNCCGAAGTAGTAGCCGGCCTGCGCTTCGAGGGTCACGAANCGACTGAAGCCGCCGAGNCCGGCGTAGTCCACGCCGCCGCTCACGAAGTATCCGTTGGTCGCGGCGAATCGATCGTTGCGAGTATCGATCACGGCAGAGAGGCCCAGCCGACTCGTGCTCTGGTTCCCCTGCAGCACCTGACGAAGCACGGGCGCCGCGAGGGAGTTCAGGTTCGTGTTCTGTCGAACCCGCTGTTCGGCGAAGCTGTAATTGAGGAAGACCCGCGCCCGGTTGTCGACGGTCAGCGCGTGACCGACGCCGAGGTCGACTCCCTGACGATCCTGTTCGAAGTCGTCGAAACGGACCTCGGTCAGGAACGCGGTCGCGCTGAAGCTGAACGTCGACCCCAGGAAGTAGGGATCGGAGAGCGAGATGAAGTAGCGACTCGAGTTGCCGCCGATGTCCGCAGAGATGTTCGCGCCGTAGCCCCGGCCGAAGAGATTCGACTGGGAGAGCGAGGCGGTGAAGATGAAGTTGTCCGCGCTCGAGAAGCCCGCGCCGAAGCTGAAGGCACCGGTCGGTCGTTCGACCACGTTCACGTCGAGGTCGAGCTGGGACGGGTCGTCGGTCGTGTTCGGTTCGAAGGCGACGTCCTCGAAGAAGCCGAGCTGGCGGATCCGGGTGCTGCTGATCTGGAGTGCCCGCGCCGAATAGAGCTGGCCCTCGACGAGGCGGATCTCGCGCCGGATCACCGAGTCGATCGTCCGCGTATTGCCGCGCACGTCGACGTTGCGGACGAAGTAGAGCGGCCCCTTTTCGACCGTGAAGGCGACGTCGACGGTCAGCTCCTCCTGATCCGTCTGGGTAAGCGGGTTCACGTTGGCGAAGAAGAACCCGCGATCGGTGTAGTGGGACTCGAGGATCTCGACGTCGGAAGTCAGATCGGAGCGACTGAAGATCTCCCCTTCCTCGAGCTGGATCTTCTCGCGCAGCGCGTCGAGGTCGATCGTATCGTCCCCGCTCACGGTCAACTCACCGACCTTGAATTGGGGCCCCTCGGTGATCGTGACGGTGACGAAGATGCCTTCCTCGTTGGCCTCGACCTCCGGCCCCACCACGCGCGCCTGGACGTACCCGTTGTCGGTGTACATCTGTTCCACGAGCCGCAGGTCCCGAACGAAGACCGGCTCGGCATACTTGCCGCTCCGGTCGTACCAGCTCGTCGCCCACGAGTAGAGCGGATTCCAGAGCTTCGTCGTGAAGCCTTGCATCAGCTCGTCGGCGTCGAAGGCCTCGTTGCCGACGAAGATGACCTCTCGGAGCTTGAGCTCCTCGCCCTCTTCGACGTCGAAGTTGATCGCAACCGACCCCTCGGTGATCTCCTCGATCTCGTACTCGACCTCGGCGAGGTAGTACCCCTCGGTGCGATACACCGCGGCCACCCGCTCCCGGTTCTCCCGGAGCAAGGGGTAGTCCAGCGGAACGCCCGTCGTGAGCGTCAGCGCTTCCTTGATGTCATCGCCCTCGATGTTGTCATTGCCGGAGATCGTGATCTCGCGAACGACCGGGCTCTCCTCGACTTCGTAGATGACGCGCAGTCCCGCCGGTGTCTGCTCTCGGAAGACGCGGACGTTCTCGAAGAAGCCCTGGGCGAAGATCGCGCGGACGTCCCGAGCGATCTGGCCGGCATCGGCGCGGGCGCCCACGATCGTCCGGAGTCGTGCCCGGATCGCGTCCTCCTCGACGCGCCGATTGCCCCGGATCACGATCTCGGCGACGGGGGGTCCCGAGCTCCGCCCCGGCCCTCCGGCGAGGATCTGGTCCGCGCGCACGACCCGGTAGAGAACGACGTAGCCGTCCTCCTGCTGCTGCGACCGCGTGACGACGTTGGCGACGCGGGGATCTTCCGACAACGTTCGCCGATCGGCCTCGACCGCCGAAGCGTCGTAACGCGCTCCGGCGCGCACGCTGAGCAGCGACCGCAAGGCCTCCTCGATCGGTCCCGCGCCCTCCAGACGAACGTCCACGATGCGCTCCGGCAAGCCCCCCCGGATCGTCGCCGCGATCTGATCCGCGAGTTCGCCCATTCGGTCGAGCAATTCGCGATCACTCCCCGCGGTCAACACGTGGGAGGTCGCTCCGCGGCCGGATGCGGGCACGACCCGGACGTCGACGGAGAACCGGCCCGCCAGCTCGGTCACCGAACCGGCCACGAGCCCATCGAGTCCGAGCGCAGCCGCCTGTCGCGCGAGAATCGCGTCCGATCGCTCATCCCCGTCGAGGGCCCGCGCCTCGGGATCCTCTAGATTCCGGAAAGCGACGGCCCCGACCTCACCGCCCGCCTCGATCCGCTGAGCGAGGAGTTCGTCGAGGGACTCGGTCAGGAAGCCGAGGGCGCCCTCGCTGTTCAAGCGGAACGGGAGAATCGCAATCTGCTTTCCCGCGCGGGTCGGCTCTTCGCCGGGGAACACGATCGCGCCGTATTCGACGGGCTCGGCGGGGGCGCGGGTCGGAGTGCCGAGCACCGCGAGGATCGGCGCGAAGAGGAGCAGGAGGACCAGGCCCGACCGGTTCGCGGACGACCGCGACGGCCGCGTCCTGCTCTGCCCTCGGCCCACCCCCCGGATCACCGACACGTTCGTTCCTCGTACCAGGCCGCGCGACGCGCCGGCCCGGCCTGGTTGCTGGGGATGGGAAGGCGCACAGAAGACGGGCGCCGGCTCGACCCCACCGACGATCGGCTGCCCGGAGTCCCGCGGAGGGTATGTGAGCGCAAGGGTGCTTTCAATGCCGATTTCGAGGCGGAAACCCTGTTTTGACGGGGGGTTACGCGACTGACAGGATGCAACTCAAAGCCGCCGGGCGGTGTCGCCCGAAACCTGGCCCGCCGACGGACGCGCCGTCAGACGACCGCGGTGCCTGCCTCGCCCTCGTGAAGGCGCCCCTCGTTCAGGACCAGGACGCGGCCGAGCTGGTCGGCCATGCGCTTGCTGTGGGTCACGACGACGAGGGTCGTGCCGCGGCTGCGATTCATTTCGAAGAGCAGCTCGGCGACCTGATCTCCAGTCGCGGGATCAAGATTGCCCGTCGGCTCGTCCGCGAGCACGAGGGGCGGATCGAGCACCAGCGCTCGGGCGACCGCCACGCGCTGCCGCTCGCCGCCGGAGAGCTTGCCGACGGCGTGCTCGATCCGGTGCCCGAGCCCGACGTCGCCAAGCATCGTCTCCGCGCGGCCCCGCATCTCCTCCGGCGCGAGGCCCTGGATCAAACCGGGCATCATCACGTTCTCGACGGCGCTGAACTCGGGCAGCAGGTGATGGAATTGGAAGACGAAGCCGAGGAAGCGGCCTCGCAAGTCGGAAAGCGCTTCGCGCGAGCGATCGAAGACGTCCTCGCCCCGGAACTTCACGGTTCCGGAGCTCGGATGATCGAGAGTCCCCAGGATGTGCAGGAAAGTGGACTTGCCGACGCCGCTTTGGCCGACGACCGCGATCCGATCGCCCGCCGCGATCTCGAGGTCGAGGCCCGACAGCACATCGACGCGTCCGCTGCCGGTCTCGAAGGACCGGGCGAGATCCTTGATTTCGACCAGCGGCGTCGCGGGAGCGGTGTTCTCGGTGGGCATGGACTCACTCATGGCGAAGGCCCGCCGCCGGATCGATTCGTGCGCCCTGCCGGCTCGGCAGGAGGGTCGCGCCCAGAGACAAGATCATCGCGATCGCAGCGACGCCGGCGACCTGGACCGGGTCGACCCGCGAAGGCAGCTCGCTGAACTGATAGACGCTCGCGGGCAGCGTATCGATTCCGGTGACGCGTTCGATGATGTCCTGGATCCAGGAGAGCTGACCGGTCACCGCGATCCCCGCGGCGACGCCGATTGCCGTCCCCGCCAACCCGATCAACGTGCCTTCGAGCGCAAAGATCCGCTCGATCAGCGCGTCCTCCGCGCCCATCGCCTTCAGGATCGCGATGTCGCTCGACTTCTCCATGATCATCATCACGAGGGTCGCGACGATCACGAACGCGGCGACGACCATGATCATCGTGAGCAGCAGGAACATCATGACGCGCTCGGTCTTGAGCGCCTGGAAGAAGGCAGGGAAGACTGCCTTCCAATCGCGGGAATACCAGGGATAGCCGTCGAGGGCGGAAACGACCTGGTCCCCCACGATCTGGGAGCGGTAATGGTCGGTCGTCCTCGCCTCGATCCCGTCGACGACCTCTCCCGCCTTCCGGAAATCCCGCGCCGCCTCGAGCGTCGTGTAGGTGAAGGCCTCGTCGTACTGGTAGAAGCTCGACTCGAAGACGCCCACGACGGTGAATCGTTTGAGGCGTGGGCCCGGGCCGAGCGGCGTGGGCGGACCGCCGAAGGGCGAGATCAAGAGCAGGGTGTCGCCGATCGCGAGCCCCATCGACATCGCGAGATGCCCTCCCACGATGATCCCCGGCGCGCGAGGGGCTTCACCGAGGGAGGCGAATCGCGCTTCGAGGCGGTCGCGATCCTCGCCATCGAGGCCCAGGGCTTCGCGCCCGTCGTCCCAGAGCGGACGGAGGTCGTTCTCGAGATCGGTCACGTCCCCGACGGTCGATGGATCGACCCCACGCAGGCGCACGCTCGCGATCTGCCCCTGGCGCCCGCGCACCATGCCCTCAGCATCGACGTACGGACTCGCCGCTTCGACGCCGGGTGTCGCGACGACCTTCGCGAGGACCTCTTCGTAGTCGAGGAAGGGGCCGAAGCTCGAGTGCACGGTGAAGTGGGCGCGGTTGCCGAGGATCTCCTCCCGCCAGGTCTGCTCGAAGCCATTCATGACCGAGAGCACGACGATGATCAGCCAGACCCCCGCCGCGATTCCGCCCACGCAGATCGCGGTGATCGCCGAAATGAAGACCTGCCGGCGCTTGGCCACGAGGTAGCGGATCGCAATGAACCACTCGACGCTCTTTCGCATCGCGACGAAGCCACCGATCGCGAGCGGGATCAGCCCGAGCACGACCGTGCCGGAAAGGAGACCGAGCACGATCGCCGAGGCCTGGGTCGCCGGAGCGAGCAGCGAGCCGTCCGGAACCAACGTGACGAGGACGCCGGGGATCAGAGCGATCACCGCGACGGAGAGAAGGATTTCGAGCGCCGACCGTTCTTCGCCCCTGCGGACTCGTCGCACCACGCTGACGAGGATCGCGATGCCGAGAGAAACAACGAACACCGCGACGGGCGGCAGGACCTCTCCGCTCGCGCCGAGTGCGAGCCCCACGCCGAGCGCCGCGAGTCCCGTCGCGAGCCGACTCGTCGCGCCCTGTGAGAGGAAGTGGAGCACCGCCTTCGCGAGAGCGACGAAAAACGCGCAGGATCCGACGCTCCGGACGAGGTTCGCGGCGAACACCTCGCGCCACTCCTCGCCGGTGTAGACCGCGTCGGCCGGAAACGCCTCGAGCGTCGCGAGGAGTGCCACGAGGAGACTCACGAAGACAGCGGAGAGAACCGGCGAGAGCCACCCCTCCGAGACCCGCGCGAAGCGATCGAGCACGAGGAGGGCGGAGCCCAGGTAGACGACGGTCATCGCGAGGATGCCCGCGGCCAGGGTCACGATGAACGCGACGGCCAGGCTGCCACCAGCGGCGTCGAGGCTCCCGAGCAGTCCTTCCACGCGCGTCAGCCCTTGCCGCCGGCCGGGGCGACCTGCCCGCCCTGGGAGAGCAGCGTTGCGCGGATGAACGCATCGAGGTCGCCGTCGAGGACGCCCTCGACGTTGCCGATCTCGAGGTCCGTGCGGTGGTCCTTGGCGCGCTGCTGTGGGTGAAGCGTGTAGGATCGGATCTGGCTGCCGAAGCCGATTTCGCGTTTCTCGCCGGTCAGCTCCTCGACCTTCGCCTGCTGCTGCTGACGCTCGAGCTCGAAGAGCTTGGCACGCATGATCTTCATCGCCGTCGCGCGATTCTTGTGCTGCGACCGTTCGTTCTGGCACTGGGCGACCATCCCGGTCGGGATATGCGTGAGACGTACGGCGGAGTCCGTCTTGTTGACGTGCTGCCCGCCCGCGCCGCTCGCGCGATAGGTATCGACCCGCAGATCGCTCTCGTCGATCTCGACTTCGACGGCGTCATCGATCTCCGGCACCGCGGTCACGCTCGCGAAGGCCGTGTGGCGTCGCGCGTTCGAATCGAAGGGCGAGATCCGTACGAGCCGATGCACGCCCTGTTCGGTGTTGAGGTAGCCGTAGGCGTACTCGCCCTCGATCCGAAGCGTGACCCCCCGGATCCCTGCCTCCTCGGCCTCCTGGATGTCGAGGATCTCGGTCTTGAACTCGTGCCGCTCGGCCCAGCGTAGGTACATCCGAAGGAGCATCTCCGCCCAATCGCACGCATCCGTTCCGCCCGCGCCCGAGTTGATCGAGAGCAGCGCATCGCTTCCGTCGTACTCGCCGCCCAGCAACTGCTGGACCTCGGCTTGCTCGAGCACCCCCTCGAGCTCGTTGCACTGGGCGATGCCTTCGGCGAGCAGCGAGGCGTCCCGTTCCTCTTCAGCGAGTTCGAGGCTCGCTTCGGCGTCATCGAGTCCGGACTCGAGCCGATCGTGCAGCGTAAGTTCGGCCTCGACGGCATTCTTCTTGCGGCCGACCGCCTGTGCAGCCTCCGCATCGTCCCACAGATCGGGGCGCGCCATCTCCCCTTCGAGCTCTTCGAGCTGGCGGCGCAGACCCGCTACGTCAAAGACGCCCCCGGAACTCGTCGAATCGTCCCCGCAGATCGCGAATCCGGTCGGCGAGCTCCCCGACATCGAAACGTGCGTCGTTCTCCCCACTCATCTCCACGTCCTTCTTTCCTCGCTACTGGCTTCTTGCGCACACGAGCCAGGTTCGATCGCCCGAGCCTTCAGGCGATCCGACACTCTCTTCGGCGACTCAGTGCGTCTCGTTCTGGTTTTTCTCGCGCCGCAGCGCAGCGCCTGCGCCGAGTAGACAGGCGACCGTACAGGCCCCGGCGAACACGTCCCCGTGTCGGGCGTAGAAGGTCGGCGCGCGATCCACGGGAATCTCGATCTCCCCGACCACGGTCGCCTCTTCGAAGAGCCGACCGTGCTCGGTCACCCGTCCACGCGCGTCGATCAGGGCCGACACACCGGTATTGGCCGCGCGAACGACCGGGAGACCATTCTCCGCCGCACGCATCGCCGTCATCGCCAAAAATTGATGGGGGGCTCCGGTTCGACCGTACCAGGCATCGTTGGTGATCGCGAGGAGCGCGACCGCGCCCTCCCCGCCCATCCGCCGGACCAGGTCGGGAAAAATCAGCTCGTAGCAGATCGGGACGCCGACGAGACGGCGCTGCCCGGAGCCCCCGGGCCGGACCAGCCCGAGGTTCCGGGGACGCTCGCCGGGGGTGACGTCGTTCGAAGACAGACCGCTCGCGAGGGCCTGGAAGAAGTGCCCGAGCAGTCCGCGCAGCGGCACGAACTCGCCGAAGGGCACGAGGTGGGTCTTGTCATAGCGGTCTTCGAGGGCGCCATCGGGGTCGAAGAGGAACGCGCTGTCGAAGAAGTGGGAAAAGCGACGCGCTTCCCAGTCGACCTCGACGCCCATGCCCCCGACGACGAGGCTCGCCCCGGACTCCGCGGCCAGTTCGGCCAGGCGTCCCCGGATCGGCGCGTCCTGCTCGATGAGCCCGGGCACCGCCGTCTCCGGCCAGACGATCCAGTCCGCTCGCGGGGCTGCCTCGCGGCTCAGCCGCAGATAGCGAGAGAAGATCTCCTCCCGACGCGCCGCGTCCCACTTCTGCCCCTGATCCACGTTGCCTTGGATCGCCGCAACGCGGACGGTCTCGTGCTCGATGCCCCCGTCGTCGGCCAGCCAGGCGCCGACTGGATGAAGAAGGACGACCCCACCGACCACGGCGAGGAGCTCACGAAGGCGCGCGTCGCCCCGGTCACACCACCATGCGGCAAGCGCCAGACCCACCGCGGCGGCGAAAAACGACAGGACGTAGACCCCGCCGAGCCGGGTCCAGCCGAGCAGCGGCGTATCGAGATGGAGCCCGTAGCCGAGGGTCGCCCAGGGAAAGCCGCCCAGAAAATGGCCTCGCGCCCAATCGATCGCGACCCAGAGCGCCGCCCCCGACAGGACCCCAAGCGCACCTTCACGCGCAAACCGCGCGTAGCCCCAGGCGAAGAGCGCCGTGAAGGGAGCGACGTAGAGCGCCGGCACGAGCGGCGCGAGGAGCCCGAGAAAGAGAGGCATCCCCGCGTAGATCACCACGACGACCAGGAACCAGTAGAAGAAGACGACATGGGCGAGGAAGCTGGACACCAGCGCAACCCGCAGAGCACGGCGAGGCGAGAGCCCACGCAGGCCCACGACGAGCGCCGCCGGCGCCAGCCAGGTCGCGATGAGACCGAGATCGACGGCCGGGGTCCCGAGCGAAACGGCGAACGGGAGCTCGTGCGGAAAGGCAAGGAAGTTCAGCGCTCCGTAGAGCGCGAGCGCACGGCGATCCGCGACCGGCTCCTCCGGTCCAGCGACGGAATCGATCATCGAGGCAAGACCTTCAGCAGCCGGCGTTCTTCCGCCTGCATCTCCCGCGCCTCGTCGTCGTCCTCGTGGTCGTGTCCGGCCAGGTGGAGCACCCCGTGCACGAGCAGCCGCGCGACGGTCTCGTCGAGCCCCCGATGCCGCTCCTTCGCCTGTTCGGCGGCGGTCTCCACCGAGATCACCACGTCGCCCAGCATCCCTCCGCGGTGATCGGCAAAGTCGCCCTCGACGAGCGAGAACGACAGCACGTCCGTCGGCCGCGGCTTGTCACGATACTGCCCGTTCAGCTCGGCGATCGACGCATCGTCGACGAGCGCGATGGACAGCTCCGACTTCGACTGTCCGATCCCGCGCAGGATCGCATCGGCCGTTCGACGCAGACGCGGCACGTCGACGCGGGATCCCCGGATCGCGTCGGGCGGTCCGGAAATCATCACGCTCATTCGTTCTCTTCCACCTCGTCGCGTCCGTCGTGGGATTCGCCCCGGCCACCGCGTCCGCGATGAGGCCCCTGCGAGCCGCGGGCGCGATCGTAGGCCTGGATGATCGACTGAACGAGGGGGTGACGAACGACGTCCTTGGGCTCGAAGCGGATGAAGCCGATGCCTCGGACCGACTGCAGGACACGCGTCGCCTCGACGAGACCGCTCTCGGTTCCGGCAGGAAGATCGATCTGCGTCACGTCGCCGGTGATCACCGCCTTCGAATTCTCGCCCAGGCGCGTGAGGAACATCTTCATCTGCTCACCGGTCGTGTTCTGGGCTTCGTCCAGAATCACGAAGGAATCGTTCAGCGTACGACCCCGCATGAAGGCAAGGGGCGCGACCTCGATCGTGCCTCGCTCGATGAGCCGCTGCGCTTTCTCCATGTCCATCATGTCCCGCAGCGCGTCGTAGAGCGGGCGCATATACGGGTCGACCTTCTCGGCGAGATCGCCGGGCAGAAAGCCGAGCCGCTCGCCGGCCTCGACCGCGGGACGCGTCAGGATGATGCGCGAGATCTCCTTGCGATGGAGTGCCGCGACGGCCATGGCCATCGCGAGATAGGTCTTGCCCGTACCGGCGGGCCCAACGGCGATCGCGACGTCGTGCTTCCGGATCGTGTCGACGTAGCGGCGCTGCGCGAGATTCTTCGCGCGAATCACCCGCCGGGAGCCACGCTGGAGGATGTTCTCGTAGACGTCGTTCAGCTGGACGTCGGGCTCGTCGGAAAGCATGCGGATCACGTGGCGCACGTCGGCGTTTCGCACGGCCTGGCCACGTTCGATCTGTCCGTAGAGTTCCTGAAGAACGCGAACGGCGAGAGCGACCCGGCCCCCCTGTCCTTGAACGGCCAACTCGTTGCCCCGCGCATGAACGGCCACCCCGATGGAACGCTCGATCAGTCGGAGGGTCTGCTCCCCGTCGCCGTAGAGGGCAACGGCCATCCCGTTGTCGTCGAAGACGAGGGCCTCGCGGGTCTCTTCGGAATCCGAAGGTCGGGCCGACGCGGCGTGGGAAGGAGGGGCTGCATCTTCCCGGCCGGCTTCGGAGGGCGCGGGAGGAGCGGGAATCGGCGGCTGCGCTTCGCTGCGTTGTCGAGCCAGAGGGAGAGCTCCTGGCGCCCTCCCCGACAGAGCGGTCGAGTCGTCCGTTGCAGGGGGGTCGGTTCCGTCGGAGCCACGAGGCCGCCGGGCGGTTCCCGCTCCCTGCGCGGGTGACTCGGCTCTGGGGGACGCAGAAATCAGTCCAGATTCGCGTTCGCGCCGCCACGCACGTTCATGGGCGACAGCAAGACGACTTCGTCGTCGCGAACGGCGTAATAATAGTCGGCGAGCCTCTGCTGCGAAAGCGTCCCGGCGCTTCCAGCCAGCCTCTCGAGCGTCTCGGGATACGCGCCTTCCCGGTAGAAATGGGCCTCGAGAGTGCCCCGAATGCGATCCCGCTCATAGCGGTCTCTGTGCGCCTCGACGACTCGGACGGGCAGCGCCGTGCCCAGCAGACCGCCGTCGTGCTCGGCACGATCGAGGGCCGCGTAGCCGAGCCCCGCGAGGGCCGCGAAGGGCAGCGCCGTGGCGAGGGCCGCGCGCAACAACGCCAGCACCGGCAGCCGGAAGCCGGACTTCTTGCGCGCACCGACGCGCTTGTGGCGCGCTTCGGCGATGTCGATCACACCGGCCTGCCGAAGTTCCGCCAGAGCGCGGGTCGCCTCGAATGTGCCCACCCGAGAGAGATCGATGATCCGACCGACCGTGAGTCGACCGTCCACGAGCTGAAGGATCCGCTCGGCGTGGCTGCCCCGGACGGCGCCCAGGTGGCCCACCCGTCGAAAGACGGTGTCGTCTCCGGGAACCGACGAACAGAAGGTCTGCCACTCGTCGAGCATGCGCAGGCCGTCCATCAGGATCTGCTCCGCACCGAGCAAATGCTCCGGCGGCGTGTGGTGGGGGATCCGCTCGGCGACGAATTCGAAGTCACCGCTGCTGCGACGCATCACGTCGAAGACGGTCTCCTTGGTCAGCAGATGCTGGACCTCGTCGAGGGTCGCCGGCTCGATCAGACCGGCGCCGAGGAGCAGGTCCGTGAGTGGGCGTGCGGAGCGTTTGCTCTCCTCCTGCAGCTCTGCCCATTGTTCCCGGGTCAGATAGCCCGACTTGACGAGCTGCGGTCCGAGGGGTTCACGCACCCCGCGCGAACTGGCAGGCCCGCCGCGAACGACGCGCCCCTCGTCGAAAGCGAGAAAGATGCCCCCCTCGCCGCCTTCGACCACCAGAGTTCCGGTCTTTCGCTGCTGACCGATGAGCTGGAAGACCGCGGCAACGCCGAAGTCCGAGAGATTTCCGTGGAGTGCGACCGACATCGTTTCCCCTACCCGACGAACATCGCCTAGCGACTCTTCCGCACGATGAGACCAAGCAACACGACGCCCGCGTAAGCGAACGCCGCGACGAAGCCGGGGATCGCGAAGGCGACCCAGGCGACAAACCCCATGAGCTGGGGATCCTCGAAGGGCCCGGACGGCCACGCGATCGTCGCGACCACCCACGAAAAGAGCAGCAGCCCCATCATCGAGAGGTCCGGTCGTTTCGCCGCGAAGCCGGCCATGCCAGGGATCGCGAGCGAGAGGGAGAGCCAGACCTTGTCGAAGAAGGCCTCGCGCTCGGAGAGCGCCTGCATGCGCGCCATCCGGAGCGACGGATCCGTCGCCTCCGGATACTGAAAGAGGTGGTGACAGTCTTCGCAGATCTCGCTGCTCCAAACCGTTTCCTCGCAGCGGTTGCAGATCCGATGGCCACACCGGGAGCACGTGCTGGAGTGATCCCACCGGTCCGCGACCAGCACGCCGAGCAGCGCCACGACGGCGAAGATCCCCGCGGTCACGTACCACGCACCCCCGAGGAGCCCCGGAGCGATCAGGGCGACGACGTCGGACTCCACCTCGGCCCCTAGGAGATTGGCCGCGAAGCGCTCTCGCAGTTGGAACATCGGAAAGCCGAGGTCCGCGACCAGGCTCGATTCTCCAAGGTTCGAGAGCGCGGCCACGGCCTCGTCATCGACGCCCTGGGCCCGCTCCAGAGTCGCTTCGTACTCCTCCATGCGGAAGGCGCCGGCGTAGGCCTGGCTCAGGTCGAAGAGCAGCGTTGCGTCGTACTCGACGGCCGCAGCGCGCTCGTAGTAGTCGATCGCGCCCGGAATGTTCCCCCTCCGATGCTCGAGATTTCCGAGGTTCGCGAGCGCGACGTAGTCACTCGGGTGGGTCTCGACGATCGCGAGGAGTCGTTCGCGGCTGGATTCCATGAGGCCATAGCGGCGATCTCGATAGGCGAGCGCGTGAACCGCGACCGCGTCCTCGCTCGACGCGGCTTCGAGGATCTCGAGATCCGCTGCGCTCGCCTGATCCGCGAGAACGCGCAGCGTACTCGAGACCACACGGTCGCCCTCCACGAGTTCGCTCGTCAGGGCCGAAAGCTGCGCGACGGGATGCACCGCGACGACGAAGAGGATCGCCGCCATCACGAGCGCGTTGCGCTGCCCCGCGTTGCCGTACCAGAAGCCGACGGTAAAGAAGGCGACGGCGAGCCCGAGCAGTCCCTCGCCGAGAGCAAAGGGGGCGAGCACCAACGCCGCGAGCGCGGCGTGGCGCGCGAATACCGGAGTGTGCTCGCCCAGCAGATCGCCGAGGTCGTGGGCCGCGTGGCTCCAGACGAGGATCGCCGACAGCACGAAGAGCGCAAACGAAGCACTCAGAAGACAGACGAGCAGCACGAATGCGGCGTTCTCGACCCACCAGAGCTGTGCCATCAGATTCGAGGCGAAGGCGAGAGCAGCATCCCCGACCGCGAGGGTCGCTGCCCCGGTGTCCCCCGCTCGGAAGAGTGCGATCGCATGGTCGATCTGACGGGCTGGAACGCCCGGGGCGAGATCTCTCGCGAGGGCCGCGTACACCTCGGGCGCTGCCTCGGTCGCCCCCGCCGCGATCACCGTCGCCGGGGCGACGAGGTCGCCGAGGCCGAATTCGAGTCGCGCACGTCGAAGCGCCGACGCACGCGCGTGATCCGTCTCCGGGGCCCCCTGCCAGGCGGCCGCGACCCGCTCCTGCGAGATCTCGACGGGCTTCGCCACGACGGGCGCCTGGTCCCTGAGCCATGGATCCTGAGCCGGATCGACCGGCGCCGCGGACGCGTCTCCCGCGATGGTGGCGGACGTGACGAAATCCCGGGATGCGGCCGGTCCCGCCACGACGAGGGCAAGCAGCAGGCTCGCGAGCCCGAGGAGCAGACATGCAAAAGGCCGGCGACTGGACAACCGGAGCCCCCTTCGAACGGATGGATTCGGTCCGGAACATCGGCGCATCGGCCCCTCGGCTGAAGACCGCCCCCTCCCCTACGCGCCCGCACCGCAGGCCTCGCCCTCGCGGGGACACCCGAGCCCCCAGACGCGTCGGATTTTCCGCCCATTTCGGCCGCCCTCGACGATCGGGGCGACCTCGCCTAGGATGCGCCGCCCACAATCAAGGAGAGGCCGCCTTGGCCAACCACAAGTCCGCCCTCAAGCGAATCCGCCAGTCCGAAACCCGCCGCAAGCGCAACCAGCACATCCGCACGCAGATGCGAACGGTCGTGAAGCGCTGCCGCGAGGCCTTCGATTCCGGCGACGCCGACAAGGCCGCCCAGGCCTACGCCGACGCCGAGCGCGCCATCCGGCGCGCCGCGACCAAGGGCGTCATCCCGAAGAAGCGTGCTGACCGATCCGTCGGTCGCCTCGCCAAGCGCCTCAACGCGGTCCAGTCCGCCTAGCTGGCTTGCGCCTGCCTCGCGCACGCGCAGGCGCCGCCCGCACTCGCGCAGGCGTTTCCCTCCCCTCGCGCTGTGGCCGGATCCCGGCTGCGCCCGGGAAGCGCTCGCGGCCCTTCGGGCCCGCCCCTAACTCGCCAGTCCCAGAACGAGCTGTTCAAGCGCCCGCTCGGGCCGCATGACGCTCGCGCCCTTGAGCTCGACGTCGGCGCGGTGGATCGCGCGCAGACAGGTGACCAGTCTGCGCGGCGGGTAGCGCCGCGCCTGGGCCGTCAGCTTCTTCACCACGAAGGGAGGACCGGCGACCGACTCCCCGTGGCCGACGCGCACGAGTCGCCGGAAGTGCGAGGCGAGGGCGCCCAGGATCATCAGCGGCGCCGAGCCCTGCGCGATGAGTCGCGACAGGAGGTCGATCGCCTCCGCGGTCCGCCCCTGTCCGATGGCGTCGGTGAGGTCCCAGATCGGCTCTTCTGCCACGGTCGCAACAGTCACCTCGACGTGTTTCCGCGTGACCCTCTCACCCGGTCCCGCGAGCAGGCTCGCCTTCTCGATCTCCTGACGCAGCAGCAGGAGCTGCGGACCGACCCGGTCTGCCAGGAGAGCCGCCGCTTCGGGGTCGAGATCGACCCCCTGCCCCTTGGCCTCGGCCGCGAGAAAACCCGCCAGCTCGCGTGCCTTCTTCGGAGCCTCGCACTCGACGAAGAGCGCGGGATCCTTGAACGCCTTGACCCACTTGCTCCGCTTGTCGGCCTTCGCCGTGACGACCACGAGCACCGTGGGCGAATCCGGCCCGGCGCTCGCAACGGAGTCCTCGATCACGACGCCCCAGTTGGCATCCAGCTTGGCGCCGCGGCCCTCGTTCTCACGCAGGACGACGAGCCGTCGCTCCGCCATCACTGGCAGCGTCGCGAGGGCCTCCTCGAGACGCCCCGGAGTCGCTGCCCCCACCTCGAGGCGGTCGAGGTTGAAGTCGCGAGGCCCATCGCCGAGGACGGCGGCCTCGATCGCGGCGAGCACATCGTCGCGCAGCAATGGCTCGCTCCCACCGAGCAGGTAGGCCGGTCGGATCGTGCCCTTCGAGAGCTCGCTCTGGACCTGGGCCGCGCTCATCCGCCGGCCGCCTCCGCCGACGATCGCTCCGTGGTCCTCGGCGGCTCCGCCATCCACTCGACCCGGTCTGCGACGCGGGTCGCGAGCACGTCGGAGAGGTGGCGCAGGGCCTCGAGTCGGTTCGTGCGAGTGACCTCGATGTCCTGGCTCGCCAGGTAGACGTCGCTCTCGGACAGCGAGCGGGCCGGAAGACGGATCACGTCCCCTTCCCTCCGCAAGACTTCGAGTTCCAGGCTGAGAGTGACCTGATACTCGAGGGCCACGACGAAGCTCGAGAAGCTGTTGCTGCGGACGCCGAGGGGAAGCACGCGCCCCCGCAACACGTAGTCCGCGACCTTCGGGTCGGACTCCAGGCGGATCGCCCCCCGCAGCCCGAGCTCGCGGCGCAGCGCATCGGTCACGACGCGGTCGAGCCAGGGCTCCGGCGTATCGTTCCGGAGCGCGACCACGGCCACGGTCGCCTTCCCCTCTTCGCCGGAGGCCCTCGAAGCGGGCGCGCCGACGCTTCGATAGCCACAGCCGATCGCGAGCAGCGAAAGCACCGTCGCGGCCAGAAAGGCCCGCGCAGAAACGGAGAGCGGCTTGGGGGAACGCCCGAAGAGCGGCATAGAAGACGGATAGCATGCAGTGCCGGAATGGGCGCGCGAGACACGCGAGAGGGGGCGTTGCGGCGACCCGGGTTTCTCCGTCCGCCAAGGAGAGAACGAGCCTCTCCTGCACGCTCGCCCGATGGCGACGCGTTACGAGACGTTGGATGGCCGCCTTGCGAACACGCCAGCTGGGATCGCCGAGACACGCGCAGTGCTTCGCCACCGATTCCTCCGTCGGCAACAGGAGCAGCCGCTCGACCGAGAGGCGCCGAGACGCTGCGTCGGCGCTTGCGAGACCGTCGAGGATGGCCGAGGTCCTTCCAGGGAAACGCCCCGAGTCACCCCCGCTCCGCCGCGACGCGGTTCAGCTCGTCCACGATGAAGTCCGTTTCTTCGCGGACATCGTCACGGATCCGCTGACGGAGCAGGGCTCGCGCCTCCTGGATCTCGAGGTCGAGCACTTGTTCGAGATCTCCGTCCAGAATCGCCTGCTCGAACTTTTCGGGCTGGTAGAGCAGCATCTCGGAAACCGCGATGCGCGCGAGGCGCAGCGCGCGCTCACGCTCTTCCGTGGTCTCGGGATCCTCGTCGGCCGGCGGCGCCGGCGGCCTTTCTGCGACGACCGGCTCCGGCGAGGACGGGGGCTCCGTCACGAAGTCCGGGACCGGCCCAGGGGCTGGCGTCTCGAGGCTCAGCTCCGGCCGAGGCGGAGTCTCGGCCCCCGGCGTGGAAGGAGCCTCGGGGCTCGACGCCGCAACCGCTTCGGAGAGGGGCTCGGTCGGCTGAGGCATCCAGTACGAGGCATCGCCGCCCATCGGCAGCCCGGCGCCGCGCAGAACCGCCTGCAAACCGTCGGGCAAGTCGGGCTGCTCGAGGTAGACGTCGGCGCCGTAGAGGTCCGAAGGATCGCGGCGGTAGCGGGACGGGTGGTGGATGGCGCCCACGAGCACCACGAAGGTGTCCCGCAGACTCTCGTTCCGCTTCACGACTTCGCAAACCTGATTGCCGGACATCTTGGGCAGCGCTGCATCCAGCACGACCGCTCGCGGCAGCATGCGCTGAATCGCCAGCATGGCTTCGACGCCGTCCTGGACGAAGTGCGGCTGCATGCCCCAGCGCTCCACGACCTCCCCGCTGGCCTTGCCCCGCACGTCGTCGGAATCGGCGATCAGCACGAGGCGGTCTCGATCGACACGGGCGACCGGCTCCGGCGGACTCGGCGCCTCGCCAGTCGCAATCGTATCGTGGGGCACGCGCCTGGGGGGCGGCGGGACGGCGGCCTCGACCAGTTCCGGCTGGGGCGAAGCGACCTGAACGGGCGCCGTTTCCTTCGGCGGACGCACGAGAAAAACCGCAGAACACCGCGTGCAACGTAGCTTCGCCCCGTCGCGACCGATCCGGTCTGCGTCGACGCGATAGCGCGCGCCACATTTCGGACATCCAGCAACCATTTTCAATCTCCCTACCCCCGAGCCGAGCTCCTGGCTCATCTCTGGCAGCAGAAGCGCTCGAAACTCCCGCGCCACGCACGCCGTGAGCGCCCTCTCGCATACGCCCGAACCCGACCGCCTGGTCCTCGGTGGTCCGCCGGACCTCCTGAGCCACTTCGCGCATCGCGAGCGCCGCCCGACAGACGACCTGGTTCCAACGCTCCTCTTCGCCGCTCGCGTCACCGACCTGGCCGGCGAAGCCTCGGAACTTCTCCATGCGCATCGTCGCGCGAGAGGGCGCCTCCCCCTGCTCCCGCACCGCATCCACGGCCTCGTCGATGCGATCGCTCGCCACGCGACGAGGCCTCCGGGCACATATCGGTGGCATCGCGCAAGCCACGAAGGCTCTCGGCCCCGGTGCGTTCTCCGCCCGCCTGCCGGGCGAGAACAACCTGAAGCGCATGGGAGAACGCATGGCTCGCCATCGCGCCTTCTGCAGAGAGCTTGTCCGCGAGCCTACGGCGAGCCGGCCGCTGCAGCCCCCCGTTCAAGTTCCCCGGCATCGCGGTCGGCGCGCGCTCGGCGTCTTCCCGCAGACCGAGCACGATGATTCGCGGTGACTGCGCCTTGAGGCGCTTCACGAAGTCCGCGAGCCCATGGATTCCAGACAGCGGATCGATCGGGGTCTCGGGCGAGACCAGAACGAGCGGGGCTGTGCCCCGAATCAGGTACTGGCGGATCCGGGCCAGGCCCTGGTCGGCCTTCTGGAACATGTGCACCCGCGCGAAGTCGTCTTCAATCGCGGACCTCACCCACTCGAGGGCGGTGACGTCGGGATCGATCAGGACCACCGGCATGCGGCTCATGTCTTCCAGGAAAAGCGGATCGGGCGATCCACTCGCGATCCCTTCTCGCGCCTCTGCATCCCGCGTAGGGGTGGGCTCCCTTTCGAGGGCCGGCGCCGCGACGGGCCGCTCGCCGTGCTCGTCGAGCGGCGCAGGGACGGCGACTACCGGGCCGATCGCCAGGTCTTGGGTCGGGAGCGGGCTCGCGACGGCGAGGTCGTCCAGACTCGGCTCGGTCGCATCGTTGGTGCGCTCGACGACCCCTTCGACCAGGACATCGGTTGCACTCGTGGCGTGTTCGAAATCCGCGTCGCCCCCTTCCAGAGGCTCGGCCTCGAGGAGCGGAAGGTCGTCGCCCTCCTCGTCCACTTCGGAGATATCGGCCCCGAAGAGCGGATCCTGGTCGATTCCGACCTTCGGGTTCGTCTCGGAGTTCGAGTCGAAGTCGGATTCCCCCCCCGAATCCCGCGAACGCTCGTCGCGGATGCGAAGGCCTTCCATCGCGAGGTATTGCGCGTTGATCCCCTTCGGGAGGATCAGGTGCGGATCCTCGGAATCCAGCTCGCTGCGGACGTCAAAGATGAAGTCGCCCGAAGGCCACGAGAACATCTCCAGGATCGCCGCCTCCGCGGCGTTCGTGATCAGCTCGTGGATGGCGGCCTGACTGATCCCGGCCTCTCTCGAAAGCGTCTCCTCGACCGGCATACCGTGGTCCCGGGCCCAGGAGAGCGCGGCGTCGAAGCCGGCGGGGTCGATGACGGATGCCCCGACGAGAAGCTCGCGGAGATCGTTCGGGTGCCCCTTGAGGCAGGCGCTCTGAACCAGACCGTCACGGAAGACGATGCGGCCGGAGCCGAGGTCGCTCGACAGCGCGAGCACGCCCGACTTCCGGGAGAGACTGATGATCTGCAGGATGTCGCCGAGGCTCAGGTCCTCGAGATTGCCGACCAGACTCATGACTTCCCCTGCACTCCCTCACGAAGGCCTTCGCGGATCCCGTTCGGGACGAGCGCTTCCCGGACGAGCGAGCAGACGGACCACTCCCCGCTCTCTGAATCGGCTGGCGTGGGTGGGACTTGACCCGGACGCTCCCCCCGGAGAGCGCTCGGCAAACAAGCAGGACCGACGCGCGGTGGACGTGTCCCTGAAGGCGAAGGAGCTGCGCGGGGGTTGCCGCCGGACTGCGCGGCGCGAAGCCGCAGCGGGCGAAGGCGCCTAGCGTGCTTCCAGACTGGACTCGTCCGTCGAGAGACGAATGCCCGTCTCGCCCGCGGCATCGCACGCGCTCTCGAACGCACGATAGACCCCGGCGACTTCCGACCGCGGCACGCACAACGTGAGTCGCATGGGGTCGGTCACCTTCGACCATGCGCCCACGATTCCCGCGACGACTGCGGCCGCGTGGCGCGGAATGTCGTCCGGCTCGATCCCGAGCGGCGAGATCGCGACGCGGGGCACCCGGAGCTTGCGACATCGTTCGAGGGCCAGTCGGAACTCGTCGCTCACACGAAGCCGGTCGTAGTCGGCCCGATCCCCGAGGCCCAGCAGCATGAGTCGCGGCGAGAAGAGCGCGCGACCACACGCGATCAGCATCGCCTCCCCGCTCCTTCCAGAGAGGTCACCGCTCTCGATCCGACGCGACAGACCGCCACAGAGCCGCCAGTCCGCGCGCGCCGCCCCGCCCCGAAGAGGACGCTCGTCAGTGAAGAAGCCAGCGACCGCCACGTCGCTCTCGACCCGCTCGAGGGTCAGCGTCGTCAACACGACGTCGATCTCGGGGGTCTCCTGACTCATGCTGCGCGAAGCTCCCGAGCGATGGCATCGAGGACCCCGTTCACGAACGAGGGAGAGGTATCGCTCCCGAACCGTCTCGCGAGGTCCACCGCTTCGTCGATCACGACCGGGACCGGCGTCTCGGTCTCGCGAAGCTCGAAGGCCCCCAGGCGAAGCACGTTCCGATCGACCGCAGCCATCCGCTCGACGCGCCAGTTCCGGGCATGCTGCCCGACGAGCTCGTCGAGGTCCGTCGCGCCGGCCGCGACGCCGGCGACGAGGCTGCGGGCGAATTCCCGGGCGGTCTTCGGCACGTCGAAGTGTTCGACGATCCGGTCGAAGGCCTCCCCGCTCGCTCCCACCGGATCAAAGACGGTCACTGCCCCTTCTCCGACGGCCTCGGCGTCGACTTCGAGGGGCGCGGGCTTCTTTCTCGCCCCCGGGCGCATCGCCTTCGGCGCGCTGGGCGGCCTCGCGGCTTCCTCCGCGGCCCTCACCGCACGGGCGTGCGCCGCATCCCGCGGCCCGGTCTCCCCGAGGTCGATCGCATAGAGGACCTGGAGCGCTACCTCGCGTCCGGCATGCCGTCCGCCCCCCGCTTCCTCCGCGTCGCTCACGCCGTGCCTCCCGTCGCGACCGACCGCATCAGTCGTGCCTGCTCGACGGCGGCCAGGGCGACTTCCCCTCCCTTGTTGCCGTCACTTCCGCCGGCGCGGGCGAGCGCCTGATCGATCGTGTCCGTCGTCAGCACGCCGAAACCGACCGGCACATCGCTCTTCTGCATGAGCTCTCGCAGACCATCGGTCACGCCCTCACAGACGTAGTCGAAGTGGGGCGTTCCGCCACGGATCACCGAGCCGAGCGTGACGATCGCGTCATGGTCGCCGCGATCGGCGAGACGTCGCGCCATCTGCGGGATCTCGAAGGCCCCTGCGACCCAGTGGAGGGTCAGGTCATCCTCGTTCGCGCCGTGCTCGATCAGCGCGTCCCGCGCGCCATCGATCAGCCGGACCGAGATCAGGTGATTGAAGCGGGACACCACGAACGCGATTCGCAGACCGGTCGCATCGATCGAAGGCTCGACGACCTTCATCTTCGCTTTCCCTTTCGCGTGCCGACGGGCTTCTCGAGCAACGCGTGCACGTGTAGATCGTTCCCACGCCGGGTCACCCGTTCGGGCGAGAGCGCGACCGCGTCCCGAAGCCGCCGCAGCGCGAGAGGCCCGAGCCCGGGCCGTCCGTCGCTGCCGATCAGCTTCGGCGCGAGCATCCAGTGTACCTCGTCGACGAGCCCCGCCCGCAGGAGCGCCGCAGCGAGCCCCCCCCCGCCCTCGACCAGCACCGTCGTGAGCCCCGCCTGGGCGAGCGCCTTCATCGCCCGCGAGAGGTCGACGTGCCCCTCGCCACTCCGCCTGACCGGCACGACCTTTCCCACGGCAGCGCGAACCTGAGTCAATCCGCGCGCACGCTCACCGCAGACGACCCACGTCTTCGCCGCGTCCGCGTCCGAGAGCAGCCGGGCGTCCGCCGGCACCCGCAATCGGCCATCGAGCAGAATACGAATCGGCGTTCGCAGGGACTTCGTCCCGCGCCGCACGTCCAGCCGCGGGTCGTCGGCAAGCGCCGTTTCAGAGCCGACCATCACCGCGTCGCTCGCGTCGCGCAGGCGATGCACGAAGGCGCGGCTCTCGGGTCCGGTGATCCAACGGGACTCCCCGCTCGCCGTCGCGATGCGGCCATCGAGGGTCGTCGCGAGCTTGAGCGTGACCCAGGGGCGGCCACGCTCGACGACAGAAAGAAAGCCGCGGTGCTGGTGCCGACATTCCGCATCGAGCACGCCCGTCGTCACGTCCAGACCGGCCCGGCGCAGCTTTCGGAAGCCGCGCCCGGCGACCTTGACGTGGGGATCACGGCAGCCAGCCACCACCCGTCCGATTCCGGCTTCGACGATCGCGTCGGCGCAGGGGCCGGTGCGCCCCGTGAAGCTGCAAGGCTCGAGGGTCGAAGCGATCGAAGCGCCTCGCAGGGCAAGCGCGCCGTGCTTCCGACGAACGGCGTCCATCGCGACGATCTCCGCGTGCTTGCCCCCCGGCGGTCGCGTCGTCCCGCGACCGAGGATCCGGTCGCCGCGAAAGACGATCGCGCCGACGCTCGGGTTCGGGAAGACCCTGCCCTCTCCGCGACGCGCGCACGCGAGCGCCGCCCGCATCATCTTCTCGTCGCGCGCGACCTCTCGATCGGACGCGGGACTCACCGTCCGTCCCGAAGCGTTCGATCGTCGTTTCCGGACTCGGCCTCGTCGTTTTCCGCTTTGTCCGCCCCGATCTCCTCGAAGAACGCCTCGTAGTCCCGCGGACTCGAGAAGTTGTGGAAGACCGAAGCCCAGCGAACCGCGGCGAGCACATCGATCGCAGAGAGTTCTTCGAGCACGCGACGACCAATGTGATCGCTCGTGACCTCGCGCTCCCCGCTCTCCTGCAGCGACCGCTCGACCCGGTCCACGAGTCGCTCGACCGCCTCCGTCGAGACCGGCCGCTTTACGCAGGCGTGCTCGACGCCCCGCAGCAGCTTGTGACGGTCGTATTCCTCACGACGTTCGTCATGCTTGATGACGCGGGGAAGCACCTCATCCACCCGTTCCCGGGTCGTGAAGCGTCGACCGCACTCGTCGCATTCTCGGCGCCGACGGATCTCGGAGCCGTCTCGCGCGAGGCGCGAGTCGATCACCCGATTCCCGTCGTCCGAACAGAAGGGGCACTGCACGGCTCGACCCGCCTTCGCTCAGTCCGTCTCGTTCCAGCGCGCCGGATAGAGCGGGAACTGCCGGCACAGGTCCGCGACCTCGTCGCGCACCGTGGAGAGCAGCTCCGCGTTCTCATGGTCCGCGAGGACCCGCGCCAGGAAGTCACCGATCTGGGCCATCTCGCCTTCGCGCATGCCACGGGTCGTGACCGCCGGCGTCCCGACCCGGACACCGGAGGTGATCGCGGGCTTGCGCGGGTCGAAGGGGATCATGTTCTTGTTGGCGGTGATCCCTGCCTCGTCGAGGGCAATCTGCGCGGCCTTGCCGGTCACCTCGCGACCGACGAGGGACAGCATGAAGAGGTGGTTGTCGGTTCCGCCGGAGACGACCTTGAAGTCGCGGTTCAGGACCGCGTCCGAGAGCGCCTTCGAGTTCGCCACGATCTGCTCCGCGTAGGCGCGGAAGTCCGGCGAGAGCGCTTCCTTGAACGCGACGGCCTTGCCGGCCACGACGTGCATGAGCGGCCCGCCCTGCAGACCGGGGAACACGGCGCTGTTCAGCTTCTTCTTCCAGTCCTCGTCGCACAGAATGAGACCCCCGCGCGGGCCGCGCAGGGTCTTGTGCGTCGTCGTCGTTACGATGTGCGCCTTGCCGACCGGGCTCGGATGGACACCCGCGGCGACGAGACCCGCGATGTGGGCGATGTCGGCGAAGAGAACGGCGCCCACTTCGTCGGCGATCGAGCGGAAACCTTCGAAGTCGATCGTCCGGGAGTAGGCGGTCGCTCCGCACTGAATCATCTGCGGGCGGTGCTCTTTCGCGAGCGCACGGACTTGGTCCATGTCGATGCACTCGTTCGTCTCGGACACGCCGTAGGGCACGATCGTGAAGTGCTTGCCCGAGAAATTCACGGGGCTGCCGTGGGTGAGGTGGCCACCGTGGTCGAGGTTCATCGCGAGGACGGTGTCTCCGCGCTTCAGGACGGCTTCGTAGACCGCGGCGTTCGCCTGACTACCCGAGTGGGGCTGGACGTTCGCGTGGTCCGCACCGAAGAGCTCTTTCGCCCGCGCGATCGCGAGTTCTTCGATCTCGTCGACCTCTTCGCAGCCGCCGTAGTACCGGCGGCCGGGGTAGCCTTCGGCGTATTTGTTCGTGAGCACGGAGCCCACCGCTTCGATGACGGCCTCGGAGACGAAGTTCTCGCTCGCGATCAGTTCGATCGAGAGGCCCTGTCGGCGGCCTTCGCGGCGAACGAACCGGGCGACTTCCGGATCGGTCTGATCCAGATGGGGGGTGACGGTCTGGGACATTTCGAAACCCTTGCTCTGATCCTCGCTCGAGACAGTCCCGGAACGTCAGCGGGGCCGGATCGGTCTCTTCATGCGAAGGGGCGACTGGGGGGGCGAGGATTCGGTCGGAGAATAGCGGGCAGATCCGAGGAAATCAGTGTTCTCAGGGGTTTCCGCCGCTCGCTGGCGCGTTTGGACCGGCAAGAATCAGGCAACCGTTGGTCCCACCGAACCCGAAGGAGTTGGAGAGAACCCGTTGGACCCGCGCGGGTCTCGCCCTCTCTGTCACGTGATCGAGTTCGCAGCCCTCCGCCACCCGCTCGAGGTTCGCCGTCGGCGGCAGGATCTGGTCTCTGAGCGACTGGATCGAGAGGATCGCCTCGAGCGCACCGGCCGCCCCGAGCAAGTGCCCCGTCGTCGATTTCGTGGCCGAGATCGGCGGCGGTGTGGACCCGAAGACCGTGCGGAGCGCGTAGGCTTCTACGGGATCCCCCGCCGGCGTCGCCGTGGCATGGGCGTTCACGGCATCGATCGCCCCCGCGTCCACCCCCGCGCGCACCAGCGCGGCGCGCATCGCGCGCACGGCGCCCCGCCCTTCCTGGTCCGGTGCGCTCAGGTGAAACCCGTCCGCCGAGGCGCCGTAGCCCTCCACGATGGCCAGCGCTTCCGCGCCCCGGGCGCGGGCGTGCTCCTCCGCCTCGAGCACCAGCACCGCCGCTCCCTCCCCGAGTACGAAGCCGTCGCGATCCGCATCGAAGGGGCGACTCGCCCGGGCGGCGTCGGGGTTGTGCGAGAGCGCCCTCATGGCGGCGAAGCCCGCGATCGAGAGCGGCACGATGGGGGCTTCGGCGCCCCCCGCCAGGGCGACGTTCGCCGTGCCCCGCGCGATGGCTTCCATCGCCTCGCCGATCGCGTGACTGCTCGAAGCGCACGCCGTCGAGTGGGCGAGGTTGGGGCCGCCGAGGCCATAGTGAACGCTGATCATGCCGCTCGGCATGTTCACGATCGAATACGGCACGACGAAGGGAGAAACCCGCCGCGCACCCCGGGTCTCGAGGATCTTCTGGTTCGCGAAGAGCGTCTCCACGCCCCCCACGCCGGACCCGATCGCGACCATCACCTGCTCGCGATCCAGCTTCTCGAAGTCGAGACCCGCTTGGGCGACGGCCTGCTGCGACGCCTGGAGAGTGAATCGCAGGATGCGGTCGAGGCGCCGCGCGTCCTTTGCAGAGACGTCGACGAGGGGCGGCTCGGACTTGACCTCGCACGCGATTCCGACCGGCAGCGCTTCCGTATCGAAGCGCGTGATCGCGGCCGCGCCGGACTCGGCACGGCAGACCGCGTCCCACGTGGTCTGGACGTCGACCCCGCTCGGCGTGACGCACCCGAGGCCGGTGACCACCACGCGTCGTTGCTGCGCGCCGGGTTCGGTGGTCATCACCAACGTGCGCGGAAGCGCGTCGCGAGCGGCCGTAGCCTACTCGTCCACGCGCTCCTTCAGGTATCCGATTGCATCGGAAATCGTCTGCATCTTCTCCGCGTCGTCATCGGGGATCTCGATGTCGAAGGTCTCTTCGAGGGTCATCACGAGCTCGACGATGTCGAGGGAGTCGGCGCCGAGGTCGTCGATGAACGAGGCGTTGGCGGTCGCCTCCTCCTTGGAGACACCCAGCTGTTCGACGATCAGATCAGTGACGCGTGCTTCGAGAGACATGGTTCGAGGACCTCCAACAGAAATCGTCCTGAATGGGCGGGACAAGGCTAGCGCCGTACCCCCAGTACGGCATGCCGGCGGACCTCAGGCGGGGTCCCGGGAGGCGCTCCCAGCGGGGTGCTAGGAGGCCGTTCCCTGAAGGAATTCGCGGACTTCATTGAGCTCCGCGAGAGAGGAGAAGTTCGCCCTGCGGGCGCGGCGCTCGATGCGCGCGATCAGCCCCGAGAGAACCCGGCCCGGGCCCACCTCGAGGAAGGCATCGACGCCCTCGGTCTTCATCGTGGCGATCATGTCGCTGAAGCGGACGGGCGCCGTGACCTGCTCCTCGAGCAGCCCTGGAATGCGACTCGCGTCCGCATTGGGACTCGCCTCGACGTTCGTGACCACCGGCGGATTTGCCTCCTGGAAGACCAGCCTTCCGAGTTCCGGGGCCAATTTCTGGGCGGCGGGTTCCATGAGAGCGCAGTGGAAGGGAGCAGAAACGGGCAGCCCCACGGTCTTCTTCGCGCCCAGCTCCTTCGCCTTCTCACAAGCGGCCTCGACCCCCGCGGTCTCCCCCGCGATGACCGTCTGCTGCGGCGAGTTGTAGTTGGCCGGCGTGACGACGAATCCGCTCGCCTCGGCAGCGGCCGCGCAGGCTTCCGCGACGCTCTCCGGCGCGAGCCCCATGACCGCTGCCATGGCGCCTTTCCCGTCCGCAACCGCTTCCTGCATGAGTCGACCGCGCAGGTTCACCGTCCGAACGGCGTCCTCGAAGTCGAGCGCACCTGCCGCGACCAACGCGCTGTACTCGCCGAGGCTGTGCCCGCCGACGAAGGCCGCACCGAGGGGGCCGACGGCTTCCTCGAGCGCGCGCAGCAGCGCCACGCTCGTCGTCAGGATTGCGGGCTGCTGAATCTCGGTCCGCCGCAGCTCGTCCTCGGGGCCCTCGAAGCAGAGGGTCGAGATCCTCGTGCCGAGCGTAGGCGCAAGGGCGTCGTCCGCGGCGTCGAAGACGGCGCGCGCGGCCGGGGACGCGTCGTAGACGTCCTTGCCCATGCCGACCTCCTGAGAGGCCTGGCCTGGAAAGAGAAGAGCGAGGGGCATCAGACCGGACTAGTCGTCGTCGATCTCGATGATCGTACGGCCCTTGTAGGTGCCGCAGCTGCCGCACACACGATGCGGCGCCTTGGGCGCGCCACACTGCGGGCAGACGCTCGTCGCCGGGTTGCTGAGCGCGTCATGCGCGCGGCGCTTGTCGCGGCGCGCCTTCGAGGTTTTTCGCTTCGGAACAGCCATGGGATCCGTTTCCTTAGTGTCACTGACGCCGATCGGGTCGGCGCGTTTCGTGAATGTTCATGCAGGGCCCCCCGCCCCGCGCGTTCGTTCTCAGCCCTGCTCTTTCGCTTCCAGCTGAGCCTTCAGCCCAGCCAGCGCCGAAAAAGGCGACTCCACTTTTTCGTCTTCGCAGGCGCAGCCGGCGTCCTGCCGCGCACCGCAGTGCGCGCAGAGCCCCGGACAATCTTCAGCACAGAGGGGTTGGAGGGGCATCGCGAGCGCGATCACCTCTCCGAAGAAATCGTCGAGGCCGACCACGGCCCCTCGATACGAGCCCACCTCAAGATCCTCCCCGAGGCAGACTCCGTTTTCCGCGAGTCCCTGTTCCCCTTCTGGATCAGGGGCCCGACCCCCGAGCGGTTCGAGGACCAGCCGGTAGGGTTCGCGAAGCATATGAGGATAGCGCTTGCCGCATCGGCTGCACTCGAGGCCGACCGAGCCCCCGAAATCGCCCTCGATCACCACGTCTTCCGAAACCCGGGAGGCGTCCAGCGCGAACCGAAACGGCGCCTCGGCCCTCACCGAGTCGTCTTCGCCGTCCTCGGCGCGCGCCGTCCACCATTCCGCGGCGACCTCGAAGTCGAAGCGCTCAGGGCGGTCGGTGAGCCGCTCGATCTGAATGCGAAAGTCGGGCATGGCGGAGGAACGTCGGGCTCCGAGAACGAGGAAAAGGCCGGAAATTCAGGGATTTGGGCCTGACCCGCCAGGACGACGGTGGCGCGGGCCGCTGAATAGCAGAGGGGCCCCGCGCCGATCAAGAGAAGGCGCCGAAACCGCGCCGAACCGCACGAGAGCTGCGATATGCTCCGCGCCCCATGAGCCTCATCCGCACTCGATTCGCCCCTAGCCCCACGGGGTTCCTGCATATCGGCGGTGCCCGAACGGCACTCTTCAACTGGGCCCTGACCCGCAAGCAGGGTGGCGCCTTCGTCCTACGCGTCGAGGACACCGACCTCGAACGCTCGACCCGGGAATCCGAAGAGGCGGTCCTCGACGGGCTCCGCTGGCTCGGGATCGATTGGGATGAGGGGCCTCTACGACAAACGGACAACGCCGATCGCCACAAGGCCGTCGTGGAGCAGCTGCTCTCCGAGGGTAAGGCCTACCGCTGCGTCTGCACGAAGGAAGAGCTCGAGGCCCGCCGGGACGCGGACATCAAGGCTGGCGGGAAGGGCATCTACGACGGGCGCTGTCGCGAGGCCGCCCACGGCGCCGATTGCGGCGACCACACGGTCCGCCTTCGCGTCGACGCGGAGGCCTCGCTTCGCTGGGACGATCTCGTCTTCGGTCCCAGCGGTCAGGACGCCAGTGAGATCGGGGACGGCATCATCCGCCGAACCGACGGCACCCCGCTCTACCACCTCGCCGTCGTCGTAGACGACATCGACATGCAGATCAGCCACGTGATTCGCGGCGCCGATCACCACAGCAACACGCCCTTCCAGCTCGCGCTCTACCGCGCGTTGGGCGCCGAGCCTCCGACCTTCGGCCACGTGCCGCTGATCGTCGCGGAAAGCGGACGCAAGCTGTCCAAGCGCAAGGACCCCGTCTCGATCCAGCAGTTCAAGGCCGATGGCTTCCTGCCCGACGCGATGGTCAACTGGCTCGTGCGGCTCGGTTGGAGCCACGGGGACCAGGAGATCTTCTCCCGCGACGAGATCGTCGAGCACTTCGGGCTCGATCACGTCGGCCGCGCCGGCGCGCAAGCGGATCTCCAGAAGCTCGAGTGGCTGAGCCAACACTACATCAAGGAAGCGTCGGCCGACGCGCTCTACGAGGCAGTAAACCCGTTCATCGACGCCGTCGCCGGGCGAAACGTGGACCGCGACGCGAACCTGGATCGCACCCTCGACCTGCTCCGCGAGCGAAGCAACACCCTCGTCGAGATGGCCGAGAAGGCACGCTTCGTGTTATGCGACGACATCGAGATCGATGCCGGTGCTGCGAAGAAGCATCTCCGCCCCGTCGCCCTCGAACCGCTGGAGGCGCTGATCCCCTCGCTCGAAGCGCTGGACGAGTGGAGCGAGGCGTCCCTCGAGCCCGCCTTCGAAGCGACCTGCAAGGCGCTGGACGACCTGAAGCTCGGGAAGCTCGCCCAGCCCGTGCGCGTCTGCGTCACGGGAACCGGCGCTTCGCCCGGAATCTACGAGACCCTCGAGGTCGTCGGCCAGACGCGCACGATCGCGCGGCTGCGCGCGGGCGTGGACGTGATCAAGGCACGGATCGCGGAAGGATAGGAGCGCCGACTTCGGCGCAACAGATCGAGAGACCTGCGAGGGTCGCCGCCTGCGCAAGGGCATCGACCGAGGAGACGGTGAGCGGGTGGATCGCCGGACGGGCGGCACGCAGGCGCCGTCCGCCCATCGCACGCTCCTGCAGACCGACCGTTGCCCCGCTCTTCCTTGCGCCCTCACTCCCGTCGGGCGGAGGGCGCGCCTCGAACGGTTCGCCAGTCAGACGGGGCGATTCGCCTCAGAGCACCTGCAGCAGCCACATCCGCGGCAGGAAGAGGATCGCGACGGTCCCGACGGCGATCGCCGGGGCGAAGCCAAAGGGTCGACCAAGCGCACCGCGGCTGAGGGCTTGCGCGCTCCCGAGCAGCAAGCCGGCGAGGGACGACGCGAGAATCGTGTCGAGGACACCGAGCGGTCCGACCACGGCGCCGATCATGCCGAGCAGCTTCACGTCGCCGAGACCGAGTCCGGGGAACCAGAGCCAGTAGTCGGCTTCCCGAGGCGTAGGGAGGGCCTCGCCCTCCCCCGGCCAGTGCTCGAAAGTCCGGCCCATCGCGACGGCGACCCGCGCATGGACGAAGGCCACCGTCCAGAGCGTCCCCGCGCCGATCGCCGTCCCAAGGGAGGAGCGCCAGAGCGCAGTCACGAAGTCGCCGCCAGTCCACGCCGTCACCGCCGGCACGAGAACGAGCGCCGCTGCGAGCCCACCGAGCGAGATCGAGTCGGGGATGATCTGGTGGTCGTGGTCGATCATGGCCGCACAGATCAGCGCCGCGCCGAAAAGGCAGTAGAGCATCGCCCACGCGGTCGGGCCGAAGCGCCACGAGATCGCCGCGAAGAGCAACCCCGTAAGAAGTTCGACCGCTGGGTACCGCATCGAGATCGACGTGCTGCAGGCGCGGCAACGCCCTCTAAGCAGGAGCCAGGACAAGACCGGGACGTTGTCCCAGGGTTTGATCGCACTCTCGCATCCCGGGCAGCGGGACGGCGGCGAAACGACCGAGAGCCCCTCCGGCACGCGATGGATCACCACGTTCAGGAAGGAGCCGACGAGCAACCCGAACACGAAAGCGACCGGCAGGAGCGCCTCAGGCGCGATCTCGATCGTCATGTTCCCCTCAGGCGACCGTCTGGGGTCGCGGCCCGTCATCGAACTTTAGAACGACCGGGATCCGGAAGCCCACGCTCTTCGTGTCTACTTGAAGTCCCGGCGACTGAAGATCATCGACCCCAGCAGCAACGTACAACCGGTGTATCCGACCGCGTACACGATCGCGAGGGAGACCTCGCCCGCGCCGATCGGAAGACCCTGCACCGCTTCGAGCGTCTTGTTGAAGACTTCGAAGTCGGGAAGAAGCTGAAAGACCCAGCTGCCTGCAGCCGCGACGCCTTCGAGATCCGACTGCTGCGACAGCGCGTGCAGATCCCGGGTAAGGTGCCCGATCATCCAGAACCCGAGGGTGAAGAGCGCTGCGAGCATCGGCGTCGTGAACGCCGAGAAAAGCGTCGCGATCGCGACCAGCACCATCAACTCCAGGCCGATCAGCGCGATCGCGAGGAAATGATCACTCGAGAGCGGCGCCCCGGCGAGGCCCGAGACCACAGCGAAGGCGAGAGCCATCAGCGCGAGCTGGAGCCAGACGGTGAAGGTGAGCCCCGCCCACTTGCCGAGCAGGAACTCGCTGCGCGAGACCGGCTTCGAGAGGATCGTGAAGATCGTGCGACGATCGACCTCGTTGTAGATCAGACCGATCCCGACGAAGGTGGCGATGCCGGCGCTGAAGAAACGGATCGCGGACATCCCCATATCCTGGAGGATCTCGTCCATTTCGACGTACGAGAGCGTCGCGAGCAGGACGCCCGAGGCGATCATCAGAAAGCTGAAGCCGAGCAGCGTGTAGAGCAGCTTGTTTCGGATCGCCTCGCGGAACGTGTTCGTCGCGAGCGCCTGGATTCGGAGCAGTGCGCCCATCAGTTCGTCCCTCCGTCGTTCCCGGGCTCGTCTCCCGCGCGGACCGCGTCCAGGAAGACGTCCTCGAGCGAGTTGCGATGGGGAGTGACCGAAACGACTTCGGCCCCGACGCGGATCACCGCGTCGAGGACGCCACTCACGTCCTTCTCCCCGACCCGCAGTTCGAGACGCTCCCCCAGTCCTCGCATCTCCAGATCGAAGCGCTCGCCGAGTTCCTCCGCTGTCTCCGGCGGCAGGCTCGAAATCAACACGTCGGTCTCCCGTCGGTCCGTCGGCAGGAAGTCCTCGATCTGGCCCTGATGGCGAATGCGGCCCTTCACGATAATCGCGACGCGATCGCAGATCGACTCGACGTCCGGAAGGATGTACGTGTTCATGAAGACGGTCTTGCCCTCGGAGCGAAGCGAGAGGATCAGGTCCCGGATCTCCACGCGACCCAGCGGATCGAGACCGCTCATCGGCTCGTCGAGGAAGACGACCTTCGGATCGTGGATGAGCGCCTGCGCGATCCCAACGCGCTGCAGCATGCCTTTGGAGAACGTGCGCAGCCGTGTGTCCATCGCATGCCCGAGGTTGACGAGCCCCAGAAGACGATCGACGCGCTGGGCGCGGTCGGATGCAGGAACGCCGGAAAGGCGCGCATAGAAATCGAGGATCTCGCGCGCCGTCAGGAACGGATAGAAGTAGGGGTTTTCCGGAAGGAAGCCGATCCGATGTCGAAACTCCGACTCGCCGACGTCGTGCCCGAGAACCCGGGCGCGGCCTTCGGTCGGACGGATGAGCCCCATCAGGACCTTGAGCGTCGTCGTCTTGCCGGCCCCGTTCGGTCCGACGAAGCCGAAGATCTCGTTGTCCTGGACATCGAAGGTCACTCCGTGGAGCACTCGCTTCCGGCGCAGGCCGAAGCCCGGTCGGAAATCCTTCACGATGCCGCGTACGCGAACGATCTTGCTTCCTCGATCCGTCACGCTCCCTCTCCTTCGGCGTGTTCGTAGCCTGTGTCTTCCGCGGCGTCGGGTTCCAAGTTGGTGTGCTCGTCGTAGAGGGCGCCCTTGTGGCCGCCAAAGTGCGAGTAGTGGACCTCATAGCGAGCGCCCAGATAGGACGAGACGATGCGGTCTCCCTCGATCTCCCAGAAGGATCCCCGGCGAAGGGGATCCGGGATCGCGTCGGGCTCGGGGTCGGGAAAGTTCTCGATCACTCGGAAGGGGCCGGTGACCAGGTCTTCGATACGCTCGATGTCCTTACCAGCGAGTTCTCGATAGGCGGCGCGCGCGTGGTCCAGGAATCGGGCCTTCCGCTCGATCTCGATCTCATCGAGGCCGGTCTCGTACTTTGCCCGCTCCGCTTCGTCCTCGGTGCCCTCGAGGAGCTGACGAAGGAAGACCGCGGCGACTTCGATGTCCCCGGTCTGGCTCTTGAGCCGCGCGACGAGCCGCGGCAGGTAGCGAGGCGCCCCCGGCAATTCCATCGCCGCCTCGAGAGCCTCCGCCGCAGCCGGATAGTTGCCCAGGTAGTAGAAATGGTTGAAGCCCAGATAGAAGCGGTTCCGCCAGTCGTCAGGGTGGTACTCGATGGCCCGCTCGAGCAGGCGATTGGCCTCGAGAACCTGCGCCCGCGAATGGGTCATCCAGATCGCCGCGAAGCGATAGGGGTGGCCGACGTGCGGATTCAGCGTCGTCACCACGTCGACGAGGCGGCCGAGATGCCCCGCCACCCGCTCGTCGATCGCGGACTGTGCCCCGGCGACCTGTACGGCCTGAAGCCAGTAGTAGTCCGCCAGAATCGCGTCGAACCCGAGGCTCGCGGCGGCCACGGCCGACGGCGCCGGCACGAAATCCGCACCGAGATCGGCCCGCGTCTCGATCGGGACGCGGGCGTGCGCCCAGCCCGTGAGGAACACGAAGCCGACCAGGGCAAGGATCTGAATGGCTTTCGTAGACACCCCTCAGGTCTCCGTAGGCCGGTGGAACGAAGGCGGGATCACGCGATACTTCCGCCGGTCAATGCGCTTGCGCGCCCTGCTAGAAGTCGTCTGCGACGAGAACCCGTGCGACTTGGTCGAACATCCGAGCGCCGTTCTCGAAGGGCGGCGTCTGGTTGCCGCCCTGCCCGGTCTCACAGAACCCGCCGACTCGATCCGGATGCGTATAGAGCATCACGGAGAGCGAGGCGTCGCCGTCGAGGTTGCCGTAGGCCGTCGCGGTGAAGCAGGACTCGGTGCAGGTACACGCGCCGGTCAGCGGGTCGGTCGGCGTCGCCGTGTCGTAGTCGAAGAACACGTCCCCCTCCGGCACCCAGCCAACGCTCGAGAAGGCGGCGTTGATCGGCGTACTGTCGCGGGTGACGGTCGTCGGCACTTGGCCGAGGGTGAAGCTCGGTTCAGCGGCGACCGCGATGTAGTCGTTGAACTCGGCGAAGTAGGCCTTCTGGGCCTTCGCGAGGGAGGCGAGGTTCGCGTACCCCTCGGAGCGCTTCGCGGTGAGCTGATAATTCTGATAGGAGGGGATCGCGACGGAGGCGAGGACCCCGATGATCGCGACCACGATCATCAGCTCGACCAGCGTGAAGCCCCCGCTCCGGTTCCGTTCGATGCGTGCCATGCGTTTCTCCCTGTGGGGTCGTTCGCGTCTCTGCGAGCGGAATCCCACGCCCCACCCTTCCAGCAGGAGAGCAACCCGCGTGCCAGAGAGCACGCGACGCTTCGTTCATCGGCAAGAGTCCGCGCAGCCTTGAGCCAGGGCACCGGGATCAGAAGAGGGACCGGTCGGGCCCGGCCCCGGCGGATCGCGTGGGAATGCCCGTGACGTGACGAAATCCGTCACCGGGGAACACCGGAAGACGACGCCCCCTGATTCGCACCGGGCTGCACGGCAGAAGCGAACGGCCGCGGCCGATCCGATCGCGACCCGGCGGCCCCTCGGGTTGACCCCCACGGCGCCTCCGGCTAGCCTCGCCCGTCTTCCGAATGCGCTCCCATCGTCTAGTGGCCTAGGACGCGGCCCTCTCAAGGCTGAAACACGGGTTCGAGTCCCGTTGGGAGCGCCATTCCCTTCTTCGCGTCATGCGGACCGGCCTTTCGGGCGCGTCGCGCCTCTCGCGCGCCGCGAGCGCTCTTCGCAGTGGCTCGCCGCCCCGACCGCACGACCAGCCTCACCGCCGCCGCGCGTGCGATTCCCTCTCCCGCCGCAAACCACCCCCTTTCCCATCGATTGGAACCGACCTTTGAGTGCTGAGTTCTGCTTCGCGTTTCTGGATTGTGAGTTCGGGGGGCTCGACGTCGAGATCCACGACCTCACCGAGGTGGGGATCATCCTGACCGATGCACGGCTGAACGAATACGCCGAGGCACAGTGGCGGGTGAAAGCTCGGCCAGAGCGGATCTCGCCCCACGCGGCCGAGATCTTCGGGTACGACGAAGCGCTCTGGGCGCAGGCGCCGGGCGTCAGACAGGTGCTGACCGAGATCGTGGAGATGCTGCCCAAGGACCGGAAGGTGATTCCGGCCGGACAGAACGTGCGAATGGACGTGATCTTCCTCGAGCGCGCCTTCAAGAAGTGCGAGATCCCCTATCCCTTCGACTATCACGTGATCGACCTGGCCACGCTCTTCTACTCGTGGTCGCTGGTCGCGGGGGAGCCCGCGCGCGCGATCTCGCTCCGCCAGGCGGCGACGACCGCGGGGCTGCTCGGGGAAGGTGGCGTGGCCCACCGCGCCCTCGAAGACGCGCGCCTGACCCTCGAGTGTTTCCGCCACTACATCGGTCGTCTCTCGCCCCGCGAGCCTGCCGAGCTGCCGACCGACTGATCTGCGCCCGCGATGCGTCGGGGAGCGCTAGATCAAGCGAACCCGCCACTTCTC
>PAQX01000037.1 GCA_002709835.1 Deltaproteobacteria bacterium
CTCAACATCTGGGTCCGCCCCGGGGACGAGGGCAAATGCGCCTTCGGCATGGAGGCACTGAAGAAGTCCATGACGTGGGACGAAGAGGTCTATGGCCGGGAATACGACCTCGACATCTACATGATCGTCGCGGTCGGTGACTTCAACATGGGCGCGATGGAGAACAAGGGGCTCAACGTCTTCAACTCGAAGTTCGTCCTCGCGCTCCCAGAGACCGCCACCGACGACGACTTCGAGGCGATCGAAGCGGTGATCGGACACGAGTACTTCCACAACTGGACCGGCAATCGGGTGACCTGCCGCGACTGGTTCCAGCTCACGCTCAAGGAAGGGCTGACGGTCTTCCGCGACCAGCGGTTCAGCGAAGACATGACGAGTGAGGCCGTCGTCCGGATCGCGAACGTGAAGCAGCTCCGCGCGCGTCAGTTCCCCGAAGACGAAGGCCCGATGGCTCACCCGATCCGTCCCGAGTCCTATATCTCGATGGACAACTTCTACACGGCGACGGTCTACGAGAAGGGCAGCGAGATCATCCGCATGTACGACGCGCTCCTGGGGCGCGACGGCTTCCGTAAGGGCATGGATCTCTACTTCGACCGGCACGACGGGCAGGCGGTGACCTGCGACGACTTCCGTTTCGCGATGGCCGACGCGACGGGCAAGGACCTTAGGCAGTTCGAGCGCTGGTACCTGCAGGCGGGAACGCCGCGGCTCCGCGCGAGCGGCGCTTTCGACGCTTCAGCCGGTGAGTACCGGCTGACGCTCTCGCAGGATTATCCCGATACGGCCTTCGAAATCGCCGGCGCCGGGGATCGCGTCGCCCTCCATATGCCGATCCGTATCGGTCTCCTCGCGGCCGACGGAAGTTCGCTTCCGGTCGTTCTGGCGGGCGAGTCCGGCGGGACCGAGACCGAGCGCGTGCTGGAGTTGACCGAAGCGGAGCAGACCTTCGTCTTCGCCGGCCTCTCGGAGGAGCCGGTGCCGTCGCTGCTGCGCGGCTTCTCGGCTCCGGTCAAGCTCGAGATGGAGCGGAGCAAGGCTGCCTTCGGGGTCCAGATGGCCCACGACGAGGACCCTTTCAATCGATGGGACGCTGGACAGCAACTTGCCCTCGAGCTGCTGGTCGATGGCGCCGCTCGCGCCGACCGGGGCGAATCGGTTCCCCTCGATCCCGAGTTCTCCGAGGCCTGGGGGCGCGTCCTGGCCGACGATGGGCTCGACGGGTCGCTGCGCGCGCAGGCCCTGGTGCTGCCTGCCGAGCGGGTGATCGCCCAGGAAATGGACGTGATTCGGCCCGACGCGATCCATGCGGCCCGGGAAGCGATGCTCACCGCTCTCGCGAAGGCCCACCGTGATGCGATCGCGTCGACCTGGGAGGCTCTCGCGCCCGCCGGGCCCTACGTCCACGAGAAGGCCCAGATCGATCGGCGCCGGCTTCGGAACGTGCTGCTCCGGCTCCGGGTCGCGACGGGGGAGGAGGCGGCCATCGAGGCGGCCTGGGCGCAGTACGAATCCGCCGACAACATGACCGATGCCCAGGCGGCGTTCGTCGTCCTCGCGGACCAGGAGCACGCTCGGCGGGACGACGTCATCGCGGGCTTCTACGACCGTTGGAAGGGGGACCCGCTCGTCCTGGACAAGTGGTTCACGATCCAGGCGACGGCGACGCGCGCGGACGCGCTGGCCCGGGTCCGGGAACTCGCGGCGCACCCGGACTTCTCGCTGACGAACCCGAACCGTGTCCGATCGCTGGTCGGTGCCTTCTGCTCGGGGAATCAGGTACGCTTCCACGACGGCTCGGGCGAGGGCTACGTGTTCCTTGCGGACAACGTCCTTGCGCTCGACGCCTCCAACCCGCAGGTCGCCTCCCGGATGGTGTCGATCTTCAATGACTGGCGTCGCTACGACGACGATCGGCAGGCGAAGATCCAGGCCCAGCTGGAGCGGATCGCCCAAGGTGGGGAACTCTCCAAAGACGTGTACGAGATCGTCTCGCGCGCGCTGAGTCGCTAGACAGACCCCGCGCAGGAAGGCGCTCGCGTGGCAGCCTCGTCCGAATCGGGCAGGGCGGCGACTTCGAGCGCCTGCGAGCCTTTTCTCCGTGACACCGACGAAACGGACTCGAAAACAAGATGAGCACGCTCCACGATTTTTCCGCCAAGACGATTCGCGGCGACGATTGCGACCTTTCGAGCTTTGCCGGCAAGGTTTGCCTCGTCGTGAACGTCGCTTCCCAGTGCGGCCTCACGCCGCAATACGATGGGCTGCAGCGCCTCTACGACGAGTACCGCGAACAGGGGCTCGAGATCCTCGGGTTTCCTTGTAACCAGTTCGGGTCCCAGGAGCCGGGAACGGAGGGCGAGATCGCGACGTTCTGCGAGACGAACTACGGCATCGGCTTCCCCATGTTCTCGAAGGTCGAAGTGAACGGGGCCGGGGCGGATCCGCTCTACCAGTGGCTGACGGGCGAGGATTCGAAGCCCGACGGCGCGGGAGACGTCGCGTGGAACTTCGCCAAGTTCCTGATCGACAAAGACGGTCGGGTCGTCGCGCGCTTCGCTCCGCCGACCGAACCCTGCTCCGCCGAAGTCAAGCAAGAGATCGAAGCCGCGCTCGGCTGAGTTGCGAAGGGAAGACGAGATGAAGGGACTCAATCCCGGTCAGCCGATCCTGATCGCGAAGGGGCTCGGTCGACGATTCGGGGACCGATCCATTCTGAAGGGCGCCTCCTTCAGCCTGATGCCGGGCGATCGGGTCGGCGTGCTCGGCGTGAACGGCGTCGGCAAGTCGACGCTGATGAAGATTCTCGCTGGTCGCGATACCGAGTACGAAGGCGACTTCCACATCGCCAAAGGGGCGACCGTCGGATACGTGTCGCAGGAGCCGGAGCTCGACTTCGACAAGAGCGTTCGCGAGAACGTCGAAGAGGCGCTCGGTGAGGTGCGCGGCCTGCTGGCTCGCTACGACGAGATCCTGAAGGCCTGGGAGGATCCGGCCGTGATGGAGGACCAGGAGCGGATGGACGCGCTCCTGGAAGAGCAGGGCGACGTGCAGGGCCAGCTCGAAGCGATGGACGCGATGGACCCTGCGGCCCTCGACGCGAAGATCGAGGCGGCCATGGACGCGCTCCGTCTTCCGCCTGGCGATCGGGACATCGCATCGCTCTCGGGCGGGGAGCGTCGTCGGGTCTCGCTCTGCAAGGAGCTGCTCGCCCAGCCCGACGTCCTGATCCTGGACGAGCCCACCAACCACCTCGACGCGGATACGGTGGCCTGGCTCGAGAACTTCCTGGCGAGCTATTCCGGGACCTACGCGCTCGTGACGCATGATCGCTATTTCCTCGATCGAGTGGCAAACCGGATGCTGGAGGTCTTCCACGGCGAGATTCGCTCGTACGAAGGGAACTACTCGGACTTCCTCGAGGCCAAGGAAAAGCAGCAGGAGATCCAGGACCGCACCGACGCGAATCTGCTGAAGGCCGTCGCCCGTGAACTCGAGTGGATCCGTTCGACCCCGGCCGCGCGACGTACGAAGTCCAAAGCCCGGATCGCGGCCTACGACGACCTCGTCGAAAAGGCCAGCCGGATCCAGCCTGCGGACGAGCTCGACCTGAGGATTCCCTTCGGCCCGCGCCTCGGGAGCAAGGTCGTGTCGATGCGCGGCGTCAAGAAGGCCTATGGCGAGAAGGTCCTGCTCGATGGATTCGATTTCGACATGCCTCCGGGGGCAATCGTCGGCATCACCGGCGCGAACGGCCTCGGTAAGACGACCCTCGTCAACATGATCGTCGGCCGCGAGGAGCCGGAGGACGGCGCGATCGAGATCGGAGAGACCACCCACTTCTGCTACGTCGACCAGACCCGGCAGACCTTGCGCGACGACTTCACCGTCTACGATGAGGTCGCGGACGGTTCCGACGTGATCGAGTACGGCGACAAGACCCTGTCGGTCCGACACTACCTGGCTCGGTTCCTGTTCAGCGGCTCCATCCAGCAGACCGAGGTCGGTCGACTCTCCGGGGGCGAGCGCAACCGCTTGCAGCTCGCGAAGATGCTTCGCAAGCCCTCGAACTTCATCATCCTCGACGAACCGACGAACGACCTCGATCTCATGACCCTGCGGGTTCTCGAAGAGTCGCTCTCGGAGTACCCAGGCTGCGCGATCGTGATCACGCATGATCGCTACTTCCTGGACCGCGTGGCGACTCACATCCTGGGCTTCGAAGGTGACGCGATCGTCGAATTCTGCAGTGGCTCCTGGGACTTCTACGTCGAGCAACGCGAGAAGCGCTGGGCGGAAAAGGGCGGGGCCAAGAGTCAGAGCTTCAAGCACCGAAAGATCGGCCGTTAGGCGAGCGCCGGCCCTCTTCAAGGAAACGATCATGATCCGACACATCGCGATGTTCACCCTCAAGGACGACGCTCCCCAGGGCACCGTCGAGCACCTCGAAGAGGGACTTTTCCTCCTCGCTCAGACGATCGAGGAGATCTCCGCCTACACGTACGGGGCTGACCTCGGGCTGCGCGATGGGACCTGGGACTTCGCGGTGGTCGCGGACTTCGAGACCCCGGACGACTTCCGCGCCTACGCCGATCACCCCGATCACGTGGCCTTCATCCAGGAGCGGCTTACGCCGGTCCTCGCTCAGCGCGCTTCGCTGCAGTTCGAGATCTAGGCCGACGGGCTCCCAGCTAGGCGAGCCTGAGAGCCTGCTCAGCTCGGTCTCGGCGCGTTTTCGACCTATTTGGTTGACAGCGCGTCGATCGCGCCCATCTCCTCCCTCGTCGCCCGACGAGAAACGCGAGGAGATGTGCAGATGCGCCTCGACAAGCTGACGATCAAGAGCCAGGAGGCGCTCCAGGAGGCGCAGGGCCAGTGCGGAGCACGTGGCCACCAGACGCTCGAACCGACGCATCTCCTGGTCGCACTTCTTGCGCAACCCGAAGGCAGCACCGTCCCGGTCCTTCAGAAGCTCGGGGTTTCCCTCGATGCCTTGGCCGCCGAGGCCGAACGACTGCTCGAGCAGCAGCCGAAGGTAACGGGCGGCGCCCAGCCCCAGATGGGGCCTGCGGCCTCGCGCATTGTCCAGGCCGCGTTCGACGAAGCGGACGCCATGCAGGACGAGTACGTCTCGACAGAGCACCTGCTCCTCGCCATGACGAAGGACGAACAGGATGTCGTTGGGCGGACGTTGCGCGGCGCGGGGGTCACCTACGACGGGATCCTCCAGGCGCTCCAGTCCATTCGTGGCGGCGCCAAGATCACCGATCCCGATCCCGAGTCCAAGTATCAGGCGCTCGAGAAGTTCGGCACGGACCTGACCGACGCTGCGCGGACTGGCAAGCTCGATCCCGTCATTGGACGAGACGAAGAGATCCGCCGTGTCGTGCAGGTCCTGTCCCGCCGAAGCAAGAACAACCCGGTGCTGATCGGCGAGCCCGGCGTAGGCAAGACTGCGATCGCCGAGGGTCTCGCGCTCCGTGTGATCGCAGGAGACGTGCCCGAGACGCTGAAGAATCGGCGGGTCGTCTCCCTCGACATAGGTTCGCTCATCGCGGGCGCGAAGTACCGTGGCGAGTTCGAGGACCGCTTGAAAGCGGTGCTCCGCGAGGTCGAGGAGGCCGCCGGTCAGGTGATCCTCTTCATCGACGAGCTCCATACGATCGTGGGCGCCGGCAACGCCGAAGGCTCCGCGGATGCAGCGAACATGCTGAAGCCCGCGCTCGCTCGAGGTGAGCTCCGATGCATCGGCGCGACGACCCTCGACGAATATCGGAAGTACGTCGAAGGGGACGCCGCGTTGGCACGTCGGTTCCAGCCGGTCTTCGTCGGCGAGCCGACGGTCGAGGACACGATCTCGATCCTGCGCGGACTGAAGGAGCGCTATGAGGTCCACCACGGCGTCCGGATTCAGGACGCGGCGCTGGTGGCCGCGTCGACCCTCTCCCATCGGTACATCACGGACCGCTTTCTTCCGGACAAGGCGATCGACCTGGTGGACGAGGCGGCGAGCCGTGTGCGCGTGCAGGTCGATTCGATGCCCGAGGAGCTCGACCAGCTCGAGCGCAAGCGCACTCAGCTCGAGATCGAGCGGGAGGCCCTCAAGAAGGAGGACGATCCGGCGAGCGCCGAGCGCCTGACTTCCGTCGAAGCGGAGATCGCCGAGCTGCGAGAGCAGTCCGATGCGCTCAAGGGAAGCTGGGAGGTCGAGAAGGCGCTGATCGCCGGGGTGCGTGAAGCGAAGGAACGGCGCGAGACGCTGACCGCAGAATACGAGCGGGCAGAGCGCGCCGGCGACCTCGAACGTGCGGCGGAGCTTCGCTACGGCAAGCTCGTCGAACTCGAGAACGAGATCGCGGAGAAGCAGAAGGAGCTGGAGACGCTTCAGGCGCAGGGAAGCGTGCTCTCCGAGGAGGTCACGAGCGAAGAGGTCGCGGAGATCGTCTCGAAGTGGACCGGCGTGCCCGTCTCGAAGATGCTCGAGGGGGAGCAGGAGAAGCTGCTCGGGATGGAGACCCGCCTCGCCGACCGGGTGATCGGTCAGGAAGAGGCGCTGGGCGCCGTCTCGAACGCAGTTCGACGCGCACGCGCGGGACTTCAGGATCCGCACCGGCCGATCGGTTCATTCCTTTTTCTCGGCCCCACCGGGGTCGGCAAGACGGAGACCGCTCGCGCCCTCGCCGAGTTCCTCTTCGATGACGAGCAGGCGATGGTGCGGATCGACATGAGCGAGTTCATGGAGAAGCACGCGGTCTCGCGCCTCGTCGGGGCGCCTCCTGGCTACGTGGGGTACGACCAGGGCGGGGCACTCACCGAAGCGGTTCGGCGCCGGCCCTACAGCGTGGTGCTCTTCGACGAGATCGAGAAGGCCCATCCGGACGTCTTCAACGTCTTCCTCCAGATCCTGGACGACGGGCGACTGACGGACGGTCAGGGGCGCACGGTCGACTTCACGAACACGGTCCTGATCATGACCTCGAATCTCGGCAGCGAGCACATCGTGTCCCTCGGTGTCGACGACGAAGACGAGATGCGACGGCGGGTGATGGATGCGCTCCGCGGTCACTTCAAGCCGGAATTCCTGAACCGGGTCGACGACGTGGTGATCTATCACGCGCTCCGGGAAGATCAGATCGGATCGATCCTCGACATCCAGCTCGACCAGCTGGTCGCGCGGCTCGAGGACCGACGGCTCGGTCTCGAGCTCTCCGAAGAGGCGCGAGGCTTCCTCGCGCGACGGGGCTACGACCCGCAGTACGGGGCAAGGCCGCTCAAGCGACTCATCCAGCGAGAGGTGCAGGATCCGCTCGCGATGCGGATCCTCGAAGGCGACTTCGTGGAGGGGGCGAGCGTCCGAGGCGATCTCGACGAGAGCGGCGAGAAGCTCGTCTTCACCCGCTGAGGCGAGCGGCGGGGCGGGCGGCAGCCCGCTCAGTCCGCCGCTTCGGCGTCTTCGGGGGCGCGCGGAACGGTGAAGATGAAGCGGGAGCCGACGCCGATCTCGCTCTCGACCCGGATCGTGCCGCCCATTGCCTGGACCAGGTGGCGCACGATGGCGAGCCCGAGGCCGGTGGAGCCGACCGCTCGAGAGCGTGCCGCATCGACGCGGTAGAAGCGTTCGAAGATCCGGTCTCGACTCTGCTCCGGGATCCCGATGCCGGTGTCCTCGACGGTGATTTCGAGGAGGTCGGCTTTCGGCTCGATCCCCACGCGGATCTGGCCGCCCGCGTCCGTGTATCGGATGGCATTCGTCAGCAGGTTCTCGAGCACGTGCTCGAGGGCGCCTCGATCGCACCAGGCATCGGGCGCGTCTTCCGTCGTCAGGTGCGCGTCGAGCGCGGCGCTCGAGAGCCGCTTGCCGAGGTCGACGAGGAGCTCCCGGGTGAGGCGAACGACGTCCACGCGGGTCAGCTCCGTCGCGGTGGCTTCGTTCTCGAGGCGAGAGAGCTCCATCAGATCGTCGATCAGGTCCCGCATGCGCGCGGCGTTGCGGAGGATCGTCTCGAGGCAGCGTTCAGCGTCCTCGGGCGCGAGGCCTCCTCCGGCGAGGGTTTCGGCGAAGCCCTGGATCGAGGTCAGGGGCGTCCGCAGCTCGTGACTCGCGTTGGCGACGAAGTCGCGGCGGACCTTGTCGACGCGACGGACTTCGGTCACGTCCTGGAAGACGGCGAGAGTCCCGGCCGGCGGGCCTTTGGCTGGGAAGCGGATCGCGTGGGCGAGCACCGTCCGGTCGGCGCCGCCGCGGAGCGGCACGTCGCGGATCACCGGCGCCCGCGTCGTTTTCGTCTCCGCGAGCAGATCGTCGACCTCCGGCTGACGAATCACTTCGATGACGGTCCGGTCCCGGACCGGGCCCCAGGTGCCGAAGAGTTCTCGGAAGCCGGGGTTCACGAGCAAGATCCGGTCCTGTACGTCGAGGACGAGGACCCCTTCGACCATCGACGAGAGAACGGCCTCCAGCTGCTGGGCCTCCCGCTGTGCTTCGTCGATCTCGCGGACCAGGCGATCGGCGGTCCGGTTCAGCGCGATCGCGGTCGCATCCCGCTCGTCCCCGTAGGACCAGAGAAGTCTCTGATCCCGCCGTCCGGTCGCGAGCTGTCCGGAAAGGGCGCGGATCTGCTCCAACGGATCGAGCGCCATCCGGACGACGAGCCAGGAGAGGGCGAGGCTGCCGAGCAGGCCGACGACGACCAGCTTGAGAAATGTCAGCCCGGTGAAGGCACCCGCGGGCGCAAGCAGAACCGCGGCCAGCGCGAGGCCGGTCGTGATGCTGGCCGCCAGGGCGAAGATCTTCCAGTGGAGCCGTTTCACTCCTTGAAGCGGTAGCCGACGCCGCGAACGGTGTCGATCAGATCTCCCGCCGAGCCGAGCTTCTCCCGCAGGCGCTTCATGTGGGTGTCGACCGTGCGATGGGTGACGGCGATGCCTTCGCCCCAGACCTCTTCGAGGAGTCGCTCCCGGGTCAGCACGCGGCCAGGGCGGCGCATCAACGCCGTGAGGAGGAGGAACTCCTTCGCGGTCAGCGCGACGTCCTCGCCCTTGTATGCACACTGATGCCGCTCGATGTCGAGGACGAGGTCGTGCAGGGCGAGCTGTGCGGGGACCACCTCGCTCGGGCGGCCCCGTCGCAGGATGGCCTTCACCCGGAGGCAGAGCTCGCGCGGAGAGAAGGGCTTGGTCACGTAGTCGTCGGCGCCGAGCTCGAAGCCTACGATGCGATCGACCTCGTCCGAGCGCGCGGTCAACATGATGACCGGGACGTCGGAGAGTTCGGGCAAGCCGCGCATGGTTCGGCAGACCTCGGTGCCGGGGCGGTCGGGGAGCATGAGGTCGAGGACGACGAGGTCCGGCCGGCGGCGGCGAAGCTGCTCGAGCGCCTCATCTCCGGTCGCCGCGGTTTCCACGTCGAAGCCGTCCTGGCTGAGGGCGAAACGGGTCAGTTCGAGAATGTCCGGTTCGTCGTCGACGACGAGGATGTGCGAGGACATGGGGGGCTCCGTCGGGCGCTCGGGCATGCACGCCGGCTTTGTCGCTAGGGCGCGAGCTTCTCCGCGTGCTTCAGGTTCACCGACTCCGTCGCGAGGATCACCTCCTCCGCGATGTTGGTCGCATGGTCCGCGATGCGTTCCAGGTTCTTGGCGATGAAGATCAGGTCGATTTCCTGGCGCGACGCCGTGGGCTCGGTCTGGATCCGGCCGATCGACTCGCGAATGACGCGGCCTTCGACTTCGTCGATGTCGTCGTCTTCGCCGAGGACCGCGCGCGCGAGCTCGCCGTCGAGGTCGGCGAAGGCCTGGAGCGCGCGGCTCAGCGAGCGGCGGCTGTCGTCCGCCAGCTCGCGGAGGAGGCTCGGCGGCGTGACGGGTTGGCGGGAGGCGAGACGGCCCGCGGAGCCGGCGATGTTGCGCGCGAGGTCGCCGATCCGCTCGAGGTCCGTCGCCATCGTCTTGATCGCCAGGGTCTGGCGGAGATCCGATGCCACCGGTGCGCGGAGGGCGAGGACGCTCAGCACCGCGGCGTCGATCTCGATGTCGATGCGGTCGATCTCGAGGTCGTCCGCCGCGACCTCTTCCGCCAGGGCCTGATCCCGGTTCCAGACGGCGCGCAGGCTCTTGTCGAGGATGCCCTCGGCGAGTCCGCCCATGCGGAGGGCGAGCTGACGCAGGTTGTCGACTTCCCGTCCGGTCTTGATCTGGACTGCGCTGGACATCCGGTAGCTCCTTAGCCAGGGGCACGGCGTTTAGCCTATGGGATAGCCCGCGGGTGTGACGATCCCGTGGCGACGGGATGGCAAGTCGGAGAACCCCGTGGATCCAAGGGGTTGCGCCCATTCCGCTGTCGCGNAGGCTACCACTGATCCNAGGGCCGTCACCNAAATGTCACACTCCTGTCACACGGCGNGTACGGCATAAACGGCCCNATCNGGCAAAATNCNCNCGACCAATCCCCCAGTNANGACGCCNAAANCGTCCACTTCGGGCGACCGCTTCNGGATGAGGCGGGGGCACGCCCGCCGGCGATTCGTGGGGGCTCACGGGGGGACCGGTGGCGAGCGATTCAGCCGACCGGAGACGCGGAATGGCCGACGCACCCGGCGAGACGGAGTGCGTTTCGTGACGGGGCTCCTCTGGCTCCTACTGCCGCTGCTCGCCGCGCTGGGCTGGAGCGTCGGACGCGCTCGCGCCCGGGCGCTCGCGGGCGACCCCAGCGATGCCGGGAGTCGGATCGAGCTTCATTCGCTGCCCGGTCATTACGGTCAGTTCGTTCTGATCTGGGCGGCATTACCGCCCCTCGCGGTGCTCGTGCTGGCGACCGTGTTCGGCGGCGCGCTGGTCGACGGCTGGGTCGCGTCGCAGATCGAGGCCAGCGGACTCCTCGACGGCAGCAAGAGCGCCGAGCAGGTTCTCGTCGAAGTCCGTGCGGGTCTGGCGCTGCTCGAAGGGGAGGGCGCCAGTCTTGTCCACGTGCAGGCTTCCGATGCGCTGGCGCGGGTCGAGGGAACGCTGGATCTCGCCGTCGTGGGCGCCTTCGCGGTTGCCGCCGCGGCCGGCCTGTACTTCTCGCGGCGGCGGATCACGATCGCCCTGCGCGCGCGGAACCACGTCGAACGCGCATTGCACATCGCACTCCTCTTCTCGTCGGTCGTCGCGGTCCTCACGACGATCGGCATCGTGGTCTCCCTCTTCTTCGAGGCCATGCGCTTCTTCCAGCTGGTGAGCCCCGCCGAGTTCTTCTTCAGCACCGAATGGAGCCCGCAGACGGCGCTCCGTTCGGATCAGGTCGGGTCGTCGGGGGCCTTCGGTGCGGTGCCGGTCTTCGCGGGGACGCTGTTGATCACGGCGATCGCGATGTCCATCGCGGGGCCGGTCGGGCTGATGGCGGCGATCCATCTCGCTTTCTATGCGAGTGAGTCCGCGCGGTCCTGGATCAAGCCTCTCCTCGAGGTGATCGCCGGGATCCCGACGGTTGTCTGGGGCAGCTTCGCGGCCCTCACGCTCGGGCCGCAGGTGCGCGTGCTGGGCGAGGCGCTCGGGCTCCAGGTCGCGTCCGAGAGCGCGCTTGCGGCGGGCGTGACCATGGGCGTGATGATCATTCCCTTCGTGTCCTCGTTGTCCGACGATGCCCTGAACGCCGTGCCGCGCTCGCTTCGGGAGGGCTCGCTTGCGATGGGGGCGACGGAGTCGGAGACCATTCGCAAGGTGATGGTTCCAGCCGCGCTGCCGGGTATCGTCGGCGCGTTCCTGCTCGCCGTGTCCCGCGCGATCGGCGAGACGATGATCGTGGTGATGGCCGCAGGACTCGCCGCGAACATGACCGCCAATCCCTTCGAAGCCGTCACGACGGTGACCGTCCAGATCGTGACGCTCCTGACCGGCGACCAGGAATTCGATTCCGCGAAGACCCTCGCGGCCTTCGCGCTCGGACTGACGCTCTTCTTCGTGACTCTGGCTCTCAATCTGGTCGCGCTCCGAGTCGTCCGAACCTTCCGGGAGGAATATGAGTAGTTCCCCGTCGAACGACGCTGCGACCAGGGCGGCAGAGGGGCGCATCCAGGAGCGCTATCGAACCGAGCGTCTGTTTCAGGCCGCTGGCGTGGCCGCGATCGGCTTCGCTCTCTTCGCGTTGCTCGCGCTGCTCGTTTCGATCACCTACCAGTCCTCGAGCGCGCTCTCCCATACCTACGTGGAACTCGAGGTCGAGCTCGACGCGGACACCGTCGATCCCCGCGGCGACGGCAGCCCCGAGAGCCTTGCCGCGGGTGGCTACAGCCGACCGCTCCGCAACGCACTCCGCGCTCGCTTCCCGGAAGTCTCCGGCCGCAAGAACAAGCGTCGGCTGAACGCGCTCCTGAGCGACGGGGCCGAGTACCAGCTTCGCGATGCCGTTCTGGCGGACCCCGGGCTGGTTGGGCAGACCGCCTCCTTCGTCCTGCCCATGTCCGATGACGTCGACCTGCTCTTGAAGGGCGACATCGATCGCAACGTCGCCGAGTCGGATCGCAAGCTGACCGACCTCCAGATCGAGTGGGTGGACGCCCTGGTGGCGGATGGCGCGGTCAGCCACGAATGGAACACCGGCTTCCTGACGAACGGCGATAGCCGCGAGCCCGAACTTGCGGGCATGCAGGGCGCGATCCGTGGCTCGCTGCTGACGCTCCTCGTGACGCTCCTACTGAGCTTTCCCGTAGGCGTCGCCGCGGCGGTCTATCTCGAGGAGTTCGCGCCCCGGAACCGCTTCACCGACCTCGTCGAGGTCAACATCAACAACCTCGCCGCCGTGCCCTCGATCATCTTCGGCCTGCTCGGCCTCGCGGTCTTCCTGAACGTCTTCGGCATGCCGCGCGGCGCCCCGATCGTCGGCGGTATCGTGCTCGCGCTGATGACCCTACCGACCATCATCATCGCGGGCCGCGCCGCGCTCCTCGCCGTCCCGCCCTCGATCCGTGAGGCGGCGCTCGGTGTCGGGGCGAGCCCGACCCAGGCGGTGCTCCACCATGTGCTGCCGCAGGCTCTGCCGGGCATTCTTACCGGCACCATCATCGGCATGGCTCGGGCGCTCGGCGAGACCGCGCCGCTGCTGATGATCGGCATGGTGGCCTTCATTGCGGACCTGCCGAGTGGTTTGTCCGATCCCTCGACCGTCCTGCCCGTCCAGATCTTCCTCTGGAATGACGCTCCGGAGCGGGCTTTCGTCGCCCGCACGTCCCTCGGTATCGTCGTGCTGCTGGGATTCCTGGTCGCGATGAACGCGGCGGCGGTATGGGTACGCAGCCGATTCGAAACGAGATACTGAGCATGGCGACGCGATGCGAGCGAGCCGGATCTCCGACCGTCTCGGGCACGAGGTACTGACTGTGAAGACCAAGATGGAGACGCGCGATCTCGACGTCTACTACGGCGAAAAACAGGCGCTCCAGAGCGTGAGCCTCGCGATCCGGGCCAATGAGGTGACCGCGTTGATCGGTCCTTCGGGCTGCGGAAAGTCGACCTACCTGCGCTGTCTGAACCGGATGAACGACGTGGTGCCCGGGTGTCGGGTCGACGGGGCGGTGACCCTCGACGGAGAGGACATCTACGATCCGGATCTCGACGTGGTCAAGCTGCGGGCGCGGGTCGGCATGGTGTTTCAGAAGCCGAATCCGTTTCCGAAGTCGATCTACGAGAATGTCGCGTATGGCCCGCGGATCCACGGGGTGGCGCAGACGAAGAGCGAGCTCGACGATCTCGTCCGCCAGAGTCTGTCGAAGGCGGGCCTCCTCGAGGAGGTCGAGAACCGACTGGACGAGCCGGGGACCAGTCTTTCGGGCGGTCAGCAGCAGCGCCTCTGCATCGCGCGAGCGATCGCCGTCAGCCCCGAAGTCATCCTGATGGACGAGCCGTGTTCTGCCCTCGATCCGATCGCGACTGCGCGCGTCGAGGAGTTGATCGACGAGCTGCGTGAGCAGTTCACGATCGTGATCGTCACGCACTCGATGCAGCAGGCGGCGCGCGTCTCGCAGCGTACGGCCTTCTTCCACCTCGGTATCCTGATCGAGGAGGGCGACACGGAGAAGATCTTCACCAACCCGGCCGAACAGCGGACGCAGGACTACATCACCGGCCGTTTCGGCTGATCTGGGACGTTCTGTCTCGCCTGCCTGCCGCGCGACACGAGCGCGGTTTTTGTGTCGCCCGGCGCCACGAGCCCGCGTGCCCTACATTCTTCGACATGGATCGTGACGCGATCCGCGGCTCGGGGGTGTGAATGGGATCAGTCGAAGTGGTGGAGGTCTCGCTCCCGCGAGAGACTGAACGCTTCGTCCGGACCTGGTTCAGCATCTACGAGAACGAGCCGAATTGGGTCCCGCCGCTCTATTTTGAGCGCAAGCAATGGTTCGACCCGGCCCGGAACCCCTATTTCGAGAAGGCGCGCCCCGCGTACTTCCTGGCGCGTAGGGATGGACGGGACGTCGGTACGATCGGCGTTTCGATCGATTCGACCTACCAGGAGCGTGAGAAGGGCACCGCCTTCTTCGGCTTCTTCGAGTTCGTCGACGACGAGGACGTCGCGGGAGCGCTCCTGGGCGCCGCACGGGAGTGGCTGATCGATCAGGGCGTGACCCGCGCGATCGGCCCCTTCAATTTTACGACGAACCACGAGTTCGGGTTGATCGTCGATGGCTTCGATGATCCGCCGATGGTCGCCAACCCGTGGAACGCACCGTGGTATCCGCGGGTCTACGAAGCGATCGGGCTGACCAAGGCGATGGACTGGTACGCCTACCGCTGCGACGCGGACATGCCGGGAATGCAGAAGATGATCCGGGTCTCGAACCGGCTGCTCTCCCGGAACGAGGACCTCGTGATCCGCGCCCTCGACATGTCGCGTTGGGACGAGGACGTGGAGAAGGTGCGCGGGATCTACCGCGATGCCTGGGAGCAGAACTGGGCCCACGTCCGCGTCTCCGATCGGGAGTTCGACTTCATCGCCGGCGGGCTCAAGCAGCTGATCGATCCGGACCTCTGCTTCATCGCCGAGATCGGGGGGCAGGTGGCCGGGATCTCGGTCACGCTGCCGGATTTCAACCAGGTCGTGCATCGGATGAACGGGCGGATCCTTCCCTTCGGGTGGCTCCACGTGCTGCGGAAGAAGCAGTTGATGGACCGCGTCCGCGTCTTCATGCTCGGGATCTCTCGGGATTTCCAATCGCTGCCCCTCGGTGCAGCGCTCTACGCGAAGACCTTCGAGGTCGCGCTCGCCAAGGGGTATCGCTACGGCGAGGCCTCTCTCATCCTCGAGAACAATCATCGCATGCGAGGTGCACTCGAGAAGATGGGTGCGGTGATCGATAAGACCTACCGGAACTACGAGATCGTCCTTCAGCCGGAGGCGATCGCAACGAAGGAAGGAGCCCCCTGAAATGGATATCCAATGGCACGTCGTGACCGATCTCGATGGTGGACGCCGTGAGGCTGCCGAGGCTCGGATTCGCAAGCTCGGAGAAGGCCAGAAGGACCTGATCCACGTGGTGATCCACGTCGAGGGCAGCAAGCACCACCAGCACGGGGCGGCCGAAGCGAAGATTCGCTGTCAGGCGAAGGGCCGCGAGTTGATCGCGCACGAACACGACGACGAGCCGGAGATGGCGCTGACGCGCGCGGTCGAAGTCTTCGAGCGGGAGGTTCGTTCCATGCGCGACAAGCGCCGGGACCACCGCGGCGCGGGGCGCCCGGTGCCGGTCGAAGCCGAGTCGGGCGACGACGAACTCGAGGATCTCGCCGTCGGCGAATAACATCGCCAGAGGAACGCCTGCGTGCCCCGAGGCTCCGCCGTCGGGGTGCGCAGGATCTCCTCAGCACGTCGATCGTGGCGATTGCGACGCGTCGTCGTCTCCGCTCTTCGCACGGGTGTCCATCTCCTTCCGTCAGGGGGGCGAGGTCACCGTTCCGCGCGATCCGCGGGGTCGTGTCGCGGGCAAAAGCCGATGCGACGGCGGAGACGGCCGAAGGCCCGGGTCGATCCCCGGCGGATCCGGCCCCTCTCATGTAGAGAGGTACACGGTTTTCCCCATTTTCCGATCCGAGGGACGAGCCGATGGGGCAGGGAAGGCGCAATCAGTTGCCAACGCGGAGGGGCTGGCCGACCATGGGTCATCCCCTCTGGCTGACGCTCGGGACCCTGGATCTCATGAATCCTATGTTCCGATCAATTTAGGTCGCGCCCGGCACACCGGAGGCAGTTCGCATGTCCGATCCCGAGTCCAATCCCAAGGACATTGCCCTCGGAGATACGGATCCGCAGGAGACGCTCGAGTGGCTCGAAGCCCTCGACGGCGTTTTCGAGCGTGAGGGGGTCGAGCGTGCCCATTTCCTGATCGGCCGCCTCGTGCGCCGCGCCCGGCGCAAGGGGGCGCATCTGCCCTATCGCGCGACGACGGCCTACATCAACACGATCACCGAAGCGCTCCAGCAGGCGAGCCCCGGTGATTCGGCCCTCGAAGAGCGGATCCGCTCGTTCATCCGTTGGAACGCGATGGCCATGGTCGTCCAGGCCAATCGGGTCGATCCGGCGCTCGGCGGCCACATCTCGTCCTTCGCGTCTGCCGCCACGCTCTACGACGTCGGTTTCAACCACTTCTTCCATGCCCCGACCGAGGACCACGGCGGAGATCTGCTCTACATCCAGGGCCACTCCGCTCCGGGCATCTACGCTCGCGCTTTTCTCGAAGGGCGCCTCTCCGAAGCCCAGCTCCACAACTTCCGGCAAGAGGTCGAGCCGGGCGGTCTGTCGTCGTATCCGCATCCGCGATTGATGCCGGAGTTCTGGCAGTTCCCCACGGTCTCCATGGGGCTCGGTCCGCTGATGGCGATCTATCAGGCGCGCTTCATGCGCTACCTGCACGATCGCGGGATCGCAGATACGGCCAACCGCAAGGTCTGGGCCTTCCTCGGCGACGGCGAGACGGACGAGCCGGAGAGTCTGGGGGCGCTCTCTCTCGCGGGCCGCGAGAAGCTCGACAACCTCGTCTTCGTCGTGAACTGCAACCTTCAGCGCCTCGACGGGCCGGTCCGGGGTAACGGCAAGATCATCCAGGAGCTCGAAGCCAACTTCCGCGGCAATGGCTGGAACGTAATCAAGGTGATCTGGGGCGGTCGATGGGACCCGCTGATCGCGAAGGACTCGACCGGAATTCTGCGCAAGCGAATGGAAGAGGCGGTCGACGGCGAGTACCAGGCCTATCAGGTCCGCGGCGGGGCCTACACCCGGGAGCATTTCTTCGGGAAGTACCCCGAACTCGCCGACATGGTCGCCACCATGTCCGACGATGATCTCTGGCGGCTCAATCGAGGCGGGCACGATCCCCACAAGGTCTACGCGGCGTACGCGGCGGCGATGGCCCACGAAGGTCAGCCGACGGTCATCCTCGCCAAGACGGTCAAGGGGTACGGAACCGGCGAGGCCGGCGAGGGCCAGAACGTCACGCATCAGATGCACGACATGGCGGAATCGTCCCTACGCGCCTTCCGCGATCGGTTCAACATCCCGATTTCCGACGAGGAGATCGGAAAGGCGCCTTTCTACATGCCGGACCCGGACAGTCCGGAAATGCAGTACATGCACGAGCGGCGCAAAGCGCTCGGCGGCTATCTGCCCGCAAGGCCGGCGGAGGCGCCGCGCCTCGAGGTACCGGCGCTCGATGCGTTCGATGCGCTGCTGAAGGGCACGGGCGATCGCGAGATGTCTTCGACGATGGCCGCGGTCCGCATCCTCCAGGTGCTGTCCCGGGACAAGACCATCGGAAAGCGCGTCGTGCCGATCGTGCCGGACGAGAGTCGGACTTTCGGCATGGAAGGCATGTTTCGCCGCCTCGGGATCTACTCGTCCGTCGGGCAGCTCTACGAGCCCGTCGACTCGGACCAGGTCGCCTACTACCGGGAAGAGAAGGATGGTCAGATCCTTCAGGAGGGCATCAACGAGGCCGGCGCGATGGCTTCGTTCGTAGCCGCCGGGAGCAGCTACGCGAACCACGGCGTTCCCATGATTCCGTTCTACATCTTCTATTCGATGTTCGGCTTCCAGCGGATTGGTGACCTCGCCTGGGCGGCTGGGGACATGCAGTGTCGTGGCTTTCTGCTGGGGGGAACGGCCGGGCGCACGACGCTTGCCGGTGAAGGGCTGCAGCACCAGGATGGGCACAGTCACCTGCTCGCGAACACGATCCCGAGCTGCATCTCCTACGACCCGACGTTCGCCTACGAGCTGGCGGTGATCGTTCAGGCCGGTTTGCGGCGGATGTTCCAGGATGGTGAGAACGTCTACTACTACCTGACGGTGATGAACGAGAAGTATCCCCAGCCTGCGATGCCCGACGGGGTCGAGAACGGGATCCTGAAGGGGATGTATCGGTTCCGAGAGGGCCAGGGCGGGGGGCCGCGTGTTCAGCTCCTCGGCTCCGGCACGATCCTGCGCGAAGTGATCGCCGCCGCGGAGATGCTCGAGAAGGACCACGGCGTGGCCAGCGACGTCTGGAGCGTGACGAGCTTCAACGAGCTCGCCCGGGACGGGCAGGACGTCGAGCGCTGGAACATGCTCCATCCGGGGGACGAGCCGAAGATGAGCTTCGTCGAGCGCCAGCTCATGAGTTCGACCGGCCCGATCATCTCGACGACGGATTATCAGAGGCTCTACTCCGAGCAGATTCGCGCCTTCCTTCCGGCGGGGCGCGACTACCGGACGCTCGGCACCGACGGCTGGGGACGCAGTGATGGTCGCGAGAAGCTGCGGCAGTTCTTCGAGGTCCACCGAAACAACGTCTGTGTCGCGGCGCTGGCTGCGCTCGCGGACGAAGGCGCCGTCGATCGGGATCACGTGAGCCGCGCGATCCGCAAGTACGGGCTCGAACCGGAGACCACCGCGCCGCGCCATCGTTAGGCGAGACGCGACCCAGACATTCCGCCGCGCAGCGGGGAGATCCAGGACTTGGCCGAGCGCATCGAAATCTGCGTGCCCGACATCGGGGACTTCGAGGACATCGAAGTCGTAGAGATCCTCGTCGCCAAGGGGGATGCGATCGAGTTCGACGATCCGCTCGTCAGCATCGAGAGCGACAAGGCGACGATGGAGATTCCGTCCACGGCGGGCGGCGTCGTCGCCGAGATCCGAGTGGCGGAGGGGGATCGCGTCTCCGAAGGCAGCGTGCTCGTCGTCCTCGAAGTTGCGGCCGACGCGGCGACGAATTCCTTCGACGAGCCGCCCGCGCCCGAAAAGGTCCCGGAGCCTGCGGTCTCGCCCCCGGTGGAGACCCGGCCCGCGGAGACGTCGGCCGCGCCCGGTTCCGGTGCCGGAGAGGCGCCGCTGGTCGTGAACACGCCGTCTCGGCGCGACATCTCGCCGGCCGCCTCCCGTCCGGTTCCGGATCGAGAAGGCGTGCCGCACGCGAGTCCATTGGCGCGACGTTTTGCGAGGGAGCTCGGAGTTCCGATCGAGAAGACCCCCGGATCCGGTCCCGCCGGGCGCGTTCTCGTCGACGACTTGAAGCAGCAGGTCCGTGAGCGCTTCGCTGGGCAGGTGACGCCGGCCGCGACCGGAGGAGGCGCGGGGATTCCGGCGGTGCCGGCGGTCGATTTCGCGCGCTTCGGCCCCGTCGAAGAGGTGGATCTGACGCGCGTCCAGAAGGTCGCGGGCCCTGGTCTCCACCGGAGCTGGTTGAACGTGCCCCACGTCACCCAGAACGATGAAGCGGACATCACCGAGCTCGAGCGCTTCCGGGCCGAGCGCAAGGCGGCCGCCGCCGAGCACGGCGTGCGGATCTCCCCGCTCGTTCTCGTGATGAAGGCCGTGGTCGTCGTCCTCCGTGACTTCCCGAAGTTCCGGTCTTCCCTCGCACCCGAAGGCGATCGGCTGATCCTGAAGGACTACTACCATCTCGGCGTCGCGGTGGATACGGATCAGGGACTCGTGGTCCCGGTGATTCGCGACGTAGATCGCAAGGGCGTCTTCGAACTCGCGGCCGAGGTCGCGGACGTGGCGGAGCGTGCTCGGGCCCGGAAGCTCGGTCCCGACGATCTCGCGGGGGCGTGCTTCACGATCTCGAGCCTCGGCGGAATCGGCGGTGGGCACTTCTCGCCGATCGTGAATGCGCCCGAGGTCGCGATCCTCGGCCTCTCGAAGACGAGGATCGCGCCGGTCTGGGAAGGACCTTCTCCTCTCGAGCCCTCGGACGGAGGCGACTCACCGCTCGCCGAGGGAGCCGGCACGTTCGTCCCGAGGATCACGCTGCCGTTCTCGCTCTCCTACGACCACCGCGTGATCGATGGTGCGGACGCCGTCCGCTTCACGTCGCGGCTCGCGCGAGTGCTCGCGCATCCCACCTTCCTCCTGCTCTAGGGAGGGCGGGCGGCCGCTCCCGCAAGGAGGGGGCGGTGCGGTCTGGGGATTCCTCTGGACGGCGTCCCCGGTTTCGCTGGTGGCGCGTCCGGCCGATTCCGAGGTTGTCGGCTTTGCCGTCAGGCGCCTTCGGCCGGGGAGTCGATGTGAGTGAGGCGGGATACGATCCAGGAGCCCGATGTGCAGATCGAGCGGGCGATTGCGGGCCTGATCGAGCGAGGGGCCGTCCGGCTCGAAACCTCCGCGAGCCGCCTCCGGCGATCGGCGTGCGACGAAGGTTCAACACCCCGGCACAGCCGACCGATCCTGAAGCATGACCAGGACTCCGGAATCCGACAGGCCCGCGACGCGCCCGATCGTGGCGACCTCGAACGACGAGTCCCTCGACGTGAGCCTGCGTTTCGGCGAATTCGCAGAGCGCTTCGAGGCGGCAGGCGCCGTCGGTCTGGTGGTCGTCGGGGCGCCGCGGGTCGCGGCGATCGAGCAGCGCTACGGCGAGGAAGCCCGCCCTCGCTGCCTCGCGTCGCTCGAGGCGCGCGTGCAGGAAGTCGCGGAAGAACGCTTGCGGACCGACTTCGCCGTCTGCCTTGCAGAGCCGGGGTATGACGAAGTCATGGTTCTCCTCTTCCGGAAGGCCGGCAGTGCCGGGTTCTTCAGCACGGAGATGCCGGGCTTCCAGCAGGAACTCGAGCGCGCGCTGCAGTCACACGGCCAGCAGGTCTTCTATCCCTACCACCGAGGCGGCGTCTGCCTGCCGACCGGCATCGCGGTAGAACTCCGGAATCCCCAGTTTGGTTTCGCCCCGCAGCTGCGACACCGGATCGACGAGGCGCGCCGCGACTGTGCCTTCGCGGTCGAGACCCAGCGTCGCGAGGTCCGCCACGATCTACTCGAGACGATTCTCGATCACCGCATCTACTCGTTCTACGAGCCGATCGTCGAAGTCGAGTCGCGTAACGTCTACGGATACGAAGCCCTCGCGCGCGGCGCCGAGGGATCGAGATTTCATTCCCCCGTCGCGCTCTTCGGGGCGGCGGAAGAGCACGGGCTCGAGTTCGAACTCGACTGCGTGTGTCGCGAGAGCGGCCTCCGCGGTGCCGTCGACTTTCCGGCGGACACGAAGCTCTTTCTCAACATCCGGCCCACCGCGATCCACGATCCGAGCTTCCAGGAAGAGAGGCTGATCGAGACCCTCCAGAGGCGTCAGCTCGCGCCGACCGACGTCGTCTTCGAGGTCGCCGAACAGGAGTCGATTCGCAGCTTCGCGGCCTTCAAGGAGATGCGCGACTACTACCGGAGCCTCGGCTTCCATTTCGCGCTCGACGACACGGGGGCCGGTTACGCCGGCCTCGAGGAACTCCTCTAGGTCGAGCCCGACTCCGTCAAGGTCGGCCGAGCGATGGTCTCCGGGGTCGATCAAGATCCCGCCCGTCAGGACGTGCTCTCCGCCTTACTGCTGATCGCGGACAAGATGGGCGCCCAGGTGATCGGTGAAGGCCTCGATACCGTCGAGGAACTCGAGATGCGGGGCCGGCTCGGAATCCGCTTCGGCCAGGGGTGGCTCTTCGGTCACCCGACGCCGCTCCGCGCGAACGAGTAGCCGCGAACGTTCTGCGGCGGGGGGGG
>PAQX01000038.1 GCA_002709835.1 Deltaproteobacteria bacterium
CTCGTCCGAGAACGGGTAGGTCGAGACGATTTCGTGATCGTGCGCCTGACTCATGCGGTCCTGCGATTTCGGCTGCGTTCAAACGCTAACGCGCTCGGCGGCCCGAATCAGGTTCCGCAGAAGGTCTGACGAACCACCTCGTCGGGGGCCGGCGCCTGCTCGAGGTCGGCGAAACGCGGGTCGTCGTCGAAGGGCTGTGCGAGGCCCTCGACCAGATCTTCGAAGGGTCGGAGATCGTCGGCCTGCGCCGCCACGATCGCCTCCTCGATCCGGTGGTTTCGCGGGATACGTGCGGGATTCGTTCCAAGCACGGCCGCCCGAACCGCTTCCCGGGCCTGCCCCTCTTCGGCGATCCGCGCGCGCCACCGAACCGCCCAGGCGGTGAACGCCGAGGGATCCGCGAATCCGGCCGAGGAAGCCGCCGCAGTGGTCTCCTCGTCGCTCGCCGCTGCGCAGGCACCGAGCGCTCGGAAGGTCCGCGTGAAGTCGGCGCGCTGTTCGACCATTAGGTCGAGGAGGTCCGTCGCGAGAGCCAGCGAGGCCTCCCCCCGCTCTGCGAGTCCGAGCTTCCGGCGGAGCACGTCCTGCCAGTTTTCCTGGAAAGCGGGCTCGAAGAGGTCGAGGGCGCTCTGAGCCGCAGCAATCTGCTCTTCCTGGGTTCCGCCGAGCAGCGGAAGGAGTGTCTCGGCGAAACGCGCCAGGTTCCAGGCCGCAATCCCGGGCTGTCGCCCATAGGCGTAGCGCCCGTTTCGATCGATCGAGCTGAACACCTGGCCCGGGTGATAGGTATCGAGGAAGGCGCAGGGACCGTAGTCGATCGTTTCGCCCGAGATCGTCGTGTTGTCCGTATTCATCACACCGTGGATGAAACCCACCCCGAGCCACATCGGAACGAGCGCCGCATGGGCGCGCACGACACACTCGAAGAGCGCGAGCGCTGGCACCTCGGCGCCCTTCGCCTCGGGATGGAGTCGGTCGATGGCGTAGTCGACCAGCGTCTGCACGCCTTCGACGTCGCCTCGACTGGCAAAGAACTCGAAGGTTCCCACTCGAAGGTGGCCTCGCGCGACCCGGGTCAGGATCCCGCCCGGAAGCGGCGTCTCACGATGGACCTCTTCGCCCGACGCGACTGCGGCGAGGGCGCGGGTCGTCGGGATTCCGAGGGCCGCCATCGCCTCGCTCACGATGTACTCGCGGAGCACGGGACCGATCGCCGCGCGCCCATCCCCTGCGCGTGAGAAGGGCGTTCGGCCGGCCCCCTTCAGCTGGACGTCGAATCGGTGGCCGTCGGTCCCGATCCGCTCCCCCAGAAGGATGGCCCGACCGTCCCCGAGCTGCGGCGTGAAGTTTCCGAACTGATGGCCGGCGTAGGCCATCGCCAGAGGACGGACCGTGTCCGGCAGAGCGTTCCCCGCCAGCATCGCGACACCGTCCCGGCTCGCCAACCAGTCTGCGTCGAGGCCAAGGGACGCTGCGAGATCCGCGTTCAGCCGCAGCAGTCGCGGCGCGGCTACAGGGGTCGGGGCAATCTGCGCATGGAAGCGCTCGGGGAGCGCGGCGTACGTCGATTCGAAGCTCGGGGCAGCCATGTCGAAACTCTCGCGTGCGCGGACGGGCCTGACAAGCGGCCGCTCCGAGTTCCCACGGCGCGAAGAAATCGCCTGATCCACCGCGTCGCTCAACCCAGGTTCCGCTGCTGCTGGCCCCTTCGTCAGGATCGCTTCGCCGCCGCCGCGTCGATCTGCGCGCGCACCTCGGCGTGTCGCTCACGGGTGATCGGAAAACCGCGAAGGCAGACCGCGCCGATCCCCATAAGGAGCGCCGGCACCATTCCGTAGATGGCCATCAGGCGCGTCTGCACCTCGCCGGAAACGATCTCGGCGGAGGGGTCGTAGCCGCCCGATGCGGGGAGCGCCGTGCCGAGCACGACCCCGAGCGCGAGTGAGAGCTTGATCACCATGCCCCAGACCGCGAAGAAGAGACCCGAGCGCTGCTCGCCACTCTCGAGCGTGTCCACGTCGATCACGTCCGCCGCGATCGAGTTCGCCAGGAAGAGGATCGAGGCGAAGCTGGAGCCACGAAGTACGACCAGCGCCATCAGCGTGACGGTTTCCCCTTCTCGCAAGAACGCGAGCGGCACGCTCCAGAGTGCCAGCCACATCGCCGCCCCCATCAGCGCCTGAGGCTTCCCGAAACGAACCGAGATCCGGAGCCAGACCGGGACCGCAAGGAGCGTCGCCACGTTCTCGCAGAGGATCATCACCGGGAAGCGTGCCTCTTCGAGCATGACGTCGGCGAGCACGAGCCGATGCAGTGTCCCCTGGATCGCCACACCGGACACGAAGAAGAGCACGCAGGCGACCATCCGGACGAAGGCAGGATTGCGCGCGACGATTGCGAGCCCTGCCACGAGACTCCGTTCTTCGATCCGAACGACCTCGGGGTCGCGCTCGTCGACGAAGAAGAGACATGCCCACATCAGCAGCGGCAGCGCCACGAGGATCACACCGGCAATGTTCCGCAGCTGCAACGCCGCATCGTCGATCCCCTGAACCGCGAGGATGACGAGCGCCGCCAGCAGCAGGACTTGTCCGCCCGTCGCAATCGCCTCGCGCCAGCTCGCGATTCGCGAACGCTCGTCGTAGTCGGTCGACAACTCCGCGCCCCAGGCCTTGTGGGGCAGATCGATCATCGTGAAGCCCAGATAGAGCGCCGCCGACCAGCCGAGCAGGTAGTTGAAAGACACCTCCTCGGCTGGCACGAATATCCTCCACAACGAGAGCAGGAAGATCGGGAGGCCCATCGCCATCCACGCCTTGCGGCGACCGAGCGGCAGGCGCAGCCGATCCGAGAGCGCGCCGATCAGCGGGTCGGTCACCACGTCGAGCAGCCGCGAGACGGCGATCGCTCCGCCCACGGCGGCGAGGGGCACGCCGAGGTCATCGGAGTAGAAGGCGGGAACGAAGAGCACCATAGGCAGTGCTGCGACGGAGGTCGCGAGCGATGGCGCCGAGTAGGCGAAGAGCTGGCCGACGGAGAGCCTCGGCTCGTTCGAATCGGTCAAGGCTTCGTCCCGCCTTCGCGGTCGAGCTCGGCGAGTCGTTCACGCGCGTCCCTGCGGATCCGGCGATCCTCGATGAGGAAGGCCTCGCGCGGAGTCGAAGCCGCCGCGATTGCGAGTGCGACCCGGGCCTCTGCCTCACGCTCCGGCGCGACTTCGAGGATCGTGAGCGCCTGCAGCAGCGGGTTTCCAGGATGGAAGGGCTCGAACTCCATCGCGCGCTCCGCGTAAGCGAGTCCCCGCTCACGATCCACCCAACCGGAAATGAAGGGCACCTTGGGGAGCGTCGAGTGAAGGCGAGCCAGCAGCCGAAGCGCCCCACCCTGATCGACGCTCGGATCGAGCGCAAGCGAACGCTCGGCCTGATCCCGGATCCGATCGGCGACCCCCTCGCGCACGATCGCGAGCAGACCGACGCGGTCCGCCCGAAGGGCCCACGCAATGCTGCTCCAGAAGTAGACGCGCGCACGATCTGCATCGCTTCCCGGTTTCCGTTTCAGGAGTTCGAGACTCTCCCTCGCGACCTCGATTGCCTCTTCGGCATTCGTTTCACGCGCTTCGTCCTCGAGGGAAGCGAAGTCGATCGAGTAATGGAGCGCACGCATCAGTTTCCAGCGCGCCTCGAGACCGTCGGGCGCCTCCTGGATCGCGCGTCGATAGGGGACGATCGCCTCGGCGATCCCCTCCGGCTTCGCGCGGAGGCCATTCGCGTCGAGTTCCGTCGCCCGTGCGGACCAGGCCGCGTCCGCCGCATCGAGCGGAGCCACCGCCGCCTCCAGCGAAGCGGTCCCCTCGAGCCCTGCCGCGCCGAAGGGGGAGCCTGCTCCTTCGAGGTCGGCCACGTCGACGACGGAAGGCGAGACTTCGAGGTCGGCTTCGTTGGGCGGGGCGCCCGCCCATGCGACGTTCGCCGCGGCGAGAAGGAAACCCAGACGGAGCGCGTGCCGGGGGGCCGCTCGTCGATCGAAACGAGCAGGCTCAGGCGACGCAGAATCGCGCGCGCGTCGTTGCGGTTCCGAATCGAGACCTCGCATTACAGCTCTACCGTAGCCTCGAATCCCGTCCCCAGGACGCTCCGGCCGGGGAAGCGGGTCCAGTTCCGGTATCGAGACGCCCGTCACTGGCATCCCAGCGAGCGGCTCCACCCAGCTTTCTGGGAGAAGTCGCGTTCCGGGGTGGCCTTGCTCGTCTCGCCCCACGATCTAGCTTACTGAGGTGCGCCCGGGCCCCCTGCCCCGCGCCGAACCAGGAGAGCTCCACCATGAACGCCGACGACGTCATTCTGATCAGTGTCGACGACCACATCGCCGAACCCGCCGACATGTTCGAGCGGCACGTCCCCGACAAGTACAAGCACTACGCACCGCGGGTCGAGACCGACGATCGTGGCATTCAGCAATGGTGGTACGGCGATCTCAAGGGTCGCAATCTCGGGCTCAACGCCGTCGCGGGCAAGCCGCCGGAGTTCTTCAACGTCGACGCCAGCCGCTATGACGAAATGCGCCCCGGCTGCTTCGACGTGCACGAGCGCGTGCGCGACATGAACGCAGGCGGCCAGCTCGCAGGGCTCAACTTCCCCAACTGGACGGGCTTCGCCGGCCAGGTCCTGAACCAGGGCCCCGACCCGAAGACCAACCTGGTGATGATCCAGGCCTACAATGATTGGCACGTCGATGAGTGGTGCGCGGCCTACCCGGAGCGCTTCATTCCTTGCGGCATCCTGCCGCTCTGGGACGTCGAGCTCGCGGCGAAGGAGATCCGGCGCCTCGCCGACAAGGGCTGCCACGCGGTCACGTTCTCCGAGAACCCCGAAGCGCTGAACATGCCCTCGATCCACTCGGGTGAGTGGGACCCGCTCTTCGCCGCCTGCGTCGAGAACGACACCGTGCTCTGCTGCCACCTGGGTTCCTCTTCCCGCTCCCCGATGAACGCGACGGACGCCCCGGCGGGCGTGCCGATGACCTGTTCTCCCGCATCGACGGTCTATACGCTGATCGATCTCGTCTGGGCGACCTTCTGGACCCGATTCCCCACCCTTAAGTTCTCGCTGACCGAGGGCGACATCGGCTGGATCCCCTTCTTCCTCTGGCGCGCCGAACACGTGAAGCGACGTCACAGCGGATGGACCAAGCACGACTTCAGTCAGACCGGCGGCCCCAGCGAGATCTTCCGCAACAACATTCTCTGCTGCTTCATCGAAGACGACACGTGGATTCCGAACATCGACGCGTTCAACCTCGACCACATCTGCTGGGAGTCGGACTTTCCCCACTCGGACGGCACGTGGCCGAATGCGCCGGAGCGGATCGTAGAGACCCTCGCTGGACTCGATGACGCGCTCATCAACAAGATCACCCACGAGAACGCGATGGCGCTCTACGGCTTCGACCCCTTCCAGCATCGCCCGAAAGAGAAGTGCACTGCCGCGGCTCTCCGAGCCGAGTCACCGGACGTCGACGTCGTCACCCGGGTCGGCCGCGAGTCGAGCGAGCGCGACCTCGAGGCGTGGCGAGAGCTCACGAGCGGTCGCGGCCGTTAGTCGCAGGCCGAATCCGTCTCAGTCGCTCGCCGCCCGCCGCAGTCGATCCCGTATCCCGTCCCACGCCTCGCCTTCGGGTGGGCTCGAGACGAGGATCCGCTCGACCTGCGGATTGGCGGAGAGGCGATGGAGCTCGGCATAGAGGATCGTCGCCGCCCGCACCGGGTCGGACCCGAGCACGAGCTCGGCGTCCGTATCGCTGCGTTCGTCCTTTTCACGGCCAGGCTCGATGAAAACCAGGGGCTTGCTGGGCGCGTAATGCCGCGGGCGTTGACCGGGAGAGCGCGCGGGGGCCCCTGCCCTTCCGGCCGTGTCGACGCTCAAGGAGGCGGCCTCCTCGATCCGAAACATCCCGGGCCGCAGCACGAGGGGCGCTGGTCCCGTGACGTCGATGACGGTGCTCTCGATGCCGACGGCGCACGGTCCTCCGTCGAGGACGATCAGGTCGTCGACCCAGGCGCCGAGCGAGTCGGCGACGCGCTGCGCCGTCGTCGGGGAGACCGCCTCCGAGCGGTTCGCACTCGGGGCCGCGATGGGAACCCCCGCCGTNTCCAGGAGCGAGCGGGCCACCGGATGATCCGGCACGCGCAGACCGACGGTCGGGCCGCCCGCACTCACGACATCGGGAATCGTCGGCGCCTTCTCCACGACGAGNGTCAGCGGNCCGGGCCNCCCCGCCGCGACGAGGCTTGNGGCCGCTTCGGGCCACGAANCNGCCAGGGCGCGCGCNGCGTGCGCGNCCGGCACATGGACGATNACCGGATTGTCCGAGGGCCGGCCCTTNGCCTCGAAGATCCNCGNGACCGCCCGAGGGTCCAGGGCATTNGCACCGANTCCGTANACGGTCTCCGTCGGGAACGCGACGAGGCCCCCGCCGCGTANAACGCGAGCGGCTTCGTCGTACGCGGCTCGATCGGGCGAAAGGATCCGGGCAGGCATGNCGCGAGAGTACCGCGCTCACCGAAGCCCGGAGCTAGGCCGACTCCGAATTTCGCGCCGCCAGATACGTGGCCGTCACCGCCACGAGGAATCCGAAGACCGGCGCCGTCGTCGCGACGAGGAGCAGCGCCTCCCGGCCGACCTCACCGCCACCGCCTTCCGGATCGAAACGGAGCCACTCGAGGATCGGAAGAACCGCCCCCGCCGCCACACCGCTCCCGAGCTTGTCGAAGAAGGTCGTCACCGCATACGCACTGCCGCGGACGGACCGGCCGGTGTCGCGCTCATGGGCCTGCGCGTATTGCCCGATCAGCGAGCGGATCAGATAGGGCGGCCCGCCAAATCCGAGGCCGAGCAACGCCATGAAGACCAGATAGCGGGACTCGAACGCCAGCGCCGTCCAGAACGGGATGGAGGCGACGCCCAACCCCACGTATCCGAACGCGCCGAGGAGCGTGCGGGCATCGCCGATACGGCGCGCGAGGCCCATCCAGACCGGCATACCTAGGAAGGCCGCCACGAAATAGATCGTCATCCCGAGGCCGTACCGATCCGGCGCGTCGAACAGATACGCGGCGATGAAGTAGGTGATCACCGAAAGGGAGACCGTCGAGAAATTCGTCGCGAAGTTGGCGGTCGACAGCCAGAGAAAATCGCGGCGCACGAGAAAGCTTCGCACCTCGCCGAACGAGATCGGCGAGCCTGCGGTCGCTTCCCGGTCGTCCGGCGCGGCCAGGAGCGTGATCGGGCCGAAGATGAGAACGCACGCGATCAGATAGCCGGACGCTGCGCCCACCTTCGCCTCGAGGCCGACGTAGCCGAGAGACTCCGCGATGGCCGGCGCTGCGAAGACCCCGAGGATCCCCACGATGACGGCGATTTCCCGGTACCCCATCAAACGGGACAACTCGCCCGCGTCGGCCGCCAGCGCCGCCCCCCAGGCCTGATGGGTCACGAGCCCGATCGTGTAGGCCGCATACGCGAGGAACCCTGCGACCATCAGGTAGGACAGCCCGACCCAGGCTTCGACGGGACGGAAGAGGAGCACGATCGAGACCAGAAAGAGCGGAAGCGAGATCGCGACCCACGGCTTGTGCTCTCGGGCGAAGGGCCGGCGGTCCAGGAGCCATCCCATCGCGGGGTCCGTTACCGCGTCGAAGAAGCGGAGCAGGAAGAAGATCAGGCCCACGCTCGAGAGAGAGACTCCGAGGGTCTCGGCGTAAAACGGCGGGACGAGCGTCGAGATCGCAGCGAAGGTCCCGGTCACGGGAATCGCCAGCACGACGTAGCCGAAGATCCCGAGTCGGCTGAGCGAGCGCATTCGGGTGGGCCTCTCCCCGCTGGGTTCCGTACGTGGCCGAGTCTCGCACATCCGAGAGGCTCTTCGCGGGCCCCTTCTCAACCCCGCACACGCGGTTAGCTTCCCGAGAGCCCGACCCGGAGTCTCCCATGCGTCTCGTCTCCCGCCTCGGACCGCTCACGCTCGAAGAAGCCCGCACCGGCGAACGCCGCCCCCTCTCCAGTCTGTGGGCCGAGCGCCCCGCGGTCCTCCTTTTTCTTCGCCACTTCGGTTGACTGTTCTGCCGTGAGCAGGTCGCGCAGTTGCGTGACGACTTCGATCGTTGGCAGGAGGCCGGCGTGGAGGTCGTGTTGGTCGGAAACGGCACGCGCGCCCTCGCTGAGGCATTCATCGAGGACTTCTCGCTGGAAGTTCCCGTCTTCGTCGACCCCGACCTCACCGCCTATCGGGCTGCCGGCCTGCGTCGCGGGGCCGAGGCGCTGCTCTCGCGGCGCCTGCTTGGAGATGCACTGCGCGCGCGACGCGCAGGGGCGAGCCAGGCCGGCGTGCAGGGCGATGCCTGGCAGCTCGGTGGGACCTTCGTCCTGGAGGCGGGAGGCGACCTGCTTCTCGCCCACCGAAGCGAATCGGCGGGAGACCATGTCGCGGCCGAATCGATCGACGAAGCGCTCGCAGCGAAGGCCCCGATCGACGAAGAAGCGCCAGCCGCTTCCGCGTTCGCCCCGCTCGCTGCGGCGACCCGTCGCGTGCTGGACATCTCGCCCGTGGGCTCCTTCGACCGGCTCGGCTTCGCGCGACACGCCCTCGCCTTCGACCCGGCCGATCTCGACGTGGATCTGACAGGGCGACGAGTGCTCGTGACCGGCGCCAACTCGGGGATCGGCTACGCGACCTCCCTCGCGCTCGCAGATCTGGGCGCGGACGTCACGCTACTCTGCCGGAATGCGGAGCGGGCCCAGACCGCCGCGGAACGGATCCGAGAGGTGACCGGCAGCCGCCGGGTGTCGTGGCGAACCGTCGACATGTCCGACCTGACGAGCGTGGAGACCGCCTGCGCGGAGCTCTCGAACGAACCAGTGGACGTGCTCGTTCACAACGCGGGCGTGTTGCCCGATGACCGTGCCGAGTCGAAGGAAGGGCTGGAACTGACCTTCGCCACGCACGTGGCCGGCCCCCACCTTATGACCGCACGACTCCGCAAAGCGCTCGAGGCGAGCGACGACGGACGCGTGATCTGGGTTTCGTCGGGCGGAATGCTGACCACGCGATTGCAGGTCGCAGACCCCCAGTGGCGTGAACGTGAGTACGACGGCGTCCGCGCCTATGCCGAGACCAAGCGAGCGCAGGTGCTCCTCGCCCGCCGCTGGGCCGAAGAGCTGAACGACAGCGGAGTCGTCGTCCATTCGATGCACCCGGGCTGGGCCGACACGCCGGCGGTCGCCTCCTCCCTGCCCCGCTTCCACCGGGTGACCGAGGCGATCCTTCGTTCGCCCGAAGAAGGCGCCGACACCGTGATCTGGCTCGCAGCCTCCGACGCCGCAGCGGAGCGCACCGGCTGCTTCTTCTTCGACCGGCAGCCCGTGCGGACCCATTGGATCCCGATCACCCAGGAGACGCAGAAGGAGCGGGAAACGCTCTGGTCCTTGTGCGGCGAGGCCGATCCGGATCCGCAGAGGTCCTTCGGCCGGGCCTGACCCGCCGGGTCCCTAGTCCAGGGACCCCCGCGCCGGCCCACGGGTGGCCGGCTCCGAGAGCACCGCAGGATCGAGGAACCCAGCCCCGGTCACGTGGGCCTCGAGCAAGGCATCCCACGCGAACGCCTTGGTCGAGAACACGACGGTCGCGGCGAAGAACCGGAGACGAAGATCGACCGCCGACCCGGCCAGCTCGGCGGGCTCGATTCGAAGCGCAGGGACGGACACGACCGCGGGGCTAGTCGCCGGCCTGCTGCTCTTCGAGCGGCTTCCAGTGGAAGAGCCCGTAGATCATCGTCTGCACGAAGTGATGTCCCATGGAGCCGCCAACCTGCTCGAAGAGCGGGCGCTTCATGAAAAACTCGACGACGTGCGCGATGAAGGTGAGGCCGAAGAGGACCTGCCCCACCGTCGCGATCCAACCACTCCCGAGCACCATCGCTAGGATGGACCCGATCCAGATGACCCAGACGCTTTGTTTCTGCATGGACAGAGCGATAGCGCGGTGAGCGGCGCGGCGCGAATCCGTCTCGCGCGACCCGGAGCACCGTGGCCTAGCAGACCTCGGCAGCGCGGCGATCGAGAGGCTGCGAAGGCGGGCGACCTCGCGGCTGGCCTCCTCGCCCGCGGCGACGAGGCGCCGGACATCGCGAAGATCCGCGGCGGCAACCGCCTCCGCGCCCTCGACGCGGCGGAGTCCTGACAGGACCGACTCTCCGTCCCTCGTGCTGAGGGGATGCATCCAGCCCCAGCGCTAGCGCGCCCCGAACACCACGGGGAGGGTCTCGAGCCCGAGCACGAAGTTGCCGCGCCGCCGAACGAGCGGCGCGGCCGGGTCCGCAAGCTCGATCTCGGGGATCCGGTCGAGCATCCGGTCGAAGAGCACGCTGATCTCGAGGCGCGCGAGCTGGGCCCCCAGGCAGTGATGACGCCCATAGCCCCCGAACGCCATGTGCTGGTTGGGATGACGGCGCAGGTCGAAGCGATGCGCGTCCGGGAACGCGCGCTCGTCGCGGTTGCCGGAGGGATAGAGCAGCAGCAAGCGATCGCCCTCCCGAATCCTTTGCCCAGCGAGCTCGACGTCCCGGGTCGCGGTCCGGTTCATGTTCTGGATCGGCGTGACCCAGCGAAGCATCTCCTCGACCGCACCCGGCAGGAGCGACCGGTCCGAACGGAGCGCTTCCCATTGGTCTCGATGGCGCATGAAGACCTCGAGACCGCCGGAGATCACGTGGCGGGTCGTCTCGTCCCCCCCGACGAGGATCAACATCGTCTCGAAGATCAGGTCATGGTCGGTCAGGTGCTCCCCGTCGAACTCCGCTTTCATGACGAGGCTGACGAGGTCCTCGGCCTCGCTCCCGCGTCGTCCCTCGATGATCGCCATGATGTAGTTGGCGTAGTCGATGACGGCCGGACCGACTTCCTCCCGGACTTCGTCGCCCCCCGTCGCGAAGAGATCGGACCAACGGAGCAGCTGGTCGTAATCCGACTCCGGGAGGCCCATCAGTTCGCCGATCATGGCCATCGGCAGGGGCGTCGCGATGTCCCGAACGAAATCACAGGCCCCCCGGTCGAGGACCGCATCGATCAGCGCATCCACCTTGGCGCGCAGGAAGGGCTCGTGGGCCTGCACGCGGCGCGGCGTGAATCCCGCGGAGACGATGCCCCGCCGGCGATTGTGCTCCGGCGGATCCGTATTGATCATGCTCGGCACCGAGGAGTCCGGGCGCGACCCCTTCCCCGAGCAGAAGTTCCTCGCATCCCTCGAAACCGCCATGATGTCGTCGTAGCGCGTGATGCCCCAGATCCCGGTGGCATCGTCCCAATAGACTGGCGCCTCCTCCCGCATCCAGGCGAAGTGGGGCTCGGGATCCACGTAGAACTCGGGGTCGAGGAGCCCGATCTCTGGCCGCGTCGGATGCTGGGCCGCGCGGGTCCCGGCGCGATCCAGGGTGACCTGATAGTCGGACTCGCCGTTCGGGTCGTAGGAAGAGGCGTCGGCCATCGCGTGTCAGGCCGCGGCGTGCGCGGCTGCGAGCGGACCGCCTTCGAGGGTGATGCGGTGGAGATAGCGGCGGTGGCCGTGGTAGTCGTTCAGGGCGAAGTGCCAGGTCGCGCGGTTGTCCCACATCGCCATCGAGCCCGGCTTCCACTGGAAGCGCATCTGGAACTCGGGCCGGCTCGCGTGGGCGTAGAGGAAATCGAGCAGCGCCTTCGACTCGGCGCGACTCCAGCCGTCGATCTTGACCGTGAAGCCGGGGTTCACGTAGAGCAGGGGGCGCGCGGTCACGGGGTGAGCGATCACGACCGGATGAACGGCGTCCTGGGTCGCGGCTTCGGCATTTCCGATCCGCCCCGAGACGCCCTGGGAATAGACCGCCTGCTCGCCGAACACATGGCGACTCGAGTGCACGGCGGACAACCCTGCGATCGTCTTCTTGAACCCGTCCGAGAGCGCATCATAGGCCGCGGCCATGCTCGCGAAGAGCGTATCGCCGCCCGTCGGCGGGACCTCCAGCGCGTAGAGCATCGAGCCCATCGCCGGCTCCAGATCGTAGGAGTGGTCCGTGTGCCAGCCGCCGCCGATATTCGCCCGCTGCTCGGGCTCCTTCAGGACTTCGGCGATCTGCGGGTGACCCTCGACCGACTTGAAGAAGCGGTTGACGTTGATCTCGCCCATCTGCTCGGCGAAGGCCAATTGCTCCTCCGGCGCCAGATGTTGATCCCGGAAGAAGACGACGCCGTGCTCCGCCAGCGCTTGTTTCACTCCGGAGAGATCACCGTCGCTGAGCTTGCGAAGGTCGATGCCTGCGATTTCGACGCCGACCGCGGCGCTGGTCTTCGTGATCTTCATGAGACTCCCCGAGGCCGCCGAAATTAGCACTCGGAGACCGGGCCTTCGAAACGAGTGAGGCCCGGTCCTCTCCACGCGCAGCGGAGGAACCGGGCCTCGTCGGAGCGAAACGCGGGCCGGCGGCCCGCTCGGGCTCAGTTCGAGCCGCCCTGGCCGTAGGCAGTCTCGGAGTGGGACGCCAGGTCGAGTCCCTCGAACTCTTCTTCCTCGGAGACACGGAGGTCGCCCATCACGGCCTTCATCCCGTAGAGGATGATCGCGGTCGCGCTGCAGGCGAAGACCGCGGTCAAGAGGATGGAGACGAGCTGAGCCCAGATCTGGCCGCCGTACCCGAGGCCGGTCATCTCGGTGATGAAGATGCCCGTCGCGAGTGCGCCCCAGGCACCGCCAACGCCGTGGACGCCGAACACGTCGAGGGAGTCGTCGTAGCCGAGCGCCGGCTTGAGGAAGGTGACCGCGCTGTAGCAGATGACCGCCGCGCCCGCGCCGATGCCGATCGCGCCGAGGGGACCGACGAAGGCGCAGGCCGGAGTGATGGCCACGAGACCTGCGACGAGCCCCGTCGCAGCGCCGAGGATGGTGGGCTTGCCGCGGTGGACCCATTCGATCAGCGTCCAGACGAGGAGGCAGGTGACGGTCGCGGTCTGCGTCGTGAGGAACGCGAGGCCGGCGACGCCGTCAGCGGCGAGCTCGGAGCCAGCGTTGAAGCCGAACCATCCGACCCAGAGGAGCGCCGCGCCGATGACGGTGAGCGGCAGGCTGTTCGGGGCCATCGACTCTCTCCCGTAGCCGAGGCGCGGGCCGACGATGATGGCGGCGACCAGCGCGGAGAAGCCACTCGACATGTGAACGACGAGGCCGCCGGCGAAGTCGAGGGCCTCGATCTCGGTCGCGATATAGCCGCCGCCCCAGACCATGTGGGCCAGCGGGATGTAGACGACGAAGACCCAGATCGTGATGAAGACCGCATAGACGCTGAAGCGCATGCGCTCCGCAAAGGCGCCCAGCATGAGCGCCGGGGTGATGATTGCGAACATGCCCTGGAACATGACGAAGACGTATGTCGGGATCGTGCCGGAGACGCTGTCCGGAGTGATGCCCGCGAGACCGAACATCGAGAGGTCACCGATGAAGGCGTTGCCTTCGCCGAAGGCGAGCGAGTAGCCGACGAGCACCCAGAGCACGCCGATCATGCCGGCGGAGAACATGCACTGCATGAGAACCGAGAGCAGGTTCTTGGTGCGGACCAGTCCACCGTAGAAGAGCGCGAGACCGGGGAGCGCCATCAGCAGGACGAGGAGCGTCGAGGTCATCATCCAGGCCGTGTCGCCGGTGTCGATCGTGCCTTCGGCGTGGGCGGCGCGGGTCAGGAAGAGAAGTACGAGCACGGCGAGACTCGACGTCTCCAGGGCGCGGCTAAGGGGCTTCGGAAGGACGGGCATCGGGCGGGCTCTCCTTGCGCGGTTCGGTCGCGCGATTTTCGGATCCGCCCCCTGTTCAGCAAGAAGTGGGCCAAGTTCCGCGCTCATGAGCGCGTCGATACGCGATTGAGAGCGCTCCAGCGCGAATCGCCCGCCCCGATGTGCTGGAAAGTTCGGCACGCCTGGCGCGAGATTGAGCAGCCAGCGGGATTCACTGCGCGGAAAAGAGCGCAGTCCGCCCGGTTCTCCGCGCGGCGCTAATCGCGCGGGGCGGGGATCACGCCCTTCTCGCGGAGGGCGGTCCGCGCACCTTCGTCGCGCCCGAGCTCGGCAAGGATTTCGTCGGTGTGTTCCCCGTAGAGCGCCGGGGCGCCGCCCGGCTCGCTCGGGGTGCCGGAAAAACGAGCTGCGGCCCGAACCCGACGATAGGTCCCGTAGACCGGATGCTGGGCCTCGATGACCGCCCCGTTGTGGACGAGCTGCGGATCCTCGAGCACGTCCTTGTGCTCGAGCACCGGGGCGACCGGCACCTCCTCTGCCAGCAGTGCTTCGTACGCGTCGACCGTCGTCATGTTCGCGAGCCCTTTGGCCATGACTTCGGCGCGCTCCGTCGCACTCGCTTCTTCCCCGGACCGGACGCCGCGATGGCGCTCGGACTCCGCCAGATCCGGACGCCCCACCGCGCGCAGCCCACCGCGCATCTGCTCCGCGGTGCCGGTCCAATAGATGAGCTGACCGTCTTTCGTGGGCGTCGCCTGATAGCGCTCCCCCGGCACGACGTAGTTCGACACGTCCTCGCCGACCAGCGTGTGGCGGAGCATCCCGTCGGGCCAGAAGAAGGCGAGCCCGACGTCGAGCATCGCGACCCGCACGTGCTGACCGCCCTGCCCCCGCTCGCGCGCGAAGAGCGCCGCGGTGACCGCCTGCGCCAGGGTCAGCGACGTGGCTTTGTCGACGACGGCGTTCCGGATCAGATCCGGGATCGGGATCTCCGGATTCATCTGCGCCGCCACATGCCCCGTCAGTGCCTGGAAGATCGGGTCATAGCCCCGACGGTTTGCGTAGGGCCCGTCTTCGCCATAGCCCGTAATCGAGCCGTAGATCAGATCCGGATTGACCTCGCGCAGGTCCTCCTCACCGATCCGAAGACGCTCGGCCGCCCCGGGGCGCCAGTTCTGGATCACGACGTCCGCCCGCTCGACGAGCTCCAGGAAGATCGCGTGCCCCTCGTCGGTCTTGAGATCGAGCCCGATCGAGCGTTTCCCGTGATTGCAGTTCGCATAGAGCGCGGCCATCCCGGCGCGGTAGTTCACCGGTTGCCGACTCTCCTCCCCGTAGCGCGGGGGCTCGACCTTGATCACGTCGGCGCCCTGATCCGCCAGGACCATGGCCGCGAGAGGCCCCGAAATCACCTCGCTCACGTCGAGGATCCGGACTCCTTCGAGGGGACCTGCCATGCTCTTCGTCTCCGCTTCCTCGACCCGGTTTAGGCGTCGGGAAAGAAGTTCGGCTCGCGCTTCTCGAGAAAGGCCCGCATGCCCTCCCGCATCTCCGCGCCACCCTGCGTCTTCCGAACTTCCTGGCGCTCGACCCGGAGCGCTTCGTCGAGGCTCGCCCCCTCCGCGCCGACCACGCAGCGAAGCACGGATGCGACCGCGTGCGGCGGCTTCACCGCGAGTTCGTGTGCGAGGTCCTGCGCCCGCTGCTGCAGTTCGTCGTTGGGCCAGACCTCATGGACGAGCCCGATCCGGAGTGCCTCCGGCCCATCGAGCATCTTGACCCGCAGGATGATGTCGAGTGCCGCGGCCCGTCCCACTGTACGCGTCAGACGAGCGGTCCCTCCCCATGCGGGAAGAGTGCCGAGGTCGAGCTCGGGAAGGCCGATCTTCGCGCCCTCGGCAGCGGCGAGCCGAAAGTGGCACCCGAGCGGAAGCTCGAGCCCCCCACCCAGGCAATAGCCGTACATCGTGGCGATCCACGGCTTGTTCATGTTCTCGATCTTCGAGATCACGCGCAGACGCTGATCGAGCAGCGCCTCGAAGCTGCCCTTGCGCTCGATGCCTTCGGGAAGCTGCTTCAGGTTCATCCCGACGGAGAAGTGCTCCTCCCCTGCCCCTCGGATCACCACCGCACCGACCGAATCGTCCTGCGCCAGCGCGTCGACCTGCTGTTCGAGCTCGTCCATGAAGTCGAGCCCCATCCGATTGCGGGGCGCGTCGTCGTTGACGAGGGTCACGACCCGTCCGTCGCGCTCGACGATCAGTACGTCGCTCATACGGTCCTCCTCTGCGCGCAGGATCGCATGGATCGGCGGCAGCCGCAGGAGACCCGACGTGCGCCGGGGCTCGTGGAGCGCCGGGAGAAGAACTCGCGGTCCAGACCCTGCCGGAAAGTGCCCCCGCTCGGATCGAAGAGATCTCGACCCACGTCCTCGCGAAGCTCTACGCTCTTCTCTGCCTTCCCATGATCCCCTACGGAGTCTCTATGTCCGACGCAAAGCCTTCTCTGATCGTCTACGGCGTACCCTTCTCTCAGCCGGTTCGGGCCGTCCTGTGGCTGCTGTTCCTGAAGCGCACGCCCTTCGAACTCGTGCTCATCAACCCGGGCTCCAAGGGAGAGATGGGAAGCCGGAATCCGAACTTCCTGGCTAAGAACCCGGCGGGCACGATCCCGACCCTAGAAGACCGGGAGACCGGTTTCGTCCTGGGCGAGGCGCACGCGATCCTGACGTACCTCTGCAACCGTCACGGTTGGACCGACGTGTACCCCGAAGACGCCGAAGCCCGGTCCCGCGTCGACTGGTACCTGCACTATCACCACCGCAACGTACGGGACGCGTCCCTCGGTCTCGTCGCACCGAAGATCCGTAAGGATCTCGACATCCCGGAGGCGATGCAGAACACGGCGCGCGCCACCGTCAGGAAGGCCCTGGAGACCCTCGATAGCGCCTGGCTCGCGGACTCGCCCTTCTTCTGCGGCGACAACGTCACGATTGCCGATCTCGCCTGCTATGCGGAGCTGGGGCAGCTGCAGAAGTGTTATACGAACGTCTATGACTTCTCGCCCTTCGCAAACGTGAGCACATGGCTGACGCGCATGCACGAGGTCGCTGGCCACGACGACATCCACACGGTCCTCGCCGAGCTGGGCGACATCCGCGACGAGGCGCCGTCGATGGAGCGGATCGTGGGGGCCAACAAGAGCGCGCTCGGCGTCCTGAAGAAGCGCCTCGCGGAGTTCGGCGGCTAGCCCCGGAAAGTCCGACCGGGTCGACTCAGCGTGCGTGCAGCTGAACGGGCAGTTCCAGGAAACCGTTCACGAACGACGAGCGGGTCCGGACCGGCGGCCCGACGACCTCGACGTTCGAGTAGCGCTCAAGGAGCTCCTCCCAGAGGACCCGCACCTGAAGCTCGGCGATCCGGCTCCCCACGCAGAAGTGGCGGCCCCATCCGAACGAGAGGTGATTGCGATGGTCCGCGCGGTCGATCAGGAACTCGTTCGCGCGCTCGATCGCGGTCTCGTCGCGGTTCGCCGACGCGTACCACATGACGACCTTGTCGCCCGCCGCGATCCGCTTCCCGCCGAGCTCGGTCTCCCGCGTGCAGGTCCTTCGCATGTGCGCGAGCGGCGTCTGCCAACGGATCATCTCGCTCGTCATGCTCGTCACGAGGGACGGGTCGTTGCGGAGCTTGTCGTATTCGAGCGGATTCTCGTTCATCGCGAGGACCCCGCCGCTGATCGAGTTCCGCGTCGTATCGTTCCCACCCACGATCAGGAGTACGAGGGTGGCCAGGAACGTGCGCGGATCCATGTCCTTCGTGTCTTCGCCGTCGGCGAGGAGACTGACGAAGTCCCCCGTTCGCCCCTTCCCCTTGCGCTCGTTCCAGAGTCCCTGGAAGTGGTTCAGGCACTCGAGGAGGACAGCATGCCTTTCCTGGTGCGTGATCGAGTCGGGGCCCGGCAGATTCGGCTGTGTCGTCGTGATGTCCGACCAGTGGGTCAGCTTGCGCTGCTCTTCGTACGGAAAGTCGAAGAGGTTCGCGAGCATCGACGTCGTCAGCTCGACCGAGACCCGGTCGACCCAGTCGAAGGTCTCCCCGATCGGGAGTCCGTCGAGGATGTCGCTTACGCGATCGCGGATGATCGGCTCGAGGCGCTTCAGATTCCGCGGACCGACAGCCGGTGCGACCGTCTTTCGGTGGGCGATCTGGGTCGGCCCATCCATCGAGATGAAGCTCGAGTCCATCGGCGAGTCCGGGAGCGGATCACTGACCGTGATCGCCCGTGCCGAGGAATAGGTATCGGGGTCCTTCTCGACGGTCACGATGTCGTCGAACTTCGTGATGCTCCAGTAGCCGCCGAAGTGGCTGTCCGGCGTCCAGTGCACCGGGTCGTCTCGGCGGAGGCGCGCGAAGTAGCCATGGTATTCGTTCGCCGCGAAGAGCTCGCCGTCGGACGGATCGATCTGGTCGAGCGGAAACGTCTCAGGGTCGGCGCCCACCTGTCCGGTCGGCTTCGGCGTCTCACCGCGAACCTGCGGCGTCGACGGGCGCGGAGGAAGCTTCGACCACGCATCGTCGGCGTTGGCGAAGGCGACGGACTCGGTCTTGACGGTCTGACTCATGGAACCCTCCGGCGAACGAGGCGACACACAGAATAGTCGGGCCATTGGGGCGTGCCTGGCGAGCGCCGGCACTCCACAGGCCAAATCTCCTGGACTTTCCTCTTGAGGCGCCTGATGGCATAAGCACGGAGATCTCGCCGTCCGCTACGAGCAACCCGGAGCACGTCGACTTCGAAGCGGCTCCCCCACAACGTCCGCGACGAGGCCGATGACGGTGTAGTGACGTTGCCCATCGGGGAGAACGGACGAGGGCGCTCTGATCCGTCGGATGACGACGCAGAGGAGGGCGAACGGAGAAAGGGCCGAGTCGATCGAACGTCGACTCGGCCCTTGGGATCAGCGGATCACGCCGGTCGGCCGAGCGCGCAGATCTTGTTGCCGTCGGGATCTCGCAGGTAAGCGAGGTACATCCCATTCTCGCGACGGCCCGGCGGTTCCTCGATCGCCGTTCCGCCGTTGGCGATGCCGGCGGCGTGAAACGAATCGCCCTGCTCGTCGTTCTCGACCATGAAGCCGACGGTGCCGCCGTTGGCGGCCGTCGCCGGCTCCCCATCGATCGGCGAGGTGATCGCGAAGATGCCCTGAGGGCTGATGTAGAAGTAGCGACCGTTATTATCGACGCCGGGACCGATACCGAGCGTGCCGAGGACGGCGTCATAGAAGCGCTTCGATGCCTCGATGTCGTTCGTACCGAGCATCACGTGGCTGAACATGGAGATCTCCCGTTTGGGTTGATGAATTGGGTAAGGCCCATCATAGCGAGCCGTTTACGGGCGATACGTGGCGGGACCCGACCTTTGAGTCTTCCCAAGCTGCCTTGACGATCAACGAGACGTTGAATCTTTTATTTCTCACACCACAGGGAAGACCTCTCTTATCAACCTCGGCTCCCACTCGACAACGCACGCCCCGCATATTTCAACGCCGAGCACGGGGAAACCGAACGCAGATCGAGCGCGCTGCACTCGAGGACGTCGGCTCCGACCGCATCTTCTAAGCGGGATCGCCGCCGACCTCAGTCCGCCGAGCCCTCTTGCCCGCGCGAAGCGAGTCGCCACCCCACGGCCAGCACGATCGACCAGATCGTGAACACGAAGAGGTTCGCGTCGATTCCAAATGGGCCCGGGACCACGCCGGCCTGATCCGCGAGTGTCCCCCCATACGCGCCGAGAGTCATGGCGGAGAGATAGAACGAGCCGTAGACGATCGCAGGAAGCGCGCCCGCCAGGTTCAGCTGGAGGCGCCCCTCCCCGAACCGGCCCCAGAGCAGCGCGAGGGCGAGCACCCCGACGCTGCTCGTCGCGCTGCTCAGCCAGACCGTATGGAAGCGCGCGTGCGGGGGCCACGTGGGGTTGAAGACGTGCGTGTCGGCAGCAGGTCGACCGCAGGCGGCACGACGGTGTGACCGAGAATCGCGAGCGTCATCAGGATACGACCGAGGGAACGCATGGGTGCTCCTTCAAAAGCGACGGGGTTCTCAGATCAAGCCGTCGTAGGATCCGCCATCGATCTGCAGATTCTGCCCCGAGATGAAGCTGGCCTGCACGCTGCAGAGGAACGCGCATGCGTCCGCAAGCTCTCCTGGAAGACCAAGGCGACCGGCGGCGATGCTGTCGACCTGTTGCCGGCGCGCCTCTTCGTAGGTGATCCCACCGATCTTCATCGCGACCTGCGCCATCTGTTCCTGTCGCGGCGTGTCGATCCGCTCCGGCAGCAGGTTGTTGATGGTGACGTTGTGCTTGGCCGCGCCCTTCGAGATCGACTTGCAGAGCGCCGTCAATCCGGTTCGCGCGGTCGTCGAGAGCGCCATCAGGCCGACCGGCGTCTTCACCATTGCGCTGGTGATGTTCACGATCCGCCCGAAACCGCGTTCCTGCATGCCGGGTAGGAGCCCGCGGATCATCATCGCCGGCGCCAACAGATTGGCTTCGAGCGCCTCGAGCCACTTTGCATGATCCATGTCGAGGAAGTTCCCGGGCGGCGGACCGGCGTTGTTGTTCACCAGGATGTCCGCATCGGGGCAAGAATCGATCAGCCGCTCGCGCTCCGCCTGGTCGTTCAGATCCGCCGCGACCGGCTTCACCGAGACGCCGCTCTCCTCCGCGATCGAAGCCGCGATGGCGGCAAGCTTGGCCTCATCGCGACCGTTCACGACGAGGGAGACGCCCTCGCGTGCGAGCGCGCGGGCGCAGGCTTCGCCGAGCCCCTGGCTCGATGCACAGACGATCGCCTTCCGGCCACGAATTCCCAGATCCATTCCGCCCCTTTCTCCGTCCTCGATCCGACCCCGCAATGAACTACGATCCCGAAGCCAGCGTCAAGACATCGGAACGCGCCGCTGCGCGACCGGAAGCCACGAGGACCCGCCCTTGGAACTCTCCACACGCCATCGCCAGTTCTTCCGAAACGATCAGTTCCTGCACGCCTTCGTGATCAACGTGATCATCAACGGCGCGATCGCCTGGGCCATCCTGCGAGAGCATGAGGTCATCCCGCTCTGGGGCGAGTCGGCGATGGGCCCCGACCTCCTCGCGACCGGCGTCCTGCTCCCCGTCTTCATGACCCTGATCGTCTCGCGGATCATCACCGGCCAGGTCGCGAAGGGCGATCTGCCTCCGCTGGACACCACGATGATCACCGAACGGGGGATGCATCGACGCCCCGTGATCGTCCGCGCCGGCCTCCTCGCCCTCTTCGCGACGTTCTGCGGCTCCCTGCCCCTCGTCGCTCTCCTCCATCTCGCGAGTGCCCAGCCCGTCTCCCTCGGCGGCTTCGTGACCTTCAAAGCCCTGTGGGCCGGAGCGATGGCCGCGCTGCTCTCCCCGCCCATGGCGTGGTGGGCGCTCGCTACCGCCTCAGAGAACGCGCCGGCGAACGCGAAGGCCTAACGGCTCGCCTCGGCACGCTCTCGCGCCACGTCCGCCCACGGCGCACGATCCTCCGCCCCCCCGAACCCGTCGGGGTCCCACAGAAAATGGAGCGGCGAAGTCTCGCCGGGCCGCGAATTCCGTGGCCACGCCTCCGCCGCCACTGCCATCGAGGCGAGGACGTCCGGATGCGCGGCCGCGACGTCTCGACGTTCCAGCGGGTCTGCGAACACGTCGTAGAGCCGCGGCGCGCCCCCCTCGAGGACGAGCTTCCAGGGCGCTCGATAGAGGGCCATCGCACCGGTATCGCCGATCACGTAGTCCGGCGTCGCGCTCTCGCCGGTCCCGCTGAGCACGCCCCACTGACTCGCTCCGTCCAGATCACCCGGGATCTTCTCGGGCGCTCCGATCGCTTCGAGAATCGTCGGCAGGACGTCCGAGATCGTCATGAAGCGATCGTGGCGCCCTCCCTCGAGTCGCCCCGGCCACCAGATCGAGGCCGCGACCCGTGCCCCCCCTTCGGCGATCATCATCTTCCCACCGGGAAGCGGGGTGTTGTCACTCGCGCCATCGAGGGTGTTGCTCGCCATGAACTCGAGGCTCGCGATCGGAATCGGCCGATCGAAGATGGACAACGCGAGTTCGCTCGCGCGAGCGAAGAGCGGGAAGCGTGCCTCGGGCGAGAGCCCCCCGTTGTCGCTCGAAAAGAACACGAGGGTGTTCTCGAGCATGCCCTCGACGCGCAGGGCGTCGAGTATCCGACCGACGGCGGTGTCCAGCTCCGTGACCATCCCTGCGTGGCGTCGGCGCTTTTCATCCTCGATCTCCCGATAGCTGGCGAGGGCCGCTTCCGGCGCCTCGTTCGGAAGATGCGGGGCCGGCAAGGCGAAATAGAGAAAGGTCGGGCGCACCGGATCGCGGTCCCGCAAAAGGCGGACCGCTTCATCCGCGAGCAGCTGGGTGCTGTATCCCTCTTCACGCAGGGTCTCGCCGTTGCGCTGCCAGTCGTGACCGCCGCCGTGGTTGTGGTCCCAGTAGCCGATCCCCCCGGTCAGGTAGCCGTAGAAGTGCTCGAAGCCCCGGGATTGGGGGAAGTAGTCGGGCACGTAGTGACCGAGATGCCACTTGCCGACCATGAGTGGCTGATAGCCGAGGTCCGCCAGGTACTGGGGGAGGATCCGCTCGTCGAGTCCGAGACCGTCGGCTTCGTTCTTACCGAGGGGACGGTGGATGCCGAGTCGCCGTGACGACTTTCCCGTCATCAGTGCAGAGCGCGTCGGGCTGCAGCTCGGCTGGACGTAGAAGCGATCGAGCTCGATGCCTTCAGCGGCCAGGCGGTCGAGGTTCGGCGTACGGATCTCGCTGCCGTGGTAGCCGACGTCGTTCCAGCCTAGGTCGTCCGCGAGGATCACGACGATGTTAGGGTGCGGAGATTCCGCAACGCTGGCCGTCGCGTGCGCACAGACGAGGAGACATAGGAAGAGCGATCGGATCAAGCGCCCTCCAGCAGCATCCGTACGTTCGGGTCGGTCGTTTTGGCCTCCGCGATCCGATCGCGACCGTAGTCGATGAGCGGGTGATCGTGGTCGAGGATGGCTCTTCGGTAAGAGGGGCGCGCCTTGAGGCGCTCCCAGTAGGCGGCGACGTGGGGCCGGTCCGCCGGGTCGAGGAAGACGTTCTCGGCGCTCGCCTGTCGGATCCGCTCGAGAATCACGACCCAGCCGACGTCCGCGAGGGTGAATTGCTCGCCCATGATCCACGGCCCCCCGTTCTCCCCGAGCCGCCCATCGAGCTCGTCGAGGAAGCCTAAGAGGATGCCCCGGGTATCCCCGATCACCTCGGGGAGGGGCCCGAGTCGTGGCAGGCGCCGGATGCCGAGAAGCTTGAAGAGAATGAACATGACCGGACGGCGCTTATCGAAGTGAAAGAGGAGCCCCTCCACGATTCGATGAAGCGGGATCTTCTCGATCATCGTGCAGAAGAGCGGGAGCGTCTGTCCCGGCACCGCGTTCCCGGCCGATTTTCCCGGCTCTTCGAGCGGATTGGTCAGCGTCGTCCGGTCGACCCAGGCGTCCATCTCCTCGCGCTCCGCGGGATCGGAAGGAACGAGGGCCGGGATGCCCTCGGGCACGAAGCGGGCCGCGTATCGGATCTGTTCGTGGGACTCGTAGATCGGGTGCCCGTTATGGAGAAGGACAGGCACGGTGCCCCCCGGATTCACCCGAAGCAGTTTCGGCCGAAGCGTCTCGTACGCCCCCGTCTCGATGAGGTCGATGTGATGTCCCAGGTAGGGAATCTCGAGCTCGGCCAGGCAGAATCGCGTCTTCATCGAACAGAGTGAAAGGGCGTTGTGGTAGAGCTCCCACTCGGCGGTATGCGGGAGCTCGAGATCTTCCTGGTAGCCCGGAGGAACGGGGTGAGTCCTTCGACGGCGCTTCTCGAGAAGGAACCCCGCGACCGCCAGCAGCAGGATTCCCGCAACGACATAGCCAGCCACATCACCCTCCTTCGAGTGTCCGCCTTCGCACTCTTCCCGAGGCCCGGCGTTATTCCGCCGCCGGGCCAGGATACTGTTCGCGGAGCATCCGCTTCAGGATCTTTCCGCTCGGGTTGCGCGGGACCTCTTCCACGAACTCGACGGCGACCGGCTGTTTGAAGCGGGCGAGCTTGCCCTGGCAGTAGTCCAGGATCGCCTGAGCCTCTAGGTCTTCTGCGCTTCGAACGACGACCGCGAGCCCGGACTCGCCCCACTTCGCGGAGGGCATCCCGATGACGGCCACGTCGGCGACACCTTCCATGCCGAGGATCACGTTCTCGACCTCCGCGGGATAGACGTTCTCGCCACCCGAGATGATCATGTCCTTCTTTCGGTCCTGGATGAAGATGCAGCCGTCCTCGTCGATCGTCGCCACGTCTCCGGACCGGAGCCAGCCGTCGACCAGCGTCTCCGCCGTCGCGTCTGGTCGGTTCCAGTACTCCTTCATCATGTGCGGGCCGGCGATCCAGACCTCCCCGGTTCCACCGGGCGGGACGTCGTGTCCATCGTCATCGACGATCCGGACTTCCGTGTGCACGAAGGGGCGTCCGGTCGAACCCATCTTCTCGACGGCGTCGACGGGGCTCGTGAGACAGGCCGGGCCACAGGTCTCGGTCATGCCATAGACCTGATGGATCGGGATGCCCATGTCGGTGTACTGCTGGATCGTCGCCACCGGCACCGGTGCTGCACCACTCATGATCCAACGGAGCGAGCTCCGGTCGACCGTATCCTTCTCCGGAACCTGCAGCATGAAGTTCAGCATCGCCGGAACCGCCAGCATGTTCTGGACCTTCTCCTGCTCGATCAGCTTCCAGCACGCACTCGGGTCGAAGGCGCGCAGGATGATGTTCGTCATGCCGCGATGGACGTTGCTGGTCATCGGCGTGAGCGCGCCCACGTGGAAGAGCGGAAGCGCCACGATGTAGCGGTCGGCGAAGCCGACCTCGGACGTCGTCAGAATCGTGAGCGAGCCCCAGAGCGCAGTCGAGTGGGTATGCACGACGCCCTTGGGCAGCCCGGTCGTCCCGGACGTGTACATGATGTAGAGGCCGTCGTCGTCTTCAGCGGCGACGAGCGGCTCGTCTGCAGGTGCGGCCTCGCAGGTCGCGTCATAGTCCTTCGCAAAGTCCGCCGTCTGCCCACCGATCTGGAGGTAGACTGAGATCGCAGAGGCCCCCTCTCCTTTCCCGGAGAGTTTCGGGCGCTGCTGTAGATCGGCGACCCTTCCGAGGAACTCCTCGCCGAAGACGAGGGTCGATACGCCGGAGTCGTTCAAGATGAACTCGAGTTCGTCGGCGGTCAGGCGCCAGTTGAGCGGCACGCAGATGGCGCCGAGCTTCGCGATTGCGAAGAAGGTCTCGAAGAACTCGACACTGTTCATGGCCAGCAGGCCGACTCGCTCCCCTTTCGTCACCCCCATGCCCGTCAGTGCGTTGGCCGTCCGATTGCAGCGGTCGTTGACCTCTCGATATGAGAACCGTCGATTGGAAGCGACGTCGAAGACCGCCTCGAGGTCGGGATTCAGGCGGGATCGTTTCGTCAGCAGCAGGCCGATGTTGTTACGCATGAGGGCTCCTCTCGAATGCGAGTGGAGAACATACGCGATCGCCCGTCTCCACGTCCCTCGCCGCCGGAGAGAACCCGGCGTCGCCAACGACTCCGGGCGAAGAGGGCTACGCTCGACACCTCAACGCCCGAACCGATCGGGATCACCCGGAGACAGACACCATGGGATTCCGACTCGCGAACGTCGACGGCCGTGCCGCCCTCGTCGTCGGAGACGACTACTACGACCTCGAGAACGCCTCCGGCGGAAGGATCGGCAGTGACCCGATGGACGCCCTCGCCTCCTCGGACCAGCTGTCCGACATCGCCGCAGGACTCTCGGACCAGGCCGCGACCGGCAAGCTCGCCGACGCGAAGCTCGGGCCACCGTCTCCCCGGCCGGCCAACTCCTTCGGGATCGGACTCAACTACCGGAATCACGCCGAGGAAGGCGGAATGCCGATTCCCGAGGTCCCCCTGGTCTTCGCCAAGTTCCCGTCCTGCATCACGGGCCCGAAAGACGACGTCGAACTAAGGAGCGACTTCGTGGACTACGAGGGCGAACTCGTCGCGATCATCGGCAAGACCGCGAAGGACGTTTCCGTCGAAGACGCGTGGGGCTTCGTCGCGGGGCTCTGCGTCGGCCAGGACATCTCGGATCGCCCGGCCCAGTTCAACTCCGCCCCACCCCAGTTCAACCTGGGCAAGTCCTTCGACACCTACGGCCCGATCGGACCGATCCTGACCTCGCCCGACGAGCTCGAGGAACGCGACTCCATGGAGCTCACCTGCGAAGTCAACGGCGAGGTCCGTCAGAAAGACAGCACGGGCGACCTGATCTTCGACGTGCAGACCCTGGTCTCCTACCTGTCGGGCATCATGACCCTGCATCCCGGCGACGTGATCTTCACAGGCACACCAGGGGGCGTAGGCGTCTTCCAGAACAAGCTGCTCAAGGACGGAGACGTCGTGACGACGACGATCGACGGGCTCGGGACGATCACGAACAAGTGCGTACGGGCGAGGGACCACGCTCGCGCGGACTTCCTGCCGGAGCAGATGAAGCCGCTCCTCGCGGGCAAGTAGCTCGTCGCGCGGTCAGTCGCTGAACGGGAGCGCGTCCCCATTGAGAGACGTGCTCGCGTTCACCGTCTGCGGGTTCCGGATTGCATCCATCAGGAAGCACATACGCTCGGCCTGATCGACGATCGTCGCCACGAGCGAGGGATCCGCGCTCGACTCGAGCTCGAGCTTCGTATCCACGTCGACGAACCGACTCGAGGCGTCCCCCGCACCGAGCGAACCGGTCTGCTCGAAGCGCAGCGTCACCACCATCGCCACCCGGTCGAACTCGACCTTCTTCGCCTCGCTTACCCGAGCGAGCTGCGTCAGCAGTCAAAAAGCGATGGAGGACGCGAAGTAGGCGAGCGGAGGCGGCGCCGTGTCGTCCCCCCCGACGAGCGCACTCTCGTCGCAAAGGATCTCGAACGCGCCGAAGGTCGCGCGTTTGGTCTGCTTCTCGCCGCGGGCGGCCTCGACGTCGAACTCGAGCCGGATCCCCTTGCCGTGGGGGCCTTCGACCGAGCTGATACGGAACGGGTTCGATTCCTCGGCCATGGATCCTCCTCTACTCGCGAATAACCGGACGACACGGCAGCGATGTCCCGAAACGCGCATCCTCGGCGACGAAGATTCGTCGCGCTACGCGGATAGGCGTCGGACGCTGACCCCGCGCAGGTCCAGCGCGAAGGCCCTTCCCTCCACCGTTTCGTGAAAGGTGGGCTCGCCCGCCTCGTTTTCCAGTGCGCCCGAGCCTTCCGGTCCACCGAGGTCATGGACCCCGTTCATGCTCGGCGCGGATCCGAAGTGTTCGAAGACGTCCCGGCTTCTTTCGCTTCCGGGCCATTGTCCCATGCGACGCTGTAGGCGCTGGACAACTGCTGGACGATGTCGCCGATCGTCACGTACCCCTTCGCGTAATCCGAGGGCGGCTTGCCCCCGCCGCCCGCGAGGGGCGTCAGGTCGACGTGCTTCGCCTTCTCGCGAAGCGCGCCCACGGTGCATTCCTCGCGCGGCAGTACCGAGAAGGGGTCATACCGGAAATGCTTCATCGCGTTCAGGTGCGTGATCTTGTCGACCTCGTCTTTCGGCACGTCCTTCATCGACCGCCAGAGCTTCTCCGGTGAGAGGGGCCAAGTCGTGTCCGAGTGGGGATAGTCGCACTCCCAGGTCAAGGTATCGATCCCGATCAGGTCACGGTTCCGCACGCCGGCGTCGTCGTCGATGAAGCACGTGACACAGTGCTCCTTGAAAACGTCACTCGGCTTCTTGTCGCCGAAGTCCTGATGAGTCCAGCCGTGATGGTGCTCGTAGACGTAGTCGGCGCGCTCCAGGAAATACGGAATCCATCCGACACCCCCCTCCGACATGGCGAACTTGAGATCCGGATACTTGCGCAGGACCTCGGAGAAGGTCAGCTCCGTGGCGACACCGAAGAGCGTGATGGGGGTCCCTGTGATCATGATCTCGATCGGAGCGTCCATCTCGTTGAGCGCCATTCCCGTGCCCGAGCCGATGTGCATGCAGATCACGGTCCCTTCGTCGGCGCAGGCCTTCCAGAAGGGCTCCCAATGATCGGAGTGGAGCGACGGGTGACCGAGGCCCGTCGGCGTGTCGGGGAACGAGATCGCGTGGCAGCCCTTCTTCGCGACGCGGCGCACCTCCTCTGCAAGGAGCTTCGGATCCCACATCATCGGGATCGCCAGCGGAATGAAGCGTCCGGGGTGCGAACCGCACCAGGCGTCGATGTGCCAGTCGTTGTAAGCCTGGGTCATGACCCGGGCGAGCTCCTTGTCGTCGTTCCGGCCGAAGAGTTCACCGCAGAAGCCCGGAACCGACGGAAAGCAGAGCGACCCGAGCACGCCATTCACGTTCATGTCGTCGATCCGCGCGTCGACGTCGTAGCAGCCCTTGCGGAGCTGGGAGAGCGCTGTCGGCTCCATCCCGTACTCCTCCTTCGGGCGCCCCGCGACGGCGTTCAATCCGACGTTGGGGATCTGCTGCCCCTCGAAGACCCAGGCATTCGTTCCATCGTCTCGGGTCACGAGTTTCGGGGCTCGCGCCTTCCACTCCGGCGAAAGAACGCCGTCCCACATGTCGGGCGGTTCGCAGACGTGATCGTCCACGCTGACAAGGATCATGTCGTTCATTTCCATGGCGATTCCTCCTACGAGTCGTTCAAGCCGTACGGACCGGGAGCTTCTCCCATCCCCGCACCGAAGACGTATGGGCCTGGACTGCGTTGTCCCAGTCCACCTCCCACTCCGGCCAGCGCTTCAGCACTTCCTCGAGGGCCACGCGCCCCTCGAGACGCGCGAGGGCGGCTCCCAGACAGAAATGGATGCCGTAACCGAACGAGAGGTGGTGATCGATCTTGCGATCGATGTCGAATCGATCGGGATCCTCGAAGCGCCGAGGGTCGCGATTCGCCGCGCCGTTCAGGAGCGTCAGGATGCTGCCCTCCGGCACCGTCTTCCCGTGATACGTCATGTCCTCGGTCACGTAGCGAGCCTGGATCGGTGACGGAGCCTCGTAGCGGAGCAGCTCCTCCACGGCCTGCGGGATGAGGCTGGGCTCCTCAGCCAGACGCGCTCGCTGTTCCGGATTCTCGGCGAGCACCTTGCCCGCCCAACCGATCAGGCGAGTCGTGGTCTCGTTCCCGGCCCCGGCGAGGAGTCCGACGAACGCGACGATCTCTCGCTTCGCGAGGGTTCGCTTCTCGCCGTGCATGTCGACGAACTCCGCCTGAATCAGCTCCGTCATCAGGTCGTCGGACGGATTCTCCATCCGGAAGTCGATGTACTTTTCGAAGCCACCGAAAGAGAAGCCGCCCTCACCGCCACCGGTCGTCTCCCGAGCCTCGGGCATCTCTCCGCCCTCGAGCTTGAGCCCCTCATCGATCCGGTCACGGATCGCCTCCTGGTCCTCCTCCGGCACGCCGAGCAGCATGCCGATCGTCTTCATCGGCATCTGCGCACCGAGGTCGGCGATGAAGTCGAAGCCGCCGGTCTCCACGAGCGGATCGAGGCTCTGAGCACAGAAGTCCCGGACTTTCGGCTCGAGCGCGTTGATCTGACGCGGCGTGAAGAGCTTCGCGAGCAGGCCCCGATGGAGGTCGTGGCTCGGGGGGTCCTCGAAGAGGATCGAACCCGGCGGGATCTCCACGCCGTTCCGGATGATCTCGAGGACGGAGCCCCTCGCCGAGCTCAGGCGCTGCCAGTCCTTGAGCGCCGCTTCGACGTCGTCGAAGCGCGACAACGCGTAGAAGTCGTACTTCTCGTTGTAGTAGAGAGGCGCTTCGTCCTGGAGTCGGCGCCAGATCGGATAGGGATCGGTATCGATCTCGAAGTCGTAGGGGTCGTAGTAGAGTTCGGTCTCGGCCGTCGACATCACACCATCTTTTCGTTCGGGACGTTCATCAGGCGAGCCACGTTGCCGCCCATGATGTTTCGAATCGCGCTCTCGGAGGCACCCTCGAGTTCAGCCACGTAGCTGACCGGATCCGCCAGGCCTTCGGGATGGGGGTAGTCCGACCCGAAGAGCACGTGCTCCTCTCCGATCAAGTCCGCCAATGCAGGCAGATCGTCTTCCCAGAACGGGCTGACGTAGATGTTCCGCTTGAACACCTCGACCGGATCCTCGAGGAAGCCCTGCGGCTCCTTCTTGTACACGTCCTTCATCTTGGCGAGGAGCGGCGCGACCCACGAGCTCCCGTTCTCGATCACCGAGATCTTGAGCCCGGGGAATCGCGAGAGAGCGCCATGGCAGATCAGGGCCGAGACCGAGTCCTCGATCGCCCGCCAGCCCTGCATCATCGAGAAGACCTGCGGCTGGAACGGCAGGAACTCGGTGTCCCCGCCGAGCCATTCGTTCGTGTAGCGGGTGTAACCGCTGTCCGAGGAGTGCATCCCGACCAGGAGGTCATGCTCGACAACCCTCTCCCAGAAGGGGTCGAACTCCGGGAGCCCGAACGAGCGCGAGCCGCGCAGTCCCGGCACCGGGGCTGGCCGGATCAGCACGCACTTGGCGCCGCGCTCGACCACCCACTCGAGTTCCTCGATCGCGCGATCGACGATCGGCAGCGAGATCACCGGAGTCGAGAAGATCCGGTCCTGATAGTTGAAGCTCCAGGTCTCGAAGAGCCATTGATTGAAGGCATGTACGACGTCGTGGATCAGTTCTGGATCGTCCCGCAGCCTTTCCTCGAGAACGCTCGCGAGCGTCGGAAAGAGCAACGTGCGATCGAGCCCCTGCTCGTTCATGAGCTTGATCCGTTCTTCCGGGTTGCGCCAGGCGGGAATCGACTTGACCGGCGCGCCGAAGATCTCGCGCCGACTCTTCCCGTCCGGATTCCCTACCCGGTAGTACTCCTCCTGCGCGCCGGGCGCCGCCACGACCTCGAAAGTCGGGTTGGGGATGTACTCCGAGATCTGCCCCTTGATCACGATCTTCGTCCGGCCGCGGAACTCGACGTAGTCGATCGCACCACGGCGTTTTTCGGGGAGGTATCGCAGGAAGGACTCCTGCGTCTCGTAGAGGTGGTTGTCCGCATCGAAGACGGGACAGGTGAGCGTTTCGTTGGACATGGTCACCTCCTCTCCCCGGAAGGGGACGATCGAGTATTCCCCCCGGCTTCGGGAGGTGCAATTCGGGGACTACTTCTTCGCGAGTTCGCTCTTCATCTGGGACAGGTCGGAAAGGATGGGGTAGCCGGTCTGCGTGATCGCATTGCCGTGGCCCGTGTGATGGATGTCGAAGACCGCCTGCAAGGCCGTGTAGTACCCCTGGACGTCCAGGGTCTGGTTCACCGCCCGCTTCGCCTGGGCGAGCCCAAAAGAATCGCGGGTCGCGATCTGGTTTGCGAGCGCGTCGGTTCGCTCCCATAGCTCGTCGCGCGGCACGACCTCGCGCACGAGGCCGATCTGGAAAGCTTCCTCTGCGTCGAACACGCGCCCCGTGAAGAGCATGTCCTTCGCGCGCCGCGCCCCCATCTCCCACGTATGACCGTGGTACTCGACACCGCCGATGGCCATCAGAACGACCGGATCGGAGAACTGCACGTCCTCGGCCGCGACGAGAATGTCGAGGGGGAAGATCAGATTGAGCGCCCCGGCGATCGCCTTGCCCTGGATCGCGCCGATCGTCGGCTTGGGAATGTTCCGCCAGTACCAGGAATAGCCGAGGTACTTCTTCGCTTCCCATCGGTAGAGCTTGTCGAGATGATACTTGCCGTCGGGGCCGAAACGGTCGGTTTTCCCGTCACCGCCGCCACTCATGTCGTGCCCTGCAGAGAAGTGCTTGCCTTCGGCGCGCAGCACGATCACCCGGACCTCGTCATCCGCTTCGGCGCGCAGAAAACACTCGTGAAGCTCGTCGAGCATCTGCTCGTTCTGGGCGTTCGCCTTGTCGGCGCGGGTCAGCGTGATCGTCGCCACCCGTTCCTTCGTCGCGTAGTCGACGTGGGCCATCTCGTTCCCTCCTTCTGCTCGCGCGTCGGTCGCGCCTAGTTCTTACGAAGCATCACGGCGCCCCCCGGATGCCCGCCCCCGGTCGTCACGAGCGCCGTCTTTGCGTCGGCGACCTGCCGCCCTCCCGCCTCTCCGCGCAGCTGCAACACGGCTTCGTGGAAGAAGCCGTAGCCGTGGAGACGCCCGGCAGAGAGCTGACCGCCGTGGGGGTTCAGAACGAAGTCGCCGCCCTCGCGGATGCGGGCTCCTCCGTCGATGTAGTCACCGCCCTCGCCGAGCTTGCAGAAGCCGAGGGACTCGATCCACGAAAGACAGTTGAAGCTAAAGCCGTCATAGAGACAGGCGATGTCGACGTCGGACGGGCCGAGGTCGGTGCGCGACCAGAGATGGCGCGCCGGCCCCTCGACCAGCGGCTCGTGAAGCAGCGTCCCCTGATCCCAGGAGAAGCGTTCGGCCAGATGGGTTCCCACCGCCTCGACCCGGACGGCGGGATGAGGCCGATCCTCGGCCGTCTCGACGGCGGAGACGATCAGCGCGACCGCACCATCGCAGGGCACGTCACAGTCGTAGAGGCCGAAGGGCGTCGTGATCATCCGTGCCCCGAGGTAGCCGTCGAGGTCCATCGCGTCCTGATAGATCGCGGCCGGGTTCCTCGCTGCATGGGCGCGCGCGGTCATCGGGATCCATCCGAGCTGCGCGCGGGTCATCCCGAATCGGTGCATGTAATGGTTGGCCTGCATCCCGATCCAGGTCGCCGCCGACATCGCGCCGTAGGGCAGCCGCCACTCCATCTCACCTGAAACGCGCGGCCCCGCCTTGATCCCCGCCGCCGACTTGTGTTTCGCACGGAGTGCGAAGCTCGTCTCCCAGACGGTTCGAAAGCAGAGGACGTGACGGCAGACGCCCGCGGCCACCGCCATCATCGCGTTCGTCACGGAACCGCCCTGCCCCGCCTGCTCCACGCCGCCGCCGAACCAGACCGGGCGAATATCCAGAGCCTCCATGACCGCCGGAACGCCACCTTCTCCCATTCCGTTGCCCACGCCGGAGCCCGGATAGGTCGAGAGTCCATCGATGTCCTCGATCCGAAGGCCGGCGTCTTCGATCGCGGCCCGACAGGCGTCGACGGTCAGAGAGAGCGGGTTGCGACCGAGCCGTCGGCCGATTTCCGACATTCCGAGGCCGGTGATCGCGACCTTGTCTTCGTACTTGTCTCCGCTCGCCCGCGGCGGCGCGGGCGCCACTTGGGGTTCGGGCCACGTATCGCGTTCGTCGTCGGCCTCCCCAGAAAGACGAAAGACGGGAAGCCAGACGTCCTCGTGTTCTTCGAAATCGACTTCTACGCGCGTGCCTATACCGACGTCGTCGGGCTTCGCGTCGACGACCAGGCTCGTCAGGCGCGCGAGCGGGTCTTCGTCGAGAGCGACGATCACGAGCACGTAGGGCACGGGCATCGTCGGCAGCCATTGCTGATGATTGACGGTCAAGCCGACGACCGTCCCCTTGCCCGTGAGATCGCGAACCGTCACCTCGCCCGCGCAGTATCGACAGTAGGGCTGCGGAGGGTGAATCAATCGATCGCAGGCATCGCATCCCTGCATCCGCAGCACTCCGTCCGCCCCGCTCGTCCAGAAGAACTCGTTCTCGGGCGTGAGCTGCGGAAGCGGTCTCATGGTCGGCATTCATCCTTCGTGACTGGACCCCTCCATGATACGCAGATCTGCGCGCGTCTGTCTCGCCGTTTTCGGGGTCGACCGCGCTAAGGAGGCACCTAGCGAGCCCCAGATCCCTATGCGAGAGTCGATCACGGAACCCGATACGGCGCTCGCGCGCCTGCGGCGCGAACGCGGACCGGAGGGACGCCCCGGACCATGGATCTCGAGCTCTCCGACGAGCAGGCCGAGCTGCGCGACAACTTCCGTTCCGTCCTCGAGGATTGCTGCTCGCCAGCGCTCGTCCGCGCGGCCTACGAAGAAAGCGACGACGGCGATTCTCTCTGGCGCCAACAAGTCGAACTCGGCTGGCCGTCGCTCGCGGTTCCCGAGACCGCGGGCGGACTCGGCTATGGCTTCGTCGAAACCGCTCTTCTCGCCGAGGAGCTCGGACGCGCGGCGGCCCCGGCCACGCTTCTGGCGACCACGAGTCAGCTGACGCCCGCGCTCGTCGAAGCGGACGACGACGAAGCCCTCGCCCGCGTCGCCACGGGATCGCTCCGCGGAACCCTCGCCCTCTCCGAAAAAGGGCGCTTCGATCTAGACTCGGTCGCGACGACCGCCCGGCGGCAAGGCGAGCGCTGGACCGTGACGGGAACGAAGGACGGCGTGCTCGCCGGCGCGACGGCCGACCTCTTCGCCGTCGCGGCCCGCGATCCCGAGACCGGTTTCGTCGGCCTCTTCGCGATCGAGCAGACCGACGCCAAGGTCGAAAGGCGCCCGGGACTCGACCCCGCGCTGCTCCTTGCCGACGTCGTCTTCACTTCCTCTCCGGCGCGTCTTCTGATCGCACCGGACGCGGATGCCGAAGCGCGCATTGCCCGCATCACCGAGCCTGCGACCGTCGCCCTCGCCCTCCACATGGTCGGTGCCTGCCGAAACATCTTCGAGCAAACCCTCGCCTACGCGAAGATCCGAAAGCAGTACGACCGCGTGATCGGCTCCTTCCAGGCCCTGAAGCATCGCTTCGCCGACATGTATCTCGAAGTCGAGCGGGCTACGGCGCTGTGTTATTTCGCCGCGGTCTCGATCGCGGAAGACGACCCGGAACGAGGCGAGGTCGCCCATCTCGCCAAGGCCGCCGCCGGGGATTGTCAACGCCTCCTCGCGGAAGACGGACTCCAGCTCCACGGCGGACTCGGCTTCACCTGGGAGCAGGACCTGCATTTCTGGCTGAAACGCGCGAAGGCCGGGGAGGTCCTCTGCGGGACGAGCGCCTGGCATCGCACGGCTCTCGCCCGGCGACTCGGCCTGGCCTCCGAGGGGGACGCATGAAGCTGCAATTCGACGACGCGACCCTCGCCTTCCGCGACGAGTTCCTCGCCTGGCTCGAGAAGAACCGACCGGCGGCCGAAGAGATGGAGACGGATCCAGCGGTCTCGAGCGCGCACGCGCCGGACTGGGCACGGCGTTGGGCACGACGGATGTTCGACGCGGGCTGGCTCGTTCCGGGCTGGGCTCCGGAGCTAGGCGGTCGCAACGCCGGCGCCGTCGAGACCCTCGTCTATCTCGAGGCGTTGACCGAAGCCGGCGTCCCGCGAACGACGAACCCTCAGGGCCTGGGGATCATCTCCCCCTCGATCCTCGACTACGGGCGTCCGGACCAGGTCGAGGAATTCGCGATGCCGGTCCTGCGCGGGGAACTCACGGCCTGCCTCGGCATGTCCGAGCCCGACGCGGGCAGCGACCTGGCCAACCTCAAGACGGCCGCCGTCCGCGATGGCGACGAGTGGGTCCTGAACGGCCAGAAGGTCTGGACCTCGGGCGCGGCCTATGCCGACTTCTGTTTCCTGTTCTGCCGAACGGACCCCGACGCACGCAAACACCGCGGGATCTCCATCATCCTCGTCCCCATGGACACGCCGGGCCTCGAGGTCAAGCCGCTCAAGGAGATTGTGCACCCGGACACGCCGGATCTCGCGGAGGTCTTCCTCGACGACGTGCGCGTCCCGATCGAGAATCTGGTGGGCGAGGAAAACGACGGCTGGCGGATGGCGAACGGCTCCCTCGCTCATGAGCGCAGCATGGTCTGGCTCGACTCGGTGCTCGCCATCGAGCGCTCGATGGCGGGACTGCTCGACCATGCGAAGGCCTGGATGCCGGCGCTCACGCCGGCGGAACGCGCGCTCGCTGCGGACGACGTCGTGCGCCTCTACATCGAGACGAAGGCCCTCCGCGCTCTCGGCTACCGCGGCTTCGCGCGCTTCGTGAAGGGCGGCAACGCCCCGGAGCAGGCTTTGATGAAGGCCTACTCGAGCGAGACGAGTCGCGACCTCGCTCGCATCGCCTCCGAGTGGAACGGAACGGACGCGCTTCACACGACGAGCGGGCGCAGCAACCGCCGTCGCGCGATCGGCGGGATCGAGGGCTACTTCAACACGTTCGGTTCGACGATTTCCGCAGGCTCGTCGGAGATCCAGCGGAACATCATCGCCGAGCGCGTGCTGGGTCTCCCGCGCGAATGACCGGACGCCGGTAGCTCAGGTCACGGCACCGGCGATCCGCAGCGCCAGGACCTCGTCTTCGCTGAGCCCGAGGCCCGCGAGGATCTCGTCGCCATGCTCGTTGAACTCGGGCGCGCGGCTCGTCTGGGCCGGCTCCTCGTCGAACTGGACCGGCGTCGTCACGAGTTCGAAGGGCGTCCCCGCCTTCGTCTCGGTCGCCGTCATGTAGCCGTTCGCGATTACCTGCGGGTCGTTGGGGAAGTCGAGGGTGTCCTGGACCGGAGCCCATTGTCCCTTCAAGGTCTGGAACGTCTCGTTCCACTCTGAGAAGGTCCGACTCGCGAGGACCGGCGCGATCTCCCCGATCGCCTCGGACGTGTGCTTCGTCAGATTCTCGCTCGAGTCGAAGCGCGGGTCGCCGATCAGGTCTTCCCGACCGATGTGCTCGCAGAAGTCCGGCCAGTAATGGAAGGCCTGGAGCATCACCAACGAGATGTAGCGGTCGTCCTTCGTCCGATAGACGTGCACGAGCGGGTTGAAGCCCTGGGCCTTGCCCGGCATACCCGTCGACCAGCGATTCCCGCTCTGCTTCGAGAGCGCGATCGCCGCCGAGAGCGCCCACCCACCCGTCGCGAGCAGCGAGACATCGACGATCGGCGCATGGCCGGTGCGCTCGCGTTGGAGGAGCGCCGCACAGATCCCGCCGGCGATGGTCATGCCGCCGAGGGAGTCGCCGTAGGCGGGCGCGGGCTGACCCAGGACCCCGTCCATCTCGAGCGGCGTGACCGTCGCTGCGTTGCCGGCACGGCACCAGAAGGCGGTCATGTCGTAGCCACCGCGATTGGCGTCGGGACCGCGAGCCCCGAAGGACGTGCCACGGACGTAGACGATGTCGGGATTCTGGGCGCGGATCTCGTCGGGCGAGATCTTCAGCTTCTCAAGCACGGCCGGCAGCTTGTTCGTCAAGAAAACGTCCGCCTGACGAGCGAGCTTGTAGAGGACCTCGAGCCCTTCGGGCTTCGTCAGGTCGATCCCGATGGACTGCTTTCCTCGATTCGAGTGCTCGTTCAAGATGTGGACGTCGCCGCCGAGGCTGATGACCCCGGTCTTTCCGAGTCCGCGCATCGCGTCGCCGCGCTCGGCGTGCTCGACCTTCACGACCGTTGCGCCCCAGTCCGCGAGGACCGCCGAGGCCGCCGGCACGAAGGTGTGCTCCGCCACTTCGAGAATGGTGATCCCCTTCATCACTTCGGTCATCGGTCCGTCCTCCTGCGTCACGCGTTCCTCAGGGCATGATCCCCACCCGCGCCACCGGCTCCGGCACGGCCTGTCGCGAAGACAACGCGCGCTCGAGGCTCTCGAGCAACACGTTCCTCGTCTCCCGCGGATCGATCATCTCGTCGAAGCCGAGGGAGCTGGCCGAGGAGTACGAAGCCTCCAGCTCGACCTCCCGGAGCATGGCCGCTTCGTCCTCGTCGGACTTGCGCGATGCGCTGAGCGCGCCGGCGCCCATCGCGCCGAGCGTGACTCCGGGATAACCGAACACGGCCGACTGTCCATCGAAGCCCATCATTCCCATGACCATCGAGCCGAAGCCGTAGGCCTTGCGCAGCGTGACCTGGAGCTTCGGACCGCGATGGTTCGACTGAGCCGCAAACATGCGGGCCCCGGCCCGAAGGATGCCCTTGCGCTCCGACGCGGTGCCGGGCATCACGCCCGGATTGTCCGCGAGCATCACCAGCGGCAGATGGAAGGAGTCGGCGACGTTCACAAAATGCGCCGCCTTTTCCGCCCCGTCGACATCGACGGAGCCGGCCATGACTTTCGGCTGGTTGGCCATGATCGCGACGGGATGCCCGCCGAGATGCGCAAGACCGCAGACGACGGTCTTGCCGAACTTCGGCTGCACTTCGAAGAAGGACTCCCGATCGAAGACCACCTCGATCAGCTCACGGATGTCGTAGAGCTTGCGCCCGTTCCGGGGCACGATCTCGAGGGCCTCCGGGACCTCCCGCGGCTCGGTGTCGCCGGTCGCCACGTCCGGCGGATAGGACCAGGCGGAAGACGGCACGTACCGCAGGTATCGCCGCACGAGATCGAGTGCCTCCGCGTCGTCCTTGCCGACGTTGTGGATCAGACCGCTAGCGAGCGCGACCTTGTGGCCGCCGAGTTCTTCTTTCGTCACCGTCTCGCCGAGGGATTCGCGCACAACCGGCGGCCCCGCCGTGAAGACGGCGGCATGCTTGCTCATCACTGCGAAATCCGAGACCGGCGCGACGAGCGCCCCGTGTCCTGCGGAGGATCCCAGCACCGCCGTCACGAGCGGGATCCGTCCGGAGCAGGCGAATTGCGCGATCAGGTCGACGGGCGCACGAGCGTGCGCTCCGGGCTCCGGCCGATGCCCCGCACCGTCGAGCATCATCACGAGGGGCACGCGGTCCTTCAGCGCCAACTCCGCGACGCGGTAGCGCTTCGAGTTCGAGGCGCGACCGATCGTCCCGGCCTTCACCGTGAAGTCTTCCGCCGCGACGATCACGGGACGCCCCTCGACGGCGCCGGCGCCGATCACGACGGCGTCCGCGGGCGTGTCGGCGTCCCCGGCCAGGGTCCCGATCTCGCGGAACGAACCCGGATCGAGCAAGTGATCGATCCGCGCGCGCGCGTCGAGCTTGCCCTGCCCGTGGTGCTTGGCGAGACGTTCGTCTCCGCCCATCGCGCGCGCGGCGACGCGGCGCTGTTCGAGATCCTTGAGCGTCTCCTCCCAGGCCTTCGCATTCGCGCGTCGTTCTTCTTCGTGGCGGTCGCTCATCCGGGGCTCCGTACTCGTCTCGGGTTTCACGTTCGATCGTATCGCGCAGCCTCGCACTGTGCGAAGTCGGCCTGAGTCCCTCGGAGCCTCACGAGTGATCTTCGGTATCGACCGCCTCGACGCCCCGAGGCGCGGACGGCCCGCCGTGAGCAAGCGACCTCGTTGGCCTATCCTGCGCGCGGTCGCCCCTCGTCCTGGAGATTTCTCACATGTCCGACGCCACGCTCCTGATCGACGGCCAATCCATTCCGTCCGACGCCACGTTCGGCGTCGTGAACCCCGCGACGGAGGAGGTCTTCGCCCAGGCGCCGGAGGCCTCTCGCGAGAATCTCGACGCCGCCGTGGCCGCGGCCCGGAAGGCGTTCCCCGCGTGGCGCGCAAAGTCCCTCGACGAACGGCGCGCGGTCTTGCTCTCGATGGCCGATGCCGTCGAAGCCGACCTCCCGACCCTCGCCGAACTCCTGACCCGCGAGCAGGGAAAGAGCCTGGCCAACGCGCAATTCGAAGTCGGCGGCACGGCGATGTGGATGCGCGCGCTCGCGACCCTCGAGCTCCCGGTCGAAGTCATCTCCGAAGACGACGCGAGCCGGGTGGAACTCCACCGCCGCCCGCTCGGGGTCGTCGGCGCGATCACCCCGTGGAACTTCCCGCTCCTTCTCTCGATGTGGAAAGTCGCGCCGGCACTGCTGACCGGGAACACGATGGTCCTCAAACCCTCCCCGTACACCCCGCTCGCGGTCATGCGCTTCGGCGAAATCGTGCGCGACATCGTCCCGGCCGGCGTGCTCAACGTCGTCTGCGGTGGCGACGACCTCGGCCGCTGGATCACCGAGCACGACGACGTGGACAAGATCTCGTTCACCGGCTCCGGCCCGACGGGCAAGAAGATCATGGCGAGCGCGTCGGGCAACCTGAAGCGCATCACTCTCGAACTCGGCGGCAACGACGCGGCGATCGTCCGCGGCGACGCGAACCCCGCCGAAATCGCCCAGCCGATCTTCGACATGGCCTTCCAGAACAGCGGCCAGGTCTGCGGCGCGATCAAGCGACTCTACGTCCACGAGAACGTCTACGAAGAGATGTGCGAGGCACTCGTCACCCTCGCCAACGAAAAGACGGTCGGTGACGGCATGGCGGAGGGCACCGACTTCGGACCGGTCCAGAACGCGATGCAATACGACATCGTGTGCGACCTCGCGAAGAGTGCACGCGAGGACGGGGGGCGGTTCCTCGTCGGCGGCGAACCGCCCGAGGGCAAGGGGTATTTCTTCCCGCTCACGATCGTCGCCGACGTAACCGACGGCCATCGCCTCGTCGACGAAGAACCCTTCGGCCCGATCCTCCCAGTGATCCGATGGAGCGAGGACGACGACGTGATCCGCCGTGCGAACGATACGCGCTTCGGACTCGGCGGCTCGGTCTGGAGCGCGAACGCCGAGAAGGCGACCGAGATGGCGAGCCAGCTCGAAACCGGCTCCGCCTGGGTGAACCAGCACTTCAGCCTCTCTCCCTTTCTCCCCTTCGGTGGCGTCAAAGAATCCGGCATGGGCGTCGAGAACGGGCCCTGGGGACTCGCCGAGTTCACCTCGTCCCAGGTACTGAACGTCAAGAAGGGGTAGGCGCGACTCGGGCCCGGGAGATCGCGGCCAACCGGGCGCTCGCCGTCACCGACTCGGCACGGCGGCCCAGGCAGGAGAACGCGGAGAGCGGCGTCGGCGCGCCAACTCGAGGGACGCGAGTACCCCGAGCAGGCCCGCTGGGAACGATGGCTCAGGGACAGGAACGCGCTCACAGGCGTCGCCTGCCCCGTCCAGATCCGCGTCCGCCTGCGTCGGGTTCACATGGCGGGGGCAGTTGTCCGTCGCATCCCCGACGCCGTCCGCGTCCGTGTCCGCGAGGAGCGGATGGCTCGGCCCCGCGAACTCATCCAGATCCGAGAGGCCATCGCCGTCGCTATCCGCCGAAGCAACGCAGCCCGGGTCTGTGAATCCGCAGGCGTCGTTGGCGTCGCAGGTCCCCGCGGCGAGGGTGTCGGCAAGGCAACCCTGCCCCGCTCCGTCGGTGCCACACGCGAAGAGCAGTGGTGCGCTGCCGTTCAACTTGCGCGAGATGTTCCCGGTGCAGATCGGGCGCGCTCCGTTGGCGTCGGCCGCGAGATAGGTCCCATCCAGGACGAGGTTGTCCCGGATCGTGGCGTCGTCCGCGTTGTGGGCGAAGAGTGCGCGTGCGCCCGAGCCCCGCATGTCGATCGCGTTCCGTTCGAGCATCACTCCATCGACTCGAGAAAAGATCCCGTACTGCTCCGCGCCCATCACCTCGTTCTCGAGGGCGACGCGCGGGTTGCTGAATCCGTTCGAAGCGTATGGCAAACCCGCGCCATTGAGGTCGAAGGCGTTGCCGATCGCCTCCCAACCGGTGCAGCTATCAAGGCCGACGCCTCGGGAGATCGCGCCTCCCACCTCGGGCCCCATGACCTCGTTGTCCTCGAGTAGGAGTCCCCCCGGCAACACGCCGTCCGGCCCACAGGCGTTCGGGCCACTGAACATCCCGATCGTGGGCTCCGCGCTGCCGTCCGCGTTGTTCCCGGTCAACCGGTTGTCCCGAAGCACGACCGATTCAGTCCCGCCCCCGTCGAGATCGAGGCCAACGAGATAGATCGCCTCTCCTTCGAAGCCGTCGATGTGGTTTCGTTCGACGGTGAGCGGCGAGCCAGCGAGCACCATGCCCACACCGGCTCCCCCGACGACATCGTTGTCGAGGAAACTGACTGCCCCGACGCCGCCGCTGACGAGCATGCGCACGCCGCCCTCCAGACGGTTCCGGGAGAACACGAGGTCCTCCCTCGCGACCGGCGATCCCATCGCGCCATCGATCACGACTGCGCAGGCCTGCTCGATCGTGCAGCCAACATCATCGAGGTCGACGCACACGTCCGCGGGCGCGAGACAGGCGTCGTCGGCCACTTCGAAGGTATTCGACTGGACGAGTACTTCGTGGACCCGAGCCTGGCTAGAACTGATCGCGAGGGCGGCCCAGCCCTGGTAGTCCCGCACTTCGTTGTTCACGATCGTGATCTGACCGGATTCGAGGCCCATGTTGGTCTCGATCGAAATCCCGCGACCGTCACTCTGGCACGCAAACGCGCCACATCCCGCGCCCGACGGATCCTCGGCGCCCCCGATGATCAGATTGCCTTCAACGAGGATGTTCGTACCGTCGACCACGATCGCGGAGCCACCACTTCGAGGGATCCCCGGCGTGTTCGTGAAGACGTTGCCGCGGATTTCGCCTTCCGAGGCGATGGTAATCGATTCGTCGCCAATACGGTCGAAGCGATTGTTGACGATGGACACACCAACGGTGTGTGAGACGAAGATCCCGTGGCTCTCCTCGGTGACACACCGCCCCGGGGCCAAGACGCCGTAAGCACCGCAGTGCGCGGCGGGGTCGTCATCCCGGAAGGTCAGACCCTCGATCGTGACCCCCGAGATCGGGGGCTGTGTGTCACAGGCCTTATTGCCGCCGTAGTTGGGCTCGTTGTCGAAGGCCGGACAGATCGCGACCAAAACCATGCCATTGGGTGCCGCCGGGAGCAGCTCGGCACAATGCCCAGGCGCCCCTCGCAGCGTGACGTCGCTACTGGTGATTTGCAGGCCTCCATAGAAATGATAAAGGCCGAGCATCCCGACCCGGTACTGACCGCAGGGAAAGTAGACGGTCCCGCCGCCAGCGAGCTGGGCGGAATCGATCACACGCTGGATCGCTACGGTGTCGTTGGTGACCCCATCCCCGATCGCGCCAAAATCGGTGACGTCGTACACGGACTGGGCGCGGGCAGTCGCTGCAACGCCGGCGAGCGCGAGCACGAGCAGAAGGAGCGTAAAACGGGCGATCCAGATCGCAGATTTATAGGATGAGCGGAGCACAAAACCTCGGAGGACCGCCCCCAAATCGGCGGTTCGGTAAGGGGAAGTGGTCGCGACGAGAAAAATGTGGCGAGACGGCCACCAACCGGCAACTGCCGACCGAGGCTCCCGAAGCAAGGAGGAAATGAAGGCTGCCGTCGTGAGCCCGCCCCCCCCCCGGCGCCCTGACCGGCTTCTCGAGCGGTCAGGGTGCCGGTCTGTGCAGCCCCGCGATCGCCGACCAGACGCGATCGCTTTCGCGTTCTCCCGGCGTAGTCACGAAACACGCGACTGTGTCGGATTCTCTCGCATCGAGATATCACCACGCAGAGACCGGCGAAACAGACGAGGCGCCGATCCGAATCGCGGCACGACTTCGCGGATCCTTCGCCCGGAACGCCCGGGATCCCGTCTCTCCCGACCGGATCTAGACGATCCGCCGGGCCCGAATCCCTGGATGGCGACCCCGCCCGAGCCTGTCATACTCGAAATCCTCAGTTCCCTACGATCGATCGGAGCCCACGATGAAGACCGCCCTCCTGAACGCCGGAAACCTCGAAATCCAGGACCACCCCACCCCGGAGCCGGGTCCGGAACAGGCCCGGATCAGGATCTCCTCCGCCGGCGTCTGTCATTCCGACCTCCACATCGTGCGTGGCGACTGGGCTGGCCTCCCGGACACCAGTCCCGTCGGCCACGAAGCGATCGGCGTGGTGACAGCCCTCGGTGAGAACGCCGACCCGTCGATCCAGGTGGGGGACCGCGTGATCCTCGGCCTCGGAGGAACCGGCGGTGGCTACTGGTGCGGCGCCTGCGAGTTCTGCCTCGGCGGCGAGCCGCGTCACTGCGCCCAGACCCAGGGCGTGATGGGCACGTTCGCGGAAGAGTTCTGCACCTTCGCGAAGGGGCTCGTCAAGATCCCCGATTCGATCGGCGACGAGGAAGCGCCGCTCGCCTGCGGCGGCCTGACGGCTTACGGCGCGGTCAAGAAGCTCTTCAAGCACGGCGTCCAACCCGGGAGCACCGTCGCGATCGTCGGTGCAGCCGGCGGGCTCGGACACTATGCAGTCCAGATCGCCAAGGCTTTCGGCTACGTCGTCGTCGGGGTCGACGTCGGTGAGGAGAAGCTCAAGTTCGTCGAATCCCTGGGCGCGGACTATGCGGTCTCGCCCGAAGAGGCCGCGGGGCTGGTCGCCGGCTTCGACGGCGGCGGCGTCCACGCGAGCATTGCCTTCACGGCCAAGCTCGTCGGCTTCGATCTCGGTATTCAGTTGCTGCGACGCAGCGGCCTCTTCGTCGCCGTGGGGCTCCCCGCGACCGCCGACGGCAATCTCGAGCTGAACCCCTTCGCCTTCTTCTTCAAGGACCCGACGCTCATCTACTCCGCCGTCGGCAACGTCCAGGACATGCGTGAGCTCGTGGAGCTCGCCGGAGCGGGCAAGGTCAAGAGCCACATCGGGCGAACCGGTGCACTCTCCGAGCTCCCCGACGTGTTCGACGAGCTCGAGGCCGGCAAGTACGTCGGGCGGGCCGTGATCACCGACCTGGGCGGCTGACGCGGCACACGCCCCCCCGGTCCCGGTCTCGCTCGAAAAGGGGCGCCAACCAGGATCGGGGCGACACGGAGCCGCCGGTCGGGCGAGCGCCCACCCATGCGCGCGCTCGCTAAGCTGGGTTCCGCTCTGCGCGAGACCGAGCTCCGCTCTCGCGCGCCCAAGAACACCTCGCGAGGACTGCCCGATGCTCGAAGCGCGGACCTTCTGGTCCCTGGTGGAGAAGCGCGCCCAGGAAACTCCGAACGCCCTGATCATGGTCGACGAGACCGAACGCGAGGTGACCTTCGCCGGACTGCGCGATCAGGCGGAGCGGATCGCCGCGGGGCTCCACGCGCAGGGAATCGGGCCAGGAGACGCGGTCTCGTGGGTCCTCCCGAGTCGGATCGACACCGTCCTCCTCGTCTGCGCACTGGCTCGCCTCTCGGTGGTCCAGAATCCGTGTCTGCCCATCTACCGCGAGCGCGAGCTGGGGTTCGTCACGAAGCAGACCGGCGCACGCCTGCTGGTCCATCCCGGAACGTTCCGAGGCGTCGACTACGCCGTGATGGCCGAGGCGCTCCAGGCAGACCACCCCGGACTCGAGATGCTCGACCTGTCCGCCGGGCTGCCGGACGGAGACCCGGCGACGCTTCCGCCCGCGCCGGCCGAGACGACACCGGAAGACGCGCCGGTCCGCTGGATCTTCTACACGTCGGGCACCACGTCCGACCCGAAGGGTGCCCGCCATACCGACCTGACGCTCCACGCGAAATCCCTCGGCATGGCGAACGTGCTCGACCTGAAGGACGACGACCGCATTGCCCTGGTCTTTCCCATGGCGCACATCGGTGGGATCGGCTGGCTCTACAGCGCGCTGATGAGTGGGGCCGGCATGATCATGATCGAGATCTTCGCGCCGGACGACACGATTCCGATCCTGGCGCGTCACGGCGTCACTCAGGCGACCGCCGGCACCGTCTTCCACCAAGCCTACCTAGACGCCCAACGGCGCGAGCCCGCTTCGCCGCTCTTCCCGCGCATCCGCGCCTTTCCCGGCGGAGCCGCGCCGAAGCCGCCACAGCTCCACTACGACCTGGTCGAGGAAATGGGAGGGGTCGGGATCGTGTCCGGCTACGGTCTGACCGAGTGCCCGATCATCGCGATGAATACGACGCGATGCGCGCCCGAGAAGCTTGCCCATACCGAAGGACGCGTGAATCCACCGGACGCGACGATGCGCGTCGTGACCCTCGAGGGTGAGGAAGCCGGCCCCGGCATCGAGGGCGAGATCCGCGCTTTCGGCCCCCAGCTCTTCCGCGGATACGTCGACGAATCCCTCAACGAGGCGGCGTTCGACGACGAGGGGTTCTTCCGGACGGGCGACCTCGGCTACCTCGACGAGGAGGGCTACGTCGTGATCACCGGTCGCCTGAAGGACGTGATCATCCGCAAGGGCGAGAACATCAGCGCGCAGGAGATCGAAGACCTGCTCTACCAGCACCCAAAGATCGCGGACGTCGCCGTCATCGGCCTGCCCGACCCGGCGAGCGGCGAGCGCGTCTGCGCCGTCGTGCAGTGCGCGCCGGGCGAAACCCTCGCCTTCGACGAGATGGTCTCGTTCCTCCTCGAGCGCGAGCTCATGAAACAGAAACTCCCCGAACAGCTGGAGCTGATCGGGGAGATTCCGCGAAACCCGGCGGGCAAGATCCTCAAGAAGGACCTGCGCGATCGGTATGGAGAGGCCTAGGCCGCCCGGATCGGGCGCGCCTACTTCTTGCCTCCCCAAGGATTCATCTGCTCTTCGGCGTCCTTGAAGTTCGCCTCCATCGCCTTGGCGGCCTCTTCGTTCGTCCAGACGCCGTCGTCCGCGCTCGCTTCGAGCTCGCACTGCATGTCGAAATTTGCGTGCAGACCGATCTTACCGTTGCCGGAGCTGACGACGCGGCGGTTCAGCCAACTCGACTGCGCGCTTGCCATGTAGACGATCGCGGGCACGCAGTTCTCGGGCGCGAGCTGCTTGTTGTCGGGCGAGTAGTTGAAGGAGCCCTGCGCGCCGAGGCCCTCGGTCATGCGCGTGGTGGCGACCGGCGCGATCAGGTTGGACGTCACGCCGTAGCCGCGCAGGGCGTTCGCGCAGGAAAAAGTCAGGCCGACGATGCCCGCCTTGGCTGCCGCGTAGTTCGGCTGGGACGGGGCGCCGAAGAGACCCGAGCCCGAGATGAAGTTGATGAGCCGGAACTCACCGCCCCGGTTCTCGCGCCAGTGGACCGAGGCGTGGCGCGTCGTGTTGAAGGTGCCCTTCAGGTGAACGTCGATCACCGAGTCCCACTGCTGCTCGGTCATCTTGAAGATCATGCCGTCGCGCACGATTCCCGCCACGTTGATCAGGATGTCGAGCTTCCCGAACTCCTTGACGGTCCGCTGGATCATCGCCTCGACGCCGTCGAAGTCGGTGACGCTCGTGCCGTCGTGGATCGCGGTCCCGCCGTTCGCGACGATCCGGTCCGCGACTTCCTTTGCGGGGCCGGCATCGGTCCCGCCGCCCTCGAGATCCACACCCAGATCGTTCACCACCACGCCGGCGCCTTCGGCGGCCAGGCCTTCTGCGACGGCGGCACCGATTCCGCGGCCCGCGCCCGTCACCAGTGCGACGCGATCGTTCAGGATTCCCATGACTCTTCTCCTCGATTCTGTGTGTTCAGCTGGGATTGCGCGGTCCAGAGGAGGACCGTGGTAGAGGCTTCCGGACGATTGGAGGCCGGAGCGCGGAAGGGGGTAGCACAGGCGGGATGAGGCCGAGAGCACCCGACCGAGGCCCATTTTGGAGCCCTACCCGGCGACGCTCCAGTCCGGCAGACTCCGACCCGCGTCTTTCGGAGCTACCTCCGCCCGTCGCCAGAAAGGTTCCCTATGAAGACTGCCCTGAAGATCGTCGGAGGCCTGATCGCCCTCGTCGCCCTCGTCGTACTCCTCGCCGTCACCTGGGCCGGGGCCCAGGACGGTCCGCCCGCGGCCTTCCTGCGCGGTGGCCCCTTCACGACCGGAACCCTCTACACCGGGCCCGAGCCCGACTGGTCACCGATGCGCACCCGGGGCGAGGTCGAGTTCCAGATCCTCGTGAACGACACGTCGCGCATCACCTGGATCGCCGAGCACGAGAACAAGATCTACATCCTGTCCGGCTACATGAACACCGCCTTCGGCAAGCTCTGGAAGCACTGGCCCCACCAGATCGTCGAGGACAACCGGATCCTTCTCCGGATCGACGACACGATCTATGAGCGGCAGCTCGACCGGATCATGGAAGGGCCGATGGTCGCGCCGGTCCTCGCGATGATCGCGGAGAAATATCTGCCCGAGGGGGCCGACTTCGGCGACCCGGACGAAGCGATCCGGAACGGCGATGCGTGGATGTACGAGGTCGCGCCGCGACGTTAGTCCTCCGTGACCTCCCGAGGACCGACGAGGGCGGCTCCAACTCGCCGCGGGGCACGCCCACGAACGAAAGCGTACCCCTCCCCGCTCCCGAGGACGCCGATCGCGTTGTCGCGCCCGCTTCCTCTGACTAGACTTCGAGCGACGCCGCCTCGGAGAAGCCGCGGATGCCGCGAAAGCTCATCGGAATCGCCCTTTCCCTCGTGGGCCTCTCGGTCTTCCTGATCCGCCTCCAGCATGCGGGCCCCTACTTCCCTCCCGAAGGCGGAAATCTCGTCGGCGGACTGCTCGCGCTCGTCTGTGGCGCGCTGATCTTCTTCGACGTGCTTCCTTCGAAGGGCGGCGCGGGCACCGCCGGCCAGGGCGTGCTGCTGCTGACAAGCCTGCTCGCGCTCTATCTGGCGGCCTTCGCGGTCCTGGCCGAAGTGGAAGAGGTCGTCGTCGTGCGTCCCGGGTGCGGCGAGACCCGAGGAGGGCCGCTGCGCCTCTGGGTGATCGACGACGAGGGCGCGATCTGGGCCACGATGGGCCGGGACAAGGCGACCCGGAACGGGATTGCGACCGCCCGAACCGTCACGCTCCTGCGCGGCGGCGAGGAAGCCTGCGTGGTCGCCGCCGTCCTGGACGACGCGCGACTCGTCGAACACCTCTCGCTCCTGCGCGAAGAAAAGTACGTGGCCGAGCGGATTGCGGTCGCCCTCGGCATCTTCGGCGAAGACCGCTTCGACTCGAACGTCGCGCTCCGAATGGGGCCGCTCGTCGTCCCCTAGCGCTGCACCGTCGGCAGGCTGCCTGCCCGCTTCCTTCATCCATGGCAAACTGGTTCATTGCACTCCCCGTCCCCGCAGAAGCGTGGTTCGCCGCGCTCGCTCCCGCTCCGGACGTCGTGCGGCCATTCCACCCGGACGACCTCCACGCCACCGTCGCCTTCCT